>CALRJO020000008.1:0-65371 GCA_943367565.1 Brevundimonas vancanneytii
CGCGTGAATCATCTCGTTCGACTGCTGATCCTGCTGGCCTGCAGCCTGTGGCCCATCGCGGCCACGGCCCAGACCCCGGCGACGACGGGGCCGCAGCGCACCGATCGGATCGAGGCGCAGTTGGTCCCGATATCGGCCTGGGCCGCGCCCGGATCGACGGCCGTGGTGGCGGTCAAACAGACCATCCAGCCGGACTGGCACACCTACTGGCGCAACCCCGGCGACTCCGGCGGGGCCACGACCCTGAGCTGGACCCTGCCGCAGGGCGTCCGGGCCGGCGACATCGTCTGGCCCGTGCCCGAGCGGCAGCGGATCGCGGGGATGATGAACTACGGCTATTCCGGCGTGGTCTATCTGCCGGTTCCGGTCGAGATCCCCGTCTCGGCGCGGCCGGGAACGACCCTGCCCCTGACGGTGAAGGCGCTGTTCCTCGTTTGCAGCGCCGAGATGTGCGTACCCGACGAACTGACCCTGAGGCTGGACCTGCCCGTCCGCGAGGGGGCGGCGCCGCTGGACCCGCGCCACGGCGGCCCCATCACGGCGGTGCTGGAAAACGCCCCGCGACCGGCGGGCATCGAGGCCCGGATCGCCCTTGAGGACGGCGTGCTGACGCTCGGCGCGGCGGGCGGGCCGCTGGCCGGCCGCGACCCCGGCCCCAGCTATTTCTTCCCCTTCGAGGGCGGGGTCATTTCCCATCCGGCGGCGCAGACCGGCGTCTGGGGTCCGCGGGGACTGACCCTGCGGCTGCAGCCCGGCGGCCAGACCCAGGCCGCGGGATTGCCGGGACCGGTCGAGGGCGTGCTGGTCACCACCCACGGCGCCTGGGAAATCCGGGCGGAGCCGGGCGCCGCCCCCGCCGGAACCGGGGGCTCGGGCGCCTTGGCCGCCACGCCGGACGCGTCCAGCGCGGATCCGGGCGCCGAAGCGGGGTCGACGGGGCTGGCGATCTTCGCCCAGGCCGTGCTGTTCGCCGTTCTCGGCGGGCTGATCCTGAACCTGATGCCCTGCGTGTTTCCGATCCTGGCGATGAAGGCGGCGGCGCTGACGGCCTCGGCCCATGACGTGCGCCACGCCCGGCGCGACGGGCTGGCCTTCCTGGCCGGGGTGCTGACCACCTTCCTGCTGCTGGCCGGCGTGTTGCTGGCCTTGCGGGCGGCGGGCGAGGCCGTGGGCTGGGGCTTCCAGCTGCAGTCGCCGCCGTTCATCGCCGGTCTGGCCCTGCTGATGCTGGCCGTGGCGCTGAACCTGTCGGGCGTCTTCTACGTCGGCGGCGGCCTGCAGGGCGCGGGATCGGGGCCGCTGGCGCGCCTGCCCGGGGGCGTCGGCGCCTTCTTCACCGGGGCGCTGGCGGTGATCGTGGCCGCGCCCTGCACCGCGCCCTTCATGGCCTTTGCGCTGGGGGCCGCGCTGGTCATGCCCTGGCCGATGGCGATGGCGGTCTTCCTCGGCCTCGGCCTCGGTCTGGCCCTGCCCTTCGTGGCCGTCAGCCTGACGCCGGGTCTGCTGGCGCGGTTGCCGCGTCCCGGGCCGTGGATGGAGCGGCTGAAGGGACTTCTGGCCTTCCCCATGTATGCGACCGCCCTGTGGCTGGCCTGGGTGTTCAGCCGCCAGACGGGGGCCGAGGCGCTGGGCCTGCTGTTCGTCGCGGGCCTGCTGCTGGCGCTCGGCGCATGGCTGATCGGCGGGGGTCAGGCCGAGCGTGGCTTCGGGCGTCGGGGCGTGCTGCATCTGACGGCGGGGGCCATCGCCCTGCTGCTGGCGGCGACGACGGGCTGGCTGGCGGCGGTCCTGCCCGCGGAAATTCCCGTGACCGCGCCGGGCAATCCGCCCGCCGGACCGGCGAGCGCGCCGTGGTCGACGGCGGCCGTCGAGGCGGCGCTGGCCGAAGGGCGGCCGGTCCTGGTCAATTTCACCGCCGACTGGTGCGTGACCTGCAAGATCAACGAGCGGACCTCGCTGGGTTCGGCCGGCGTGAAGGCGGCGATGGAAGGCGCGGACGCCGTCTATCTGGTCGGCGACTGGACCCGACGCGACGACGCCATCACCGCCGAGCTGCGGCGCCACGGGCGGTCGGGCGTTCCGCTGTATCTGCTCTGGTCGCCGGGATCGCCGGAGCCACGGGTGTTGCCGCAGTTGCTGACCGAAGGGGTGGTGGTTGAAGCGCTCAAGGACATTCGTTCCTGAAGGGCTGATGGACATGGGATTCCCTCTCCCAATGGGAGAGGGCTTGAGCGCACGGCGGCGAAGCCGTCGTTCTTGCGCGAAAGGGTGAGGGTCGAGTGAGGCCGTCGGCCCTCATCCGGCGCTACGCGCCCCCCGCGGCTGATCGCATGCGATCAGCCTCGACCCAATGGGAGAAGGGGTCCGGGTCACTGATCCAGCCGCTGTGCATGGTCGCGGATCGCGGCGATGATCCGTTCCGGCTGGGTGAGAACCTCCTCATTTCTGAATCTGAGAACGGTCCAGCCGAGAGCCTCCAGCTCCACCTGTCTGAGATGATCTCTCAGTATCACATCATCCCGGTCGTGGCCTCAACACGGCCAGGACTCCGCCGCGCCGGGCGGGAGGCCGGCGTCTTCGCGCCAGGCGTCGCGGTTCGCCTGCAGGGTCACTTCGTCGAGGTATGACAGGGGGTGCAGCCAGCCTGACTCGCTCCAGAAGGCCGCGGTCCAGCCGTGCCGGACCGCCCAGGCCCGGTCGTGGGCCGCCGTCCCGGGCGGAAGGTTCTCGGCGCGCCATTCCAGCACGAAGCCGAGGTGCCAGACCGGAACCTGTTCCAGCGGGCCGCCCCGCATCGCCTCGGCCAGTTTGGCCGCCAGCAGCCGCGTCTCTTCCAGCCGGTATTCGAACTCGGCCTGTTTGCGCCGCGCGTAGCGGTCCCAGCCCTCCGCCGGCTCGGGATCCGGATCGGCCGTCTCGCGCCGTTTCCATCCTTCCGACGCCCGGCGCCGCCACAGGTTGGCCAGCCCGACGTCATACCGCTGGGCCAGAGATGCCGCGGTCTCTCCCGCCTCCCATGCGCGGCGCACCGCTCGCCAGGTGTCGTCGCAGCGGAGTTTCCGGGGGTGTCTCTCGTACATGGACGCAGGGTCGGGCGCCGCTCCGTCAGAATCGGTCGTCGTGCTCCGCCTTTCTCTCCCGAACGGGACAGGAATGCGGCGCTAGACCTCCGGCTGGGGCGGCGCCGTGATCACGGCGGCGTTGTCGTCCAGCAGATAGGCCAGTTCTTCGAGCGCGGCGCGGCGCTCGGCGGCGGTGGCGGCGGCTTCGACGGCGGCGACCTTGAGCGGCATGTCCTCGGAGATGCCGCGAAGGATGCATTTCAGGTCGCCGTCGACACCCCGGTCCTTGAGGACGATGTGACCCTGCATGTCGAGGGCGGCCAGTTCGACGGCCTGGGCGCGGAAGCCGGTGAAGGCGGGGCCGGAGGCGAAATCAGCCTGATCGACCGCGCCGGCCGCGATCCAGCCCTGTACGACGCCCCGCAGTGCGCCGGAACGGGCGACGATGTCGGCGAACAGGGGCTCGCCCGCCACTGAAACCGGCGCGTCGGCGGCGGGCGGCGGCAGGGCCGCGGCCATGGCCACGTTCGGGTCGGAGAGCATCAGGGAGATCGCAAGGGCGACGCCGCAGGACATGGCGAACCTCATAGAGTTGGCCGAATCGCGGATTCAGCGTTGATCCGGCTTACGCCCCACCCGTAAACGAGGGTTTACCTCTCCAGATTTCGAGCTCGCCCGATGACCGCCCGCACCCAGGCCCTGGACATGTTCCGCGCCGTCGCCCGCAAGGACGCCGACGGACGCATCGTCCATCAGTTCGCGACCGATCCCGGCCGGATGGAGCGGATGGGGGTGGACGCCGCGGGCCTGTATCTGGATCTGTCGAAGCAGGCGTGGAGCGCCGAGGGGTTCGAGGCGGCGCTGGATCTGGCCCGGACCTGCGACGTCGAGGGGCGGCGCAACGCCCTGTTCGGCGGCGAGGCGGTCAACGAGACCGAGGGCCGGGCGGTGCTGCATCCGGCGCTGCGGGCCGCCGATGACGCCGACTTCCGAGCGCTGGGCGAACCGGTGTCGGCCGAGGTGGCGGAGTCGCGCAAGGCCATCGCCGAATTCGCCACGGACATCGGCTCGGGCGCCGAGACCGGCGGGACCAAGCTGCCGTTCACGGCCATCGTCCATATCGGCATCGGCGGATCGGATCTGGGCCCCCGCCTGTTGTGGGACGCCTTGCGGCCGCTGGAGCCCGTCATCGACCTGAGGTTCGTGGCCAACGTCGATCCGCGCGACATGGGCGAGGCCCTGGCCGGGCTGGACCCGAGCACGACGCTGGTGGTGGTGGTGTCCAAGACCTTCACGACGCAGGAGACCCTGGCCAACGCCGAACTGGCCAAGGCCTGGCTGGCCGAGAGCCTGTCGCCGAAGCGGATGGTTCATCACCTGATCGGGGTGACGGCGGCGCCGGACAAGGCCGAGGCCTGGGGCTGCGGCCGGACCTTCGGCTTCCGCGACTGGGTCGGGGGGCGGTATTCGCTGTGGTCGGCGGTCAGCCTGTCGGTGGCGGTGGCCCTGGGCTGGGACGTGTTCGAGCGGGTGCTGAACGGCGCCCGGGCGATGGACGACCATTTCCGCGAGGCCGATCTGGAGCGGAACGCGCCGGTGCTGCTGGCCCTGGCCCAGATCTACAATGTCGAGGGTCGCGGGCGTCACGCGCGGACGGTGGCCCCCTATGCCCACGGCCTGCGTCGGCTGCCGGCCTTCCTGCAGCAGCTGGAGATGGAGTCGAACGGCAAGCGGGTGAAGCGCGACGGGTCGCCGGTGGACACGGCGACCAGCCCCATCGTCTTCGGGGAACCCGGCACCAACGGCCAGCACGCCTTCTTCCAGCAGATCCATCAGGGGCCGCAGGTGGTCCCCGCCGAGTTCATCGTCGTCGGCCACACCTCGGACGCCGCGATGGACGCGCGCGAGGGGGATGCGCCGCTGTGGTCCAACGCCCTGGCCCAGGCCCAGGCCCTGATGGTCGGCAAGACCGAGGCCGAGGCCCGCGCCGACCTGATCGCCGCCGGGGCCGACGCGGCCGAGGCCGACCGGCTGGCCCCGCACAAGGCGTTTCCGGGCGACCGGCCCTCGACGACCATATTGATGGACGCCCTGACGCCCGAGGCGGTCGGGGCCCTGATCGCCCTGTATGAGCACAAGACCTTCGTCGAGGGGGTGATCCAGGACATCAACAGCTTCGACCAGTGGGGGGTGGAGCTGGGCAAGGTGCTGGCCAGGGCGATCCTGGCCGATGTCGCGGCGGGGGAGCCGTCGGCGGGGCTGGACCCTTCGACGGCGGAGCTGCTGAAGCGGTTGATGGTGTAGCGAGCCATCGCTTTCGTCATCCCCCGGCGAGCGAAGCGAGACCGGGGGACCCAGCGGCGCCGCAGGCGACCTGGCGGACGCAGCCGAGCTCCCGACAGGTTCGCGCTCACGCGCGCCACTGGGTCCCCCGGTCTTCGCGGCTGCGCCGCTTCGCCGGAGGATGACGAAAGCAAAAAGCGGCCCCGTTGCCGGAGGCCGCTTTCCTCGCCCGCGTCCGGTCAAACTCTACGCGACCGGACGATTGGGGTTCTGATCACCAGCGACGATCGTAGCGGTAGTCGCGGTCCCGGCGGTCGCGGCGCCAGTCGCGACGGTCATAGCCGTTGTAGCGGGGATCGCGGCTGTTGATGCCGTGTTCGCGCTCCCAGTGGCCCTGGTTCCGGTAGCAGCGGCCGCCGCGGTAATAGCTGCAGTCGCCGCCGCGGTTCGAACTGGCGCCGAGCGCGGCGCCGGCGAGGGCGCCGCCGGCGACATAGGTTCCGTCGCCGTTGCCGATCAGGGCGCCGGCGAGGGCGCCGACGGCGGCGCCGATCAGGACGTCCTCGGTGCGGTCGCCACGGTCGCGATCGCGATCACGGTCATGATAGCGGCTCTGGGCGTCGGCCGGACTGGCGGCCATCAGGCTCAGGGCCATGGCGCCGACCATGGCGGGCGCGGCGATGGCGATCTTCGAAAGCGTCTTCATGGTCTGTCCTTTCACAGATGGGCGGCGAACCGCCGAGGTTGACCGCAGTATGGGCGTGCGCCGCTGAACGCGCCGGGAGGGGCCTGTTCATCGGTCGTTCATGTCGGCAGGCCTTGCAAAGGAGCGGACGATCGGTCGAACATGGGTATCGAAGTCGGGAGGCGGGGTTGAGGCGTTTGGCGCGGAGCGGCGTGATGGTGCTGGCCCTGGCCGCGACGGCGTCCTGCGCCACCGCCCAGGATCGGCCGCCGCATGTGCCGCCGCCGCCTCCGCCCACGACCGCGCCGGCGCCCCCGCCTCCTCCGCCTCCTCCCCCGCCCGCCGATGTCCGCATCTCTGCGGCGACCCCCGACGAGGTGGCCGCCATCCTGGCGCGCAAGGACGGGCCGGAGGTTCGGTCCGAGGCCCTGATCGCCCTGTCCGCCGTGCGATCCGCCGCCGATGACCACGAGGGGGCCGAGGCCGCCGCGACCGCCGCCGTGGAGCTGCTGGAGGCCCGGCTGGGCCGGGACGCGGCGCCGGTGGGACGGCCGCTGGCGGTGCTGGCGCGTCTGAAGCAGGACCGGGGCGACTATGCCGGCGCCCTGGCCGACACCGATCGCGCCCTGATGCTGCTGGACCAGATGGCGACGGCGGATCCGGAGCAGCGGGGGGACCTCTTCTATGACCGCGCCCGGACGCTGGACTTCCTCGGCCGCAACGAGGAGGCCGAGGCCGCCGCGCGGGAGAGCCTGAGGATGCGGCGCGACCAACTGGGGCCGGTGCACGAGCTGGTCGGCGACAGTCTGAACCTGGTCGCCAACACCCTGACCGCCCAGGGCCGGCACGCCGAGGCGGACCCGCTGTATCGGCAGGTGCTGGGGATGTACGAGGTGCTGTACGGCCCGACCGACTATCACCTCGCCATCGTGCTCTCCAACCTCGGCAATTCGCTGCGCCGGACCGGGCGCGGGCATCAGGCGGCGCCCCTGTACGCGCGGGCCGTGGCCATCGCGGAGCAGTCGGGGAACAAGGTGCTGCTGGCCCAGTGCCTGACCAACCAGGGCTGGTTCCTGCATGTGACGGGCGACGGCGTGGCGGCGGAGCAGCCGTTCCGGCGGGCGCTGGCCCTGGCGCTGGAGATCGTCGGGCCGGATCATCCGTTCACCGGCGTGGCCAGGGCCAATCTGGGCTACGCCCTGTCGGACCAGGGCCGCTGGGCCGAGGCCGAGGCGCCGTTCCGCGAGGGGCTGGCGACCTATCAGGCCCGGGTGGGACCGGACAGCCCCGACCTGCTGGAGACGATCGAGGGATACGCCGCCGTGCTGGACCAGCTGGGCCGGGCCGATGAGGCCGAGGCCCTGTACCGGCGCGCCGACGCCATCGCCACCAACCGCCTGCCGCCCGCCCATGCCGACGCCCTGGACGGGGCGCAGAAGCATGCCGGCTTCCTGATCCGTCAGGGCCGTCCGGAAGAGGCGCGGGACCGGGTGCGGGCGGAGCTGGGCGAGCTGCTGGGGCAGGACGGGCGGGGCCGCGACTGGCTTACCCGGGTGCGGGGGGCCCGCCCCCTGTTCGCGCGGCAGGTCGAGGCCGGCTGGGCGCTGGCGGCCGTCGCGGACCAATAACGCCCGAAAATCCCGCCCCGCCGCGCTTGACGGGGGCCGCCCGCCCCCCTACTTGCCCCTCGCGTTAGCACTCGGGCCTGTTGGCTGCCAATCGGCCGCGCCGGGCGCTGAATACAAACTTTGGGAGACAGACAAATGGCGTTTCGTCCGCTCGGCGACCGCGTGCTGGTAAAGCGCGTGGAAGAGGAATCCAGGACCAAGGGCGGGATCATCATCCCCGACTCGGCCAAGGAAAAGCCCCAGGAAGGCGAAGTCGTCTCGGTCGGCCCCGGCGCCCGCGATGAAGACGGCAAGCACGTCGCCATGGACCTGAAGGCCGGCGACCGCATCCTGTTCGGCAAATGGTCGGGCACCGAGGTCAAGCTGGAAGGCGAAGACCTGATCATCATGAAAGAGTCGGACGTTCTCGGCGTCCTGAGCTGAGTGATTGGTGATTGGTGGTTGGCGGCTGGCGCGACCGGGTCCGGTCCGGCGCCGCTGCTGATCCCCGCAATCACCAACCACCAACCACCAACCACCTATTTCAAGGAGCTGCCAGATGGCCGCCAAACAAGTGATGTTCTCCACCGACGCGCGCGAAAAAATGCTGCGCGGCGTCAATGTTCTCGCCAACGCCGTCAAGGTCACCCTGGGTCCCAAGGGCCGCAACGTCGTGATCCAGAAGTCCTTCGGCGCCCCGCGCTCGACCAAGGACGGCGTCTCGGTGGCGAAAGAGATCGAGCTGGAGGACGCCTTCGAGAACATGGGCGCCCAGATGATCCGCGAGGTCGCCTCCAAGACCAATGACAAGGCCGGCGACGGCACCACCACCGCCACCGTCCTGGCCCAGTCGATCGTCCAGGAAGGCCTCAAGGCCGTGGCCGCCGGCATGAACCCGATGGATCTGAAGCGCGGCATCGACAAGGCCGTCACGGCCGTGCTGGCCGACATCAAGGCCTCGAGCCGCAAGGTCAGCGCCAACTCCGAGATCGCCCAGGTCGGCACCATCTCGGCCAACGGCGACCAGGAAGTCGGCGACATGATCGCCCGCGCCATGGAAAAGGTCGGCAACGAAGGCGTCATCACGGTTGAAGAGGCCAAGACCGCCGAGACCGAACTCGACGTCGTCGAGGGCATGCAGTTCGACCGCGGCTACCTGAGCCCCTACTTCATCACCAATGCCGACAAGATGGAGGTCCAGCTCGAGGAGCCCCTCATCATGCTGCACGAGAAGAAACTCTCGTCGCTGCAGTCGATGCTGCCGATCCTGGAAGCCGTGGTCCAGTCGGGCCGCCCGCTGCTGATCATCGCCGAGGACATCGAGGGCGAGGCCCTGGCCACCCTGGTCGTCAACAAGCTGCGCGGCGGCCTGCGCGTCGCCGCCGTCAAGGCTCCGGGCTTCGGCGACCGCCGCAAGTCGATGCTGGAGGACATCGCCGTCCTGACCGGCGGCCAGGTCATCTCGGAAGACCTCGGCATCAAGCTGGAGAACGTCACCCTCGACATGCTCGGCAAGGCCAAGAAGGTCACCATCACCAAGGACGACACCACCATCGTGGACGGCGTCGGTGAGAAGGACGCCATCGAGGCCCGCATCGGCCAGATCAAGAAGCAGATCGAGGACACCACCTCGGACTACGACAAGGAGAAGCTGCAGGAACGTCTGGCCAAACTGGCCGGCGGCGTCGCGGTCATCCGCGTCGGCGGCTCGACCGAGGTCGAGGTCAAGGAGAAGAAGGACCGCGTCGACGACGCCCTGAACGCCACGCGCGCGGCCGTCGAGGAAGGCATCGTCCCCGGCGGCGGCATCGCCCTGCTGAAGGCGACCAAGGCGCTGGAAGGTCTGAAAGGCGACAACGCCGACCAGACCGCCGGCATCGCCATCATCCGCCGCGCCATCCAGGCCCCGATCCGTCAGATCGTCGAGAACGCGGGCGTCGAAGGCTCGATCGTGGTCGGCAAGGTGCTGGAGAACAAGTCGGACACCTTCGGCTTCAACGCCCAGACGGAAGAGTATGTCGACATGATCAAGGCCGGCGTCATCGACCCCGCCAAGGTCGTGCGCACCGCCCTGCAGGACGCGGCCTCGGTGGCGGGGATCCTGATCACGACGGAAGCGGCTGTGGCCGATGCGCCGAAGAAGGCCAGCGCCGGCGGCGCCGGCGGCATGGGCGGCGGCGGCATGGGCGGCATGGGCGATATGGATTTCTGATCCACGCCCTCACTTCGCATAACGAAGGAGCCCCCGGCTAGAAGCAGCCGGGGGTTTTCTTTTGCTATCCGGCGCGCCACTCTCGCCTCCAGCTCTGGGGAGGGTGGGAATGTCGAAATTTGGCGCAGCTGCTGGGGCCACCGGCGGCGGAATGATGATGCTGGCCATTTTCGCGCTCAGCATCCTGAATGTGGTGGCGGTCTGGGGCCTCGCGGTTGATGTCTGGAACTGGAATTGGTTCGGCGCCGTGCTGTTCATCGGCGTATTGTTCATGCTTCGGCTCGACATCGTCCTCGCCCCACTAGCCCTTTGGGGGATGATCGCCGCTTGGGGTTGGCCGTGGTGGGGCGCCGCCATGGTGGTGTTCTGGCCGGTGGTGCTGTCCGTACTGGCCGGCGGGGTAGATGCGCTCTTCGGTGTGGCCGGCCGGGGTCTCAGAAGAACATGAGCCGGTATGTTCCCGCCCTTCACTATGTGGTCGGGGCCGCACTGCTTCTGGCGGTCCTGCCGATGCCGTACGGCTACTATCAGCTGCTGCGCATTGGGGCGTGCCTTGCCTTCGCGGCCCTGGCCTATGATGCCCATTCAAAGGGACGTCCGGCCTACTACTGGCTTTGGCTTTGTGGGTTGGCGCTGCTCTACAACCCGATCTTGCGAATTCATTTCGAACGGGAAACCTGGGCTATCCTGAACATTCTGGCCGCCGCCGCGCTGGCTGCGGACCTCGTCTACCGGCGGCGAACGCAGGAGCAGGTCGAGTAACGCACGCACCCGCTGAGCTTAACCATTCCACGAAAGATTGCATTCCCCCCGAACAGTGCTAACCGTGGCGCTTCCAAGGGGGGAGCCTTGAAAAATTTCAAGCTGAACAAGGTCGATCTCGACCGGATCGAACGCGTGTATCTGGCGAGCCTGCGGGTCGCCATTCTCGGGGTCGCGACCCTATGCCTGCTGGGCGCGATCTTCTTCGGCGCGAACGCCCTGTGGCGGGTTTTTGTTTCGACACAGGTTGAGGAGAGCCCGGTCGAAGTCACCGGAGCCCAGGTAGCCGCCGAGCTCAAGAAGGCGGCTCCTCAACAAGCCGGGCGCGACCAGTCCGACGAGATTCCCTCTGCCGTTCGGCAGGCTCATGCCCGTTGGGCCCGCGACGTGTTTCCCCAGTACTACGCTGTCTATCGGACCGCCTCCCAAGCGTACAAGAAGCCGGAGGATGAGACTCTGAGCTCTCAGCAGCTGATGGACGCGCTCGGCTACGATCTTGAAAGCTATGCTGGAGGCGCCGGCAAGGCTCAGTGGTTCGTGAACAGCACGAACTACCAACAGCAGGCGCTCGCCGCCGTTACGGCCGCCATGCAAGACACCGCCGTCGTGTCCCAGTTGACCGAGTACAAGGCCGCAGAAAAGACGGCTCAGTCCTGCAGCACGACCTATCAGCGGCGAAGCGTCTGGGATTCGTACAGCACCGCCTGCTACAACTGGTATGTATATCCGCAGGGATGCCAAGTTACCCGAAGCGTCCCAGTGGAGCGCTGTGTCCCGGCGTACCCTGAAGGCATCGTCAGCCCGCGTGTCGCATTTGGCCGCGCCGACGAAGAGTTTTTCCGGCTTTGGTCCCAGCAGTCTGAACAAGTCCGCGCCGAGGCGCGTGCGACCCGGGATGGTCGAGAGGCGACACGGGCGCAGATCGGACCGAATCTGGTCTTGGCGCTGCAAATCCTGGGCGCCTTCCTCGTCGTCATGTTCTTCTTCCTGATGGTCGCCATCGAGCGCCACCTGCGCGCGGGCGCCAGAACCACTCCTGTTGATCCTGCGACACCGCCCGAAGCAGAGGAAGACAGCACGGCCCCCGAGACCGACCCGTTGCCGCCTCCGCCGGAGGAGACGCCCAATCCGACACCGCGTTGGTCCCGGCGCAAATAACGATGACGGCGCGTCTCTTTTCTCTGGCATGTGTAACCGCACTCGCCTTGGGGATCAGCGGCTGCGACCGAATTCCCGGAACCAAGGCGTTCGCGATCCGAGAGGCGGAACGCCGGGTGTCGGCCCAGTTGATCGATCCTCAGTCGGCGGTGTTCAGCGAAGTCATCACCTATGGAGCGCAGCACGAACGGGTCTGCGGCATGGTCAACGGTCGCAATCGGATGGGCGGCTACGCTGGACCTGTCCGGTTTGTCTCGACGCTGTCTCTGACCGTGATCGAACCAAACGTAAGCGACGCGGAAGACTACAGTGCGGGGGTCTGCCTTTTTGAAGCGGCGACTGCCTTCTATTGCGCCGAAGAGCTAGGCCCAGCCATCGCGACGGCCGGGTGCTGAAGCCATTGAAAGGGACGTTTCAACAGCAGAGGCTCTGGCTATAGTCGATCGAGCCTGAACTCGCCGGGTCGTCCTGAAACGCCGGCGTCAGGCTGGACAGGACTGGGTCCCGGCTTTCGCCGGGATGAGCGGATGGTGGGGGTGTGGCGGCCCCTTCCACCACGCTTCGCGCGGTCCCCCTCCCCCATGAGGGGGAGGAGAATCCGTTGTCCTACTGCGCCGGACGGACTTCCACCGGCAGGCCCAGCGCTTCCAGCTGGGGCTGGACGACCGAGGCGTCGCCGACGACGACCCAGACGAAGCGCGAGGGGTCGATGACGGCGCGGGCGGCGGCGTCCATCTCGGCGGCGGTCAGGGCGCGGGTGCGGCTGGCCAGGGTCTCCTGATAGTCGTCCGGACGCCCGTAGAGGGCGTTGGAGCGCAGGGCGGCGAGGATCTGGCCCGAGGTCTCATAGCTGCCGGCCAGGCCGCGGGTGTCGCCGTTGATGGTGCGCTCCAGCTCCTCGGGCGTGACGCCCTCCTCGGTCAGGAAGCGGTCGTACTGGGCGATCAGGGCGGCGATGGACTCGCCGGTGCGGTTGGCCTGGACCGGGGCGTTGACGATGTAGGGGGCGCGGTGCTGGAGGGCGTTGACCGAGCCGCGCACGCCGTAGGACCAGCCCTTGGTCTCGCGCAGATCGGCGTTGATCCGGCTCAGGAAGTCGGTGCCCAGAACGCTGTTGGCGGCGGTCAGGGTGAGCAGGTCGTCGGTGCCGGAGACGGGCAGGACCGCGCCGCCGTAGATGATCGACTGCGGCGACTGCGGCCGGTCGATCAGGACGATGCGGGCGGTGGTCGGCGGGATGTCGGCCGGGAAGGCCTTGGTCCCGCGCGGGGCGGCCGGGGCGCGCCAGTCGCCGAAGGCCCGCTCGAGCCGCCGGGTCACATCGGCCAGCGGCAGGTCGGAGACGACGAAGATGCGGGCGTTGTCGGGGCGGACCCACTCGGCGTGTTCGGCGATCAGGTCCTCGCGGGTCAGGGCGCTGATGGTCTCGGGCGTGCCCGTGCCGTTGAAGGGCCGGCCGTAGGGATTGCCCTCGCCATAGATCAGCGGCGGCAGGGCGCGGGCGGCGAGGGCCGCCGGCTGGGTGCGTTCGGCGGCCAGGCCGGCGAGGCGCTGGGCGCGCAGCCGCTCGACCTCGGCCGGGGCGAAGGCGGGATTGCGCACGATGTCGGACAGCAGGACCAGCGAGGGGTCGAGGTTGGTGGTGACGGCGGTCAGGCTGGCGGCGGTGCGGTCCATGGAGGCGCCGACATTGACCGAGGCGCCGAGCCGCTCCTGGGCCTCGGCCAGGGCGTTGGAGTCGCGGGTGGTGGTGCCCTCGTTCATCAGGGTCAGCATCATGGAGTGGACGCCGAGGCTATTGGCCTCGTCGGCGGCGTAGCCGGCGTCGAACTCGACCGCCACGCGGGTGACGGGGACGGTGGTGGATTGGGCGTAGACCACCTCGACGCCGTTCGAGAGGGTCGCGCGCTGGACGTCGGGGAAGTCGATGTTGGAGACGTCGCCGATGGTCGGCATGGGGTCGCGGGGGACGCGCACGATCTCGGTCGCGGGGACCGGCGTGGCGCCCGAGGGGGCGGCGGCGGCCTCGACATAGGCCTCGCGCTCGCCGGGCTCGACGATCTGGCTGTAGACCGGGCGGTTCAGCCAGCGCTGCATGGCGTCGCGCACCTGGGCCGGGGTGACGGCGGCGTATGCGGCCAGCTGCTTGCGGAAGAAGTCGGGATCGCCGGCGTAGAGCTGGCCCTCGGCCAGGGCCGAGGCCTTGCCGTTGACCTGCTCCAGACCCTGGATGGCGCGGGCGGCGTACTGGGTGACGACGCGGTCGATCTCGTCCTGGGTCGGGCCGTTGGCGAGGAAGTCCTGGAAGACGGCGTCCATGCGCGCCGCGACGGCCGCGGCGTCGCCGCCCGGCTTGACGTTGGCCGAATAGCTGAAGAAGCCGAGGCGGTGGAAGCCCTGGGCCCCGGCGCTGACCGAGGCGGCGGTCTGGTCGCCGCGCACGAGGGCGTTGTCCAGGCGCGAGGAGGCGAGGCCGCCGAGGATGGAGGCGCCGACGCTGAGCGGGACCGAATCCGGATCCAGCATGCCGGGCACGACCCAGGCGCGGCTGACGCGGGTCTGGGCCACGCGGTCGCGCAGGACCTCCTCGACCGGGGCGGCGAGGGTCGGGATGTCGGCCTCGGCCGGGACATTGACCGGGCCGCGCGGGATGGAGCCGAAATAGCGCTCGGTCAGGGTGCGGGCGGTCGCCTCGTCGATGTCGCCGGACAGGACCAGCACGGCGTTGTTGGGGCCGTAGTTGTCGCGGAACCAGTTGCGCACGGTCTCGAGGCTGGCGGCGTCGAGGTCGGCCATCGAGCCGATGGTGGAGTGGCGATAGGGGTGGCCGACCGGGAACAGCGCCTCCTGCTGGGCGTAGGAGGACAGGCCATAGGGCTGGTTGTCGCGCTGGCGCTTCTCGTTCTGGACCACGCCGCGCTGCAGGTCGAGCACCTCCTGGCCGACCTGGCCGAGCAGGAAGCCCATGCGGTCGCTTTCGAGGAAGAGGGTCTGTTCCAGCGCCGGGGTCGGAACGGTCTGGAAATAGTTGGTGCGGTCGAACCAGGTGGTGCCGTTCAGGCCGGTGGCGCCGGCGGCGCTCATGGCCTGGATGTGGCTGGTCGGGGAGTTCTCGGAACCGCCGAACATGAGGTGTTCGAACAGGTGGGCGAAGCCGGTCGAGCCGGCCGGCTCGTCCTTGGAGCCGACATTGTACCAGATGGACACGGCGACGACGGGCGCCTTGCGATCCTCGTGGACGATGACCGTCAGGCCGTTGTCGAGCTGGAACCGCGACCAGGGGATGTCGACGCGGGCGACCAGGTCGGCGACGGGCGCGCCCTGCAGCGGGGCGGCCTGGGGCAGGGCCGGGGCCGAGGCGACGGCCACGGGGGCCGAGCCGGCCTCCGGCGAGAAGGCCCAGACCGAACCGGCGGGGGCGACGACAGCGAGAATGGCGGCGAGGGATACAAGACGACGGCGCATGGACGACGATCCTTTTGACTGAGGATGCGACCTTAGCGTTCGACCGGCGAGGCGCAATCCTTCCGGCGTCGATGCGGTCGCAACCGATCGCCGTAAGGCGCGTTCCACCCGACCACCACGGCGACGCTTGCGAGGGGGGAGCAGGTCTTGTTTTGTCTGGATCAAGGACGCGCGGTCGCGGCGGCGGCGCTCCTGTGCGCCCTGCCGACGGCGGCGCACGCCCGCGGACCCGTGGAGGACGGACCGATCGCGACGGCCCAGGGGATCGGCGGCCAGGGCGGGCCCGGGGACCAGGATCTGGCGCGGATGTCGCTGGAAGAGCTGTCCATGGTCGAGGTGACCTCGGTGTCGCGGCGGCCCCAGGCCTTGGCCGAGGCGGCGGCGGCGATTTTCGTCATCTCGGCCGACGATATCCGGCGCTCGGGCGCGACCAGCCTGCCCGAGGTGCTGCGGCTGGCGCCCAATCTGAACGTCCAGCGGGTCAATTCCGTCGACTATGCGATCAGCGCGCGCGGCTTCAACGGCTATGAGACCTCGAACAAGCTGCTGGTCATGGTCGACGGGCGCAGCCTGTATTCGACCCTGCATTCGGGCGTGTTCTGGGACGCGCGCGATCTGGCGCTCGAGGATATCGAGCGGATCGAGGTCGTCAGCGGGCCGGGCGGGGCGCTGTACGGCTCGAACGCCATGAACGGGGTGATCAACATCACAACCCGGTCCGCCCGGGATACGATCGGGACGCTGGTCAGCGTCGGCGCCGGCAACGAGGACGTGACCGCCATCCTGCGCCACGGGGGCCGGCTGGGCGAGATCGGGGCCTGGCGCGCCTGGGTCCGGGCGGTATCGCACGACGACAGCCTGAACCCGGCCGGAGGCGACGCCACCGACGGGGCCACGGGCCTGCGCGGCGGGATGCGGCTGGACTGGACCGCGGGGGTCAACCAGCTGACGCTGCAAGGCGACGCTTTCGACAACGAGGTGACCGTCAACGAGGACTATTCCCGAACCGAAACCCGGGTCAGCGGCCATAATGTGCTGGCGCGCTGGGTCCGGCCGCTGGCCGGCGGCGAGGTCCAGATGCAGGCCTATTACGACCGCTTCGAACGGGTCGAGCCCGGCTCTGTCGAGGACAACGACACCTGGGATGTATCGGCGCAGCACGCCATGGACCTGGGCCGGCACCGTCTGGTGCTCGGGGCCGGCTACCGGTCGGTGCAGTCGCGCTTCCTGCCCGCGCCCGGCGGCGCCTTCCTTGATCCCGAAGAGCTGACGCTGTCGCTGACCAATGCCTTCATCCAGGACCAGATCAGCCTGACGGACAGTCTGACGCTGACGCTGGGCGCCAAATTCGAGGACAACAGCTTCTCGGGCGAGGAATTCCTGCCCAACATCCGCCTCGCCTGGACCCGACCGGGCGGCGACCTGGCGTGGGCCGCGATCAGCCGCGCCAGCCGGACGCCAAACCGGATCGAGCGCGGCCTGACCCTGCCCGGCTTTCTGGTTGGGGGCACGTTCCAGTCGGAAACGCTGACCGCCTATGAGCTGGGATATCGGGCCACCCCCCTGCCCCGCGCCTCGTTCTCGATCTCGGCCTTTTACAATGTCTATGACGACCTGCGGACCGTCTCACTGAATCCGGCGACCTTCCTGCCGCTGACCTTCACCAATTTCGGCGCCGGCGAAGCCTGGGGCGTGGAGGCCTGGGGCAGCTATGACGTGAACGACCGCTGGCGGATCAGCGCCGGACTGAGCACGCTGGAGAAGGATTTCCCGGCCCCGCCGACGGCCCTGGACATCTCGGGTCTCGCCTCGGTCGGCGATGACCCCGGCTATCAGGTCCTGCTGCGGTCGCAATCGCAGATTTCCGACCGGCTGGAACTGGACGTCCGGCTGCGGGCCGTGGATGAACTCCAGACCACCGGAACGGACAGCTATGTGGAGGCCGACGCGCGGCTGGGCTGGCGGCTGACCGACACCCTCGAACTGTCCCTGACCGGCCAGAATCTGATCGAGGAGCGCCGCGTTGAAACCGCCGATCCCAATCGACGACGGGCCTTCGGCCGCAGCGTTTTCGCCGCCCTGCGCGTGAATTTCTGAGATGGGCCAGGGAGGACGCATCGCCGCGATCCTCCTGATCGCCGCCTGGAACCTCGCGGGTCCGGCGGCGACCCCCGCCGTGGCCCAGAGCAATCTCGAATACTCGGTCAAGGCCAACTATCTGGTGCGGTTCGCCGCGTTCGTGGAATGGCCGCAGGGCGCGTTCGCCAACGCCCAGGCGCCGGTGGTGATCTGCGTCGCGGGCCGCGATCCCTTCGGGGCGACGCTGGACCGCGCGGCCCGGGGCCAGACCGCCTACGGGCGTACCCTGACCGTGCGTCGCCCGGCCACGCGGGAGGCCGTGGCTGGCTGTCACATCCTCTATGTCGGCCAGGGCTCCGAAACCCTGATCACCACGGCGGTCGGCCAGTCGGGTCTGTTGGTGGTGACGGACGCCGCCACCGCGCCGGGACGGGGAACCGTCCATTTCGTCCTAAGCGAAGCCCGGGTGCGGTTTCACATCGACCAGCAGGCGGCGACGCGCAGCGGTCTGGTCATCAGCTCGCGCCTGCTGAACCTCGCACTTTCGGTGAGGGCGGGCTGAAATGCGGATGATCGCCCGCCTCAGGCACAGCCGCTTTCCCTTGCTGGCCCTTGGGTCGCTGCTGCTTCTGCTGATCGCGGGCGTGGCCATCGGCGTATTGAGCGAGCGCGCGCTGAAGAACCAGATGGCCCGCGAGGCCGGGGCCCAGGCGGACCTGCTGGCCTCGGCGGTCAGCGGCGCCCTGGCCTTTGACGACCGCGCGGCGGCCCAGGACTATGTCGACGCGGTGCAGGTCAATCCGAACGTCCTGGCGGCGGCGATCTATGACGAGAATGACCGCCTCGTCGCCAGTTTCGCCCGGCCCGGAGAGACCATCCGGCCTTTCGCCCTTCCGCGCGGCCGAATCACAAGGTTCCAGGACGGCCGGCTGATCGTGGTGCGGCCGGTCGAGCAAGGCGGACAGCGCCTGGGAACCGCCCGACTGCGACTGCAGGACACGCCCGCGTCGCAGACCTTCAGCCGTTACGCCGGCCTGATGCTGGTGCTGGGTCTGGCCGGACTGGTGGTCATTGTCCTGGCGGTCGCCCAGGGCGCCCTGCGGCGGGCCAACCGTGAACTGGCCAACCGGGCCGAAATCCTGGTCGAGACCAACGATCTGCTGCAGCAGCAGATGGCCGAGCGGGTGAAGGCGGAGGAGGCCCTTCGCCAGAGCCAGAAAATGGAGGCCATAGGCCGGCTGACCGGCGGCATCGCCCATGACTTCAACAATCTGCTGATGGTCGCCTCCAGCGGGGTGGAGCTGCTGGACCGCACCACCGACCCGGCGAAGCGCAAGGTGCTGACCGACGGGGTGCGTCAGGCCGTCGAGCGCGGCGCCGCCCTGACCCGGCAGATGCTGGCCTTTTCGCGCCGCGCCCCGCTCACGACCGAGGTGCTGCATCTGCCGGCGCGGATCGAGGGGCTGCGCTTTCTGCTGGACCGGGCGCTGCGCGAGGACATCGAGGTGGTTCTTGATCTGCCTGACGACCTGTGGCGGATCGAGGCCGACCCCGGCGAGCTGGAGCTGGCGATGCTCAATCTGGCGGTCAACGCCCGCGACGCCATGCCCAGCGGCGGCCGGATCATCCTGTCCGCGGACAATCTGCCGGGCGGGGACGAGGGCGCCGACCGGGTCTGCCTGACCGTCTCCGACACCGGCACGGGCATGTCGGCGGCGGTGGCGTCGCGGGTGTTCGAACCCTTCTTCACCACCAAGGAGGTCGGTCGCGGCACCGGGCTGGGCCTGTCCCAGGTCTATGGATTCGTCCGCTCTTCGGGCGGCGAGATCGCGGTGGAATCGACCGAGGGCGTCGGCACGACCTTCACCCTGTGCCTGCCGCGCACGGACAAGCCGGCGACCGCGCCCGACCTCGTGCTCGCGGCGGCCGCCGCGAACCCGTCGACACGGAAGGCCGAGGGTCGGCTGCTGCTCGTCGAGGACGACGACGCCGTGGCGGCCGGGGTCGGCCACATGATCCGGGATCTGGGCTATACCTATGTCCGGGCGGCGCAGGCCGCCGACGCCCTGCGGCTTCTGGAGCAGGGGGAACGGTTCGACCTGGTGTTCTCGGACATGGTGATGCCGGGCGACATGGATGGCCTGGCGCTGGCCAAGGCGATCCGGGAGCACGATCCCGACCTGCCGGTCGTGCTGACCACCGGCTTCAGCGAAGCGGCGGCGGCGGCGAGGACCGAGCGGTTCCGGCTGCTGTCCAAACCTTATGGGATCGATGCGCTGGCGGCGGTGCTGGGGGATGCGTTGAGCGAGGCGTCACGGGCGGCCGGCCGGACCTGACGCCTTGTCATCCCGGATCGCCGCGAAGCGGCGTCCGGGATGACAGGCGGGCGTGGCGAAGATCAGCCGGCGCGACGGGCGTCGGCGACGGCCATGCGTGCGCGCAGATGGGCGTCCTGGGACACGGCGCCGGAGATGGCGTTGAAACGATCGAGGGCCAGACCCGCGCTCTCGATCGCCGTGGCCATTTCCGCCTGTTGTTCAGCGCTGGGCGCGGCGCCGTTCAGGGCGGCGGCGATCGGCTGGACGGCGGCCATGGCGACCACGAACTGGTCGACCTCGGCGTCGGTCACGGCCGCGGCGGCGGAGCCGGCCGGCGAGGGTTCCGTGATCGCCAGGTTCAGGCGGGCGCGGACCACCGGATCGGTCGAGACGGCCGCGGAGATGACGTTGAAGCGTTCGAGGGGCAGGCCGGAAGCTTCGACCGCCGCGGCCATCTGAACCTGCTGTTCGGCGGTCGGGGCGCCGCCCGTGACGGCGGCGGCGATCGGCTCGACCGCCTCCATGGCCGTGGCGAAGCTACGCAGTTCCTCGTCGGTGATGGTCTCGGAGACCGCGACGACGCCGGCCGGAGCCGACGAAGCGGCGGACAGGGCGGCGGCGGGGGCGACGGCGACGGTCAGGAGGGCGGCGCAGGAAACGGCGGCGAAAAGCGATGTACGCATGGAAGGTCCTTACATGGGTCCGCTGGGTCGACCGCGAAGGGCCGTGGCGCGAAAACAGGTTCGCGAACCCCGCAGGCGCGGAGGGAAACGGGAGGATGCGGGATGACCCATCCTAGCCGGGGAATGTGGTCACAACAAATCCGGGGCCGGACGCGGGGCCGCCGGCGCCCGTGCGGAAGGGGCCGTCAGTCCTCGAGCGGGGGCAGTCCGGCTTCCTTGCGGGCGGCGGCGGCGGCCTTTTTTTCGGCCTTGGCGGCGGCTTTTTCAGCGGCCTTCCTGGCGTCGGCGCGGTCGCGTTCCTGACGTTCGAAACTGTAGTTGGGCTTGCGGGCCATGTTTGTTTCCTTTTTTGGGCGCCGCGCGGGCGCCGGGCTGGAGGCGCGCCGTCGGCGGGCGCCGTTGACCCCAAGGTGGGGCAAGCAGGGGGCCGGGGCAACCATTGACGGTCAATCGACGGCGACGACCTCGACCGTGCGGCCGGCGACGACGGCCTCGTCCCCGACCCGCTTGCCCATCAGGGCGACGGCGAGGGGCGAGACGTGGCTGACCGAACCGGCGGCGGGATCGGCCTCGTCCTCGCCGGTGATGCGCCAGGTCCGGGTGCGGCCGTCGTCGAGTTCGAGGGTGACGGAGCCGCCGAAACGGACGCGGCCGTCGGCCTCGGTCTCGACCAGCTGGGCGGTGGCGCGGCGGGCGGACCAGTAGCGCAGATCGCGGGTGGCGCGGGCCATGGCGGTGCGGTCGGCCTCGATCGAGCCGTGCGCCTGGGCGGCGCTGTACGCCGCGCGGGCCGAGGCAAGGGCGGATTCGATCGCGGCCAGGCCCGATGGTGTGACCAGGTTCGGATGGGGCGAAATCGGACGGTCGGGAAGGTCGGCGGCCGTGGCCTCCAGATCTTCCTCGCGGGTAAAGGCGACGCTCATGGGGGATGAGCGTATGGCGGCTCGCGGCGTTCCGGTCCATCAGGAGCCATGGATATGCGCAAGACCGTACATGTGATCGGAGCCGGGCCCGCCGGGCTGATGGCCGCCGAAAGACTGGCGCGGGCCGGCGCAGCCGTGACGGTGCATGAGGCCATGCCCTCGGCGGCGCGGAAATTCCTGATGGCCGGGCGGGGCGGGCTGAACCTGACGCATTCCGAAGGGATGGACGGCTTCCTGGGCCGTTATGGCGCGGCGGCGGGGACGGTGGGGGCGTGGCTGGAGGCGTTCTCGCCGACCCATCTGATCGGCTGGGCCGAGGGGCTGGGGCAGGCGACGTTCACGGGCTCGTCGGGGCGGGTGTTCCCGCGGGCGATGAAGGCCTCGCCCCTGCTGCGGGCCTGGCTGGGGCGGCTGAACGAACTGGGGGTCGAGGTGCGGACGCGGTCTCGCCTCGTCGCGCGTCGCGACGGCGGCTGGGTGTTCTCGACGCCGGACGGCGAGCGGGTCGAGACGCCGGACGCGGTGGTGCTGGCGCTGGGCGGGGCCAGCTGGCCGCGGCTGGGGTCGGACGGAGCGTGGCGGGAGTGGCTGGAGGCGGATGGGGTGGCGGTGGCGCCGTTCCGGCCGTCGAATGTCGGGTTCGATGTGGGCTGGTCAGACGTCTTCGCCGACCGGTTCGCGGGGGAGCCGCTGAAGCCGATCGCGCTGACGCACGGGGACCGGACCGTGCGGGGCGAGGCGATGGTGACGCGCTACGGCCTCGAGGGCGGGGCGATTTATGCGCTGTCGGCGCCGCTGCGCGAGGCGGTGGAGCGGGACGGGTCGGCGGCGCTGAGCGTCGACCTGCGGCCGGACCTGTCGGTCGAGGCGCTGGCGGGGCGGCTGTCGAAACCGCGCGGCAAGGACAGCGCGACCAACTGGCTGAGGAAGGTCGGGGGGCTGTCGGCGCCGGCGGTGGGGCTGTTGCGCGAGATTCCGGGCGAGCTGCCGGCGGGCGCGGACAAGCTGGCGAAACGGATCAAGGCGGTGCGGCTGACCCTGACCGGGGTGCAGGGGCTGGAGCGGGCGATCTCGTCGGCGGGCGGGGTGCGGCTGGACCAGGTGGATCAAGGTTTGATGCTGACGGCGATGCCGGGCGTCTTCGTGGCGGGCGAGATGCTGGACTGGGAAGCGCCGACGGGCGGCTATCTGCTGCAGGCGTCGATGGCGTCGGGGGTGGTCGCGGCGGAGGGCGTGATGAGGTGGCTGGAGAGTGGTTCGTCTGTCCGGTGATTACACTCACTCCCGCTCATCCTGGCGAAAGCCGGGACCCAGTGCTTTTGTGAGACTGTGCGTTGGACAACGGCCGGGGATTGGCCCTGAATGGCCGGCTCGTCCAAAGAACTGGGTCCCGGCTTTCGCCGGGATGAGCGGAATTATGAGTGGAGTCCTGACCATGCGCCGCCTTCGATTGACCCTCCTCGCCTCGACGATCCTCCTGACCGCCTCGCCCGCGCTGGCGCAGCAGGCCGACGCCGCGCGGCTGAACGAGCATGTGCGGGTGCTGGCCTCGGACGAATTCGAGGGGCGCGGGGTGGCGACGCCGGGCGAGCAGCTGACGGTCGACTATCTGGTCGGACAGTTCCAGGCCCTGGGGCTGGAGCCGGGCGGGCCGGACGGGTCATGGGTGCAGACGGCGCAGCTGGGGCGGACGCGGCAGGCCGGGCCGGCGTCGATCACGGTGACGGCGGGCGGGCAGACGCGGGCGCTGGAGCGGGGTCCGCAGCTGCTGGTGTCGAGCGACCGGCCGGTGGACCGGATCACCGTCGCCGACGCCGGGATCGTCTTCGCCGGCTATGGCGTCAGCGCGCCCGAGCGGAACTGGGACGACTTCAAGGACGTCGACGTGCGGGGGAAGATCCTGCTGGTCATCGTCAATGACCCGGACTTCGGCGCGCCCGAGGGGCATCCGACAGCGGGGCGGTTCGACGGCAACGCCATGACCTTCTACGGCCGCTGGACCTACAAATTCCAGGAGGCGGCGCGGCGCGGGGCGGCGGGGGTGCTGGTCATCCACGACACGGCCGGCGCCGGCTATGGCTGGAGCGTGCTGGAGGGGTCGTCGACGGCGCCGAAATTCGACATCGTGCGGGCCGATCCGGAGGCCGAGCGAGTCCCGGCGCAGGGGTGGATACAGGGGCCGGTCGCCGAGCAGCTTTTCCGCGATGCGGGCCTCGACTACGCCGCCTTGCGCGAGGCGGCGCGGACGCCGGAGTTCACGCCGGTGGCTCTGACCGGGGTGACGATGTCGATCGACTTCGGCCAGACCGCCGACCGGATCGAGAGCCGCAATGTGCTGGCGCGCATCCCCGGCGCGACTCATCCGGATGAGACGGTGCTCTACGGCGCCCACTGGGACGCCTATGGCCGCGCGACGCCGGTCGGGGACGACGACATCTATAACGGCGCCGTCGACAATGCGACGGGACTGGCCGGGCTGATCGAGCTGGCGCGGCTGTTCAAGGCGGGCGCGGCGCCGGAGCGGTCGGTGGTGTTCGCCGCCTGGACGGCGGAGGAGGCCGGGCTGCTGGGGGCCGAATACTATGCCGCCAATCCGGTCTGGCCGCTGGAAACGACGGTGGCCAATATCAACATTGACAGCTTCCTGCCCGGCGAGGTCTCGCCGCAGATCGTGGTCATGGGGGCCGGCAAGAGCCAGACGGATGCGTGGCTGGAGCGGCGCGCGACGGAACAGGGGCGGACCCTGATCCCCGACCCGGCCCCGCAGGCCGGCGGCTTCTACCGCTCCGACCATTTCCCGCTGGCGAAGATGGGCGTGCCGGCCCTGTTCGGGGCGGCGGGCTTCACCGGGCACAACGCCGCCAGCCGGGATTATGTGGCCAATCGCTATCACAAGCCCTCGGACGAATGGACGCCGGAGTGGGTGATGGACGGGGCGGCGACGGACGTGGACCTGCTGTACCTCGTGGGCCGCGATCTGGCCGACAGCTGCGACTGGCCGGAATGGAACGCCGGAGCCGAGTTCGAGGCGGCGCGGGCGGCGTCGGCGGCGGCGCGGCGGTAGGCCCTGCCCCGATGACCCGGCAGGCGCCCGACACACCGCCGCACGGATTCTGGCGCGACCTGACCGGTCAGAGCGACCGCTGGGTCCGGACCCTTGTTCTGGCGGTGGTGATCGGACGGCTGTCGCTGGTGGCCTTTGGCGTCGTCATCCTGCTGGCCATCCTTGTCTTCGCCCGAGGGGATGCCGATGCGGCGATGGATCAGTACAGCGGCCTGACCGATGTGCTGACCGCCGAATGGGTGTTCGCCGCCCTGGTCTTCGCCCCCCTGGTGGAGTCACTGGCCATTCGGCTGGTGGTCTGGCTGCTGGGGGGCGGGGACCGCCGGAAATGGCCGGTGTGGGCGACGTCGCTTGCCTGCGCCCTGCTGGCCATTCCCCTCCACGGTCTCGGCCCCCTGTCGCTGGCCGTGGCGCCCTTCTTCGCCTTGATGGCGGCGATCCAGCACCACTGGATGAAGCGGGGCCGGGGATGGGCGGGGTTCTGGCTGATCACCGCCATTCATTTCGCGGCCAATGCCGTCGCCTTGCTGACCATGGCCCTGCTGGGCGCGGCCGTGGGGTGACGTCGGTTGGTCGGGACGGTACGACACCTCCATGACCTCCCTAACCGACATCCACGGCCTCTGTCCCCCGAAGTTCGCCGCCGTGAAGGACGCCTTCGCCGCCAACTTCACCGACGCGCCCGAGGGGCTGAACGAACAGGCGGCGCGGTTCAGCGTCTGTATCGGCGGCGAGGTCGCAGTCGATCTGTGGGGCGGCTGGGCCGACACGGCCCGGACCCGGCCGTTCGGCGAGGACACGCTGGCGCCGGTGTTCTCGACCGGCAAGGCAGTGATGATGCTGCTGATCGCGACCTGCGTGGAGCGCGGGTTGCTGGACTATGAGCGGCCGGTCGCCGGCTACTGGCCGGCCTTCGGACAGGCGGGCAAGGAGCGGGTCACGGTCGGCCAGATGATGAGCCATCAGGCGGGGCTGCCGGGGTTTTCGGAGAGCGTGGACCCCTCGATCTGGTTCGATCGCGAGGCGGCGCTGGCGCGGCTGTGCGAACAGGCCCCGATGTGGAAGCCGGGAACGGCGTCCGGCTATCATCCGATCACCATCGGCCTGCTGGCCGGAGAGCTGTTCCGGCTTGTCGACGGGCGGAGCATGGGGACGGCTTTGCGCGAGGACTTTCCCGGACTGGACCTGTGGATCGGCCTGCCGGAGTCCGAGCACGGGCGCGTGGCGCAGATGAAGAAGCCGACGGCGGCGCCCGATCTGGGGACCATCGACGCGGTCAAGCGCGCCGCCTTTCTCGATACCGGTTCGGCCCCCGGCGGGCGCGGCTCGGCGGAATGGCGGACGATGGAGCTGCCCTCGGCCAATCTGCACGGCACGGCGAAGGACCTGGCGCGGATCATGGCCGTCGTCGCTGACGGCGGCGAACTGGATGGCCGGGTCGTGCTGTCGCCCGGGGTGCGGGCCGAGATGCTGCGGGAGCGGATCCACGGCCGCGACAGGGTGGTGCCGTTCGACGTCAGCTGGGCGGCGGGGCTGATGCGCAACGAAGGCCTGCACATCTTCGGCCCCAATCCGACGGCGGCGGGCCATTGCGGCTGGGGCGGGTCGTGCGCCTTCGCCGATCCGGACGCCCGGGTGTCAGGGGCCTATGTGATGACGCGCCAGTCGCCGCATCTGATCGGCGACCCGCGGGCGGTGCGGTTGGTCGAGGCGGTGTACGGGGCGCTGTGAGGGAGGTGATTGGTGGTTGGTGGCTGACACAGCCGCCACCCGCGACCTGATAATCGCTGGTCGTGGACCGGCAATCACCAGTCACCAGTCACCAACCACCAATCACCCCTTCAGACCGGCTCCGCCGTCCGCTTCAGCGCCTCGCGCGCGGCCCTGTGCCGGAAGAAGGCCGCCGCCGCGAACACGCCCGCTCCGCCCCAGATGAAGACGAAGCTGATCACCCGCAGGGGCGTCAGATCCTCGCCGGCCCAGACGCCGACCGCGAACTGGAGGGTCGGGGCGAGGAACTGGATGAAACCGATGGTCGACAGCGGCAGGCGGCGGGCCGACCAGGCGAACAGGGCCAGGGGCAGGACGGTGGCGGGACCGTTGGCGAGGGCCCAGAAGGTGTTGACCGGGCTGTCGAAGGCGACGCCGGCGCCCGTGTGCTGCAGCCACAGCACCCAGGCCAAGCCGAACGGGACCAGCAGCAGGCATTCGACCAGCAGGCCGGCCTGGGCGTCGATGGGAACGCGTTTGCGGATGACGCCATAGCTGGCGAAGCTGAAGGCGAGGACCAGCGAAATCCACGGCGGGCGGCCGAGGGCGAGGGTCTGGAACAGGACGCCGACGGCGGCCAGGCCGATGGCGACCCAGCCCCATTTGTCGATCTTCTCACGGAACAGCCACAGGCCCACGACCATGTTGAGCAGGGGGTTGATGTAGTAGCCGAGGCTGGCTTCCAGCGTGGCCTCGTGGGTCGTGGCCCAGACATAGAGGCCCCAGTTCACTCCGATCAGGGCGGTGGACAGGACCAGCCAGCCGAGGGTTTTCGGATTGGACAGGGCGGCGCGGACCTGACCGCCCTGTTTCGCCAGCAGGACCAGCAGGCCGGCGACCGCCACGGCCCACAGGGCGCGGTGGGCGAGGATTTCGAGCGAGTCGAACCCGACCGCCGCCTGGGCCATGAACAGCAGGGGCATGAAGCCCCACATGACATAGCAGCCGAAGGCGGAGATCAGGGCCGCGCGGGGGGTGGCGGACGGAGCGGGCGTCATCCCCTGACCCTTTCACACCGTCATCCTCGGGCTTGTCCCGAGGATCCATGGCGGGGAGGCGCATGGACGGCGATAGGCGTGAACCAGCCGCAGTTCGTGCGGCGGGCGGATGGGTCCTCGGGACAAGCCCGAGGATGACGAATCTATTTTTTGTCCAGCGGGACCTAAACCGTAATGCTGCGATACCCCGAGGCGGGCTTGATGATGCCGGTCTCGTCCAGCAGCTGAGCGATCTGGACGGCGTTCAGGGCCGCGCCCTTGCGAAGGTTGTCGGAGACGATCCAGAGGTTCAGGCCGTTCTCGACGGTCGGGTCCTTGCGGATGCGGCTGACGTAGACGGCGTGTTCGCCGGCGGCGTCGACGGGGGTGATGTAGCCGTCGTGCTCCTGCTTATCGATGACCTGGACGCCCGGCGCGTCGCGCAGGATGGCGCGGGCCTCGTCGGCCGAGATCGGGCGGTCGAACTCGAGGTTCACGGACTCGGAGTGGCCGACGAAGACGGGGACGCGCACGCAGGTGACGGTGAGCTTGATGTTCTCGTCGAGGATCTTGTGCGTCTCCTTCCACATCTTGGCTTCCTCGTCGGTGGAGCCGTCGTCGAGGAAGGATCCGATGTAGGGGATGACGTTGAAGGCGATCTGTTTGGGGAAGAGTTTCGGCCGGGCGTCGCCGAGGCCGTAGATGGCCTTGGTCTGGTTCCACAGCTCGTCCATGCCCGCCTTGCCGGCGCCCGAGACCGATTGATAGGTCGAGACCACGGCGCGCTTGATCTTCGCGGCGTCATGCAGGGGCTTGAGGGCCACGACCAGCTGGGCGGTCGAGCAGTTGGGGTTGGCGATGATGTTCTTCTTCGTCGCCAGCTTGATGGCGTCCGGATTCACCTCGGGCACGATCAGGGGCACGTCGGGGTCCATGCGGAAGGCCGACGAATTGTCGATGACGATGGGGCCGGCCTTGCCGATCTTTTCCGACCACAGGCGCGAGGCGTCGCCGCCGGCGCTCATCAGCACCAGGTCGACGGTCGAGAAATCGAACAGTTCGATGTCCTCGCATTTCAGGGTCCGGTCGCCCCAGGACACCTCGACGCCCTTGGACTTGCGCGAGGCGACGGCGTGCATCGTCTCGACGGGGAATTCGAGTTCCTCGAGGATGTTCAGCATTTCACGGCCGACATTGCCGGTGGCGCCCACGACGGCGACGCGATAGCCCATATTGGTAGGTCCTTCGGACGCGCTAACGCTCGCCGCGCGGCGGCTCGCTGCTTGAGCGCAGGTGGTTTGAGGTTGTCAGCAGCCTATGTGGGCTTTCGCGGGCGCGAAGCAATCGCTTTTCAGCGGTCGCGGGCGCCGCTAAGCCCGAGAACGATGCCCTCACGCATACGCACCGCTTATGACCGTCGTTTGGCCGACGGCCGGCTGACGCCCGATCCGTCGCAGATTCCGGTGGTCGAGGCCCTGGCCCGGCTGGAGAAGGACCTGCGCAAGAAGGCGCCGATGGGCGGGCTGCTGGGGCCGGGTCCGGAGGTGCGCGGGGTCTATCTGTGGGGGCCGCCGGGGCGGGGCAAATCCCTGCTGATGGACATGTTCTGCGCCGCGGTCCCGGAGCCGCGGAAGAGCCGGGCCCATTTCCACGCCTTCATGGCCCGCGTTCACGACCTGATCCGCCAGTGGCGCGACGGCGACGCCAGGGCGCGCCGGGCCATGTTCGGCCAGTCGAAGGGCGATGATCCGATAAGGCCATTGGCCGAGCTGATCGCGTCCGAGGCGCGGCTGCTGTGTTTCGACGAACTGCAGGTCACCGACATCGCTGACGCCATGATCCTGGGCCGGCTGTTCGAGGCCCTGTTCGAGCGGGGCGTGGTGCTGGCGGTGACCTCGAACCGGGCGCCGGATCAGCTCTATCTGAACGGGATCAACCGCCAACTCTTCCTGCCCTTCATCGCCATGCTGGAGCGCAGATGCGTGGTGGTCAGCGTCGCGGGCTCCCGCGACTGGCGGCTGGACCGGCTGATGGGCGACCGGGTCTGGTTCGCGCCGGCCGACGAGACCGCGCGGGCCGGGTTCGATGCCCTGTGGTCGGACCTCAAGGGCGAGCAGGACGAATGCCCGGCGCATCTCAAGGTTCTGGGCCGCGAGGTGGTGATCGAGCGGACCGACGGCGGGCTGGCGCGGGCGACCTTCGGCCAGCTGTGCGGGACGGCCCTGGGGCCGCAGGACTATCTGGCCATCGCCGAACGGTTCCATACGCTGTTCCTTGAGGATATCCCGGTGATGGGACCAGACAATCATCAGGCGGCGCGGCGGTTCGTGACCCTGGTCGACGCCCTGTACGAGGCCGGGACGCGGCTGGTGGCCCTGGCCGGGGCGGCGCCCGAGGCCCTGTACCGCGAGGGGGTCGGGGCGTTCGAATTCGAGCGGACGGCGTCGCGGCTCAATGAAATGGCCGGGGCGGACTGGCTGGCGCGTGAGCGATCAGCGTAGGATCGCCGCCACAATTTCGCTTGGGCCGCTGGCTCTAACGTTTGCGTCTCTGGAGATCGCCCATGCGCCCTTTGCCCGCCCTGCTCGCCGCCATCGCCATCGCCGCCGCCCTGCCCGGCGCGGCCCTGGCCCAGACTCCGCCGCCGGCGGCGGTCTCGACCAACGGCGTCGCGGTCTCCGAGGCGCGGACCTGGTTGACCAGTATGGGCGGTACGGTGGGCGAGCCCGTTACACGCGAGGGCGTGACCAGCCTGCATATCGCGGATGAGCCCCTGCCCTGGAACCTGACCTTCTACGCCTGCGGCCCGAGCCTGTGCGATGACGTGCAGTTCAGCGCCATCTTCACCGGCCCGATCACGGCCGACCAGATCAACGACTGGAACCGCGAGCACCGCTTCCTCAAGGCCTTCTTCATGCCGGCGGGGGCGACGGGCGGCGACGCCAGCGCGGTGGTCCAGTACGACGTCGTCCTGACCAGCGCCGGGACCGAACAACTGCGTGAGCCGACGGTGGTCTGGCTTCAGCTGCTGCGGGAGTTTGCGCAGGGGCTGGTGGCGGCGACGGAGGCGGCGGCTCCGGCACAGTAAGCTGTCGTCATTCCGGGCGGAGAGTCGCGTAGCGGCTCGCAGACCCGGAACCCAGCGGCGCCGCGACGGCGGCGAAACGCCGGCTCTGGAGACGGACCACCGTTTCGAAGACCGCGCTCCCGACAGCTTCGCGCTCGCGCGCGCCGCTGGGTTCCGGGTCTTCGCTGCGCTTCGCCCGGAATGACGAAAGCAAAAGGGGCCGCAGATCGCTCTGCGGCCCCTTTCACATCGATGTTGGGGGTCCGCTCAGGTAAGCGAGGAATCAATATCCTTGCAGGCCTGAATGAGACCCTGGACCGACTCCACCGACTTGGCGAACATGGCCTTCTCGTCGTCATTGGTGGTGAACTCGATCACCTTTTCGACGCCGTTCGCGCCGATCAGGGCCGGGACCCCGACGTAGAGGTCCGCAAGGCCGTATTCGCCCGACAGCCAGACGGCGCAGGGCAGGACGCGCTTCTGGTCCAGCAGATAGGAGCGGGCCATGGCGATGGCGCTCTCGGCCGGGGCGTAGAAGGCCGAGCCGGTCTTGAGCAGGGCGACAATCTCGCCGCCGCCCTTGCGGGTGCGGTCGACGATGGCGTCCAGATCGGCTTGCGAGAGCATGCCGGCCTTGACGGCGTCGGGCAGGGGCAGGCCGCCGACGGTCGAGTGGCGCACCATCGGGACCATGTCGTCGCCGTGGCCGCCGAGGGTCCAGGCGTGGATATCCTGGATGGACACACCGGTCTTCTCGGCGAGGAACCAGGCGAAGCGCGCCGAGTCGAGAACGCCGGCCATGCCGACGACCTTTTCCTTCGGCAGGCCCGAGAACTGCTGCAGGGCCCAGACCATGGCGTCGAGCGGGTTGGTGATGCAGATGACGAAGGCGTTGGGGGCGTGCGCCTTGATGCCCTCGCCGACGGCCTTCATGACCTTGAGGTTGATGCCGATCAGGTCGTCGCGGCTCATGCCCGGCTTGCGCGGCACGCCGGCGGTGACGATGCAGACGTCGGCGCCCGCGATGTCGGCATAGTCATTGGCGCCCTTGAGGGCGACGTCCGTGCCGATCACGGCGGTGGCTTCGGCGATGTCCAGCGCCTTGCCCTGGGGGGTGCCCTCGGCGATGTCGAACAGGACGATGTCGCCCAGCGCCTCGCGCGCGGCCACATGGGCCAGGGTGCCGCCGATCATGCCGGCGCCGATAAGGGCGATCTTCGCGCGAGCCATGGATTTCGTCTCCGGGAGGAAGGTGTGCGATGCGATACCGCTGTCGGCGGCGGTCTAGACCCGCGCGCTTTCCCCTGCAACCGTGACGCTGCGTTACCCGTGTCTCAGTTGGAAGACTGAGCCGGACTTGCTTTCGCGGCCTGGGCGGCCAACCGGTCGCGAACCATCTGTCTGCCCCGATGCTGGTTGCAATGCAGACAGGCGATGGCGAGGTTCGCGACCTGATCTCTGCCGCCGTCCATCTTCGCCTTCTTGTGTTCAATGGTCGGAGCGGTGTCGCCCGCATCCGTGAACGTCCGCTTGCAGTAGCAGCACCGCCCCTCCTGTTGAGCGGCGAGCCGTGCGATCAATCTGCGCCTGTAGCGACTGTTCAGCGGCACCGGTCCCTCCACCAGATGTCTGATGCTACTTCGCTTCTGGTTAAGCGGCGGTTTTCTCGACTAGACACGAACCCCGCGTCACCCCGGAGCCATCATGGCCAGCCCGCCCGAACTCATCGCCGCCGAAGACACCCCCGCCGATCTGATCACGGTCGTGGACGAGACCACGGTGCGGAACGAGGTCGCGGTCTGGCGGGGAAAGGTGCTGAGGCCGCCCGGCCTGTGGGACAAGGCGACGCGCGGGACCCAGGACCGGATCAACAAGGTGATCCCGGAGAAGGTCCACGCCGTCATCACCTCGGGGGTCGAGGCGATGACGAAGGGGATATTGTTCGGCTCTGACCTGATCCAGACCCGGCCCATGGCCGAGGGCTCGCTGGCGGCGCGCGAACTGCGGGCGCGGGCGATGATCCGGACATACCGCAACACCGCCAGCGTCGAGGGCGGGGTGGCGGGGGCGGGCGGCTTCGTGCTGGCGGCGGCGGACTTCCCTGCCCTGATGGCGATCAAGGTGAAGATGCTCGGCGATGTGGTCGGCGCCTATGGCTGGGGCGGCGATACGGTGCGCGAGCGGCTGTTTCTGCTGCATATCTTCCACCTCGCCTTCGCCAGCGCGAAACGGCGGCCCGAGGCGCTGGCGGAGCTGGAGCGGTGGATCGCGGGCGTCGACCAGCCGGAGGCGATCACCGAATACGACTGGCGGCGGTTCCAGATCGAGTATCGGGATTACATCGACCTGGCCAAGCTGGCGCAGATGATCCCCGTGGTCGGCGCGCCGATCGGGGCGGTGGTCAACTGGCGTCTGGTCGAGCGGCTGGGCGAGACGGCGGTGATGGCGTGCCGGATGCGGTGGCTGGCGAACGCTTGACGTTCCCTGTTTGTTCGTGGTTGATTAACGCTCAATGGGAGGGCTTCCACATGATCGGCTATGTGACGCTGGGCACGAATGACCTGGAGCGGGCGGCGGTCTTCTATGACGCGCTCGCCGCCGAACTGGGAACGTCACGGATGATGGAGTGGCCGGGGGCGATCGCATGGGGCACGCCGGGCGGCGGGGCCGGGATCGGGCTGACCAAGCCGTTCGACGGTCAGGCGGCCAGCATCGGCAATGGGGTGATGGTGGCGCTGGAGGCGGCGTCGCGCGAGCAGATCCATCGGCTGCACGAGGTCGCCCTGGCCCATGGCGGAACCTGCGAGGGACCGCCGGGACCGCGTGGGGATGCGTTCTACGCCGCCTATTTCAGGGACCCGGACGGCAACAAGCTGAACGCCTTCATGATGGATCATGGGGCGGTGGCATAAAGGTTCCCCAATCCGCTCCTCCCCGCGAAAGCGGGGATCCAGTGCTTTGGGTGACCGATGGACCGGGGGGCGAGCGAGGGCTGTTGTCCTGAAACGCCCCTGCCAGGCTGGACAGAACTGGGTCCCCGCTTTCGTGGGGATGAGCGGGATTCAGAATCCGCCATAGATTTTCCTGTTCCTGATGACAGGGTTTATCGATTTTCCCTCCTGAGGCGAAAGGTCTAGGCTCGCCGCCAATCGCGCCCAGACGCAGGAGGACACCATGGACGGACACGCCGGCGGCCCCAGCCCCCTCAATGATCCGAAGAAGGAAAAGGCCGCGCTGCGGTCACTGATCGGGCGGACCAATCGCGACTGGTGGCCGAACCAGATCGCCGTGGACATCCTGCACCAGCAGGGCCGGACCGGCGATCCGATGGGCGACGGCTTCAACTATGCGAAGGCGTTCAAGTCGCTGGACTATGCGGCGGTCAAACGCGACCTGACCGCCCTGATGACCGACAGCCAGCCGTGGTGGCCGGCCGACTATGGCCACTATGGTCCCTTCTTCATCCGCATGGCCTGGCACTCGGCCGGCACCTATCGCACCGGCGACGGGCGCGGCGGGGCCGGCTCGGGCCAGCAGCGGTTCGCGCCGCTGAACAGCTGGCCGGACAATGGCAACCTCGACAAGGCGCGGCGGCTGCTGTGGCCGATCAAGCAGAAATACGGGGCCAGCCTGTCGTGGGCCGATCTGATGATCCTGGCCGGCAATGTCGCCATCGAGAGCATGGGCGGGCCGACCTTCGGCTTCGGCGGCGGCCGGGCCGACGTCTGGGAGCCGGAGAAGGACGTCTACTGGGGCACCGAGGAAAAATGGGTCGGCGAGGAGGGCAATGAGACCCGCATCCAGCCCGACAAGGAGATGGCGCTGGAAAGCCCGCTGGCCGCGATCCAGATGGGGCTGATCTATGTGAACCCGGAGGGTCCCGGCGGCGTGCCGGATGCCCTGCAGTCGGCGCGCGACATCCGCGAGACCTTCGCCCGGATGGGGATGAACGACGAGGAGACGGTGGCCCTGACCGTGGGCGGCCACACCTTCGGCAAGGCCCACGGCGCGGGCGACGCGTCCAAGGTCGGCGTCTCGCCCGAGGGAGCCGACATCGCGCAACAGGGGATGGGCTGGATCTCGGGTCATGCGAGCGGCATCGGCGACGACACCATCACCTCGGGCATCGAGGGCGCCTGGACCCCCACGCCGATCCAGTGGGACATGACCTATTTCGACATGCTGCTGGACCACGAATACGAGCTGACCCGCAGCCCGGCGGGCGCCAAACAATGGCATCCCGTCGGCGACCCCGCCGAGACCCTCGCCCCCGCCGCCCATACGCCGGGCAAGCGGGTGCCGACGATGATGACCACCGCCGACATGGCGATGAAGATGGACCCCGAATACCGCAAGGTGATGGAACGGTTCCGGGGCGATCCGGCCTATTTCGGCGACGCCTTCGCCCGCGCCTGGTTCAAGCTGTGCCACCGCGACATGGGCCCGAAGGTCCGCTACCTCGGGCCGGAGGTGCCGGCGGAGGATCTGATCTGGCAGGACCCGATCCCGGCGCATCAGGGTCCGCTGATCGGCGACGCCGAGATCAAGACGCTGAAGGACAGGATTGCGGCCTCGGGCCTGTCCGTGGAGGACCTGGTCAGGACGGCCTGGGCCTCGGCGGCGACCTATCGCGGCTCGGACCACCGCGGCGGGGCCAACGGCGGCCGGCTGCGGCTGGAGCCCCAGCGCAGCTGGGACGTCAACGAACCGCACAAGCTGTCGAAGGTCCTGCAGGCCTATGAGCGGATCAAGGCGGAGTCGGGCCTGAACGTCTCGATCGCCGACCTGATCGTGCTGGGCGGCTCGGTCGGAATCGAACAGGCGGCGAAGGCCGGCGGCCATGCGGTCGAGGTGGAGTTCACCCCGGGCCGGACCGACGCCTCGGCCGAACAGACCGATGTCGAGGGTTTCGCGGTGCTGGAACCCAAGGCGGACGGATTCCGCAACTATCTGCAGGTCCGGTACAATGTCCCGACCGAGGAGTTGCTGATCGACCGGGCCCAGCTGCTGGGGCTGACGGCGCCGGAGATGACGGTGCTGGTCGGCGGCCTGCGCGTGCTGGGCGCCAATCACGGCGGGTCGAAGCATGGCGTCTTCACCGACCGGCCCGGCCAGCTGACCAACGACTTCTTCGTCAATCTGCTGGACATGCGGACCGGCTGGAAACAGGTCGACGACAGCGGCGACGAGACCTTCGTCGGCTCGGACCGGATCACTGGCGAACAGCGGTGGACGGCGACGCGCACCGATCTGGTGTTCGGCTCCAACTCGCAGCTGCGGGCGTTGTCGGAGGTCTATGCCTCGGCCGACGCGGGCGGGAAATTCGTCCGCGACTTCGTCAGGGCCTGGACCAAGGTGATGAACGCCGACCGGTACGACGTGACGCTGAAGGAGGAGTTCGGGGCGGCGGCGGCCTGACCGGCCCGTGACTGACTCCGGCCGTCGCGGTGCGGCGGCCGGGAGGTTCATCACGAAGGGCACGAAGGGGTCGCGAAGAACACGAAGGGACCTGGAGTTCGTCCAGGCCGCAGGTTGCTTCCGTGGGTCGCAAAATTGCGGCTTCGCCGCCCTCGTTCGATCACAGCGCGTTTGCTCGGGAATTCCCTCCGAACCCTTTGTGTCCTTCGTGACCCCTTCGTGGCCTTGGTGATGAACCGACTCCGCCGGATCAGGGCGTATAAATCCGTTCGATTACAGTGGTCCTCAAGATAGCGGACAACTATATGTCGGCCATGCTCCCGACCTTGCGCCAGCTCCAATATCTGAAACTCCTGGCCGAACACGCCTCGTTCAGCCGGGCGGCCGAGGCGGCCCATGTCAGCCAGCCGGCCCTGTCGGCGGGCGTGCAGGAACTGGAGAAGATCCTCGGCGCGCCCGTGGTCGAGCGGACGCGCGGCAACATCCAGCTGACCGCCGTCGGGGCCGAGGCGGTCAAGCGCGGCGAGGACGTGCTGGCCCGGACCGAGGATCTGGTCGAGGCGGCGCGCAACGCCGGCAAGCCGCTGTCGGGGCGGTTCCGGCTGGGCGTGATTCCGACCGTCGCCCCCTTCCTGCTGCCCGCCAAACTGCCGGGGGTGAAGGCCGCATGGCCGTCCCTGCGGCTGTTCATCCGCGAGGATCTGACGCCCCGGCTGATCGCCGCGCTGAAGGCGGGCCAGCTGGACGCGGCGGTGATCGCCCTGCCCTACAGCTCGCACGGCATCGACCACGCCCGCATCGGCGACGACGAGATTCTGGCCGCGGCGCCCGTCGGCCACGTGCTGGCCGGAACCGGCCCGATCCCGGCGGGGTCGCTGAAGGCCGAGGACCTGATCCTGCTGGAGGACGGCCACTGCCTGCGCGACCACGCCCTGGCCGCCTTCGGCATCGAGGCGCCGCGCGGCGAGGACGTTTTCGCCGCCACCAGCCTGCATACGCTGGTGCAGATGGTGTCCGCCGGACTGGGGGTCAGCTTCCTGCCCGAGATGGCGGTGCGGGCGGGGCTGGCGGACCTGCCCGGCGTCGTGGTCCGGCCGATCACCGCGAAGGCGCCGCGCCGCGAGATCGTCGTGGCATGGCGCACGGGCTCGAGCCGGGCGGCCGAGGCGCGGTTGCTGGCGGATGCGCTCAGGCTGGACTGACATTACGACTCCGTAAGGTGCGCCGGGGTTCGGCCCTGATAGGGTTCGCGCGCCCGCGTTCGCCGGGCGTGCCGGAGCCGCGCCTCATGAAGTCCCGCCTGTTCGCCGCCGCCTCGATCTCCGCCCTGATGCTCGGGACTTCCGCCTGGGCCGCCAGCGGCGAAGCCGTGGTCGTGGCCGCCCCGGTCGAGGTCGTCGCCTCCGCGCCGCAGGGCATCGAGGTGCCGCCGCTGGGGTTCGCGCACCGGGTGCTGCCGAACGGGCTGCAGGTCTACACCTCGCGCGATGCCTCGACCTCCAATGTGACGGTCCAGGTCTGGTACCGCGTCGGGTCCAAGGACGATCCGGCCGGGCGTTCGGGCTTCGCGCATCTGTTCGAACACCTGATGTTCAAATCGACCAGGAACCTGCCGACCGAGACGTTCGACCGGCTGACCGAGGACGTGGGCGGGTTCAACAACGCCTCCACCTGGGACGACTTCACCAACTACTATGAGGTGGTTCCGGCCAATCACCTGGAGCGGCTGATCTTCGCCGAGGCCGACCGCATGGGCTCGCTGGTCGTCGACGCCGACGTCTTCGCCTCGGAGCGCGACGTGGTGAAGGAGGAATACCGCCAGAGCTACCAGGCCAACCCCTACAGCCGCTTCTTCGGCCTGTTCGTGCCGCAGACGATCTATGAGGAACACCCTTACCGCCGTCCCGGCATCGGCTCGATCGAGGAGCTGGACGCCGCCACGATCGACGATGTGCGCCGCTTCCACGCCACCTACTACCGGCCCGACAACGCCGTGCTGATCGTCGCCGGCAATTTCGATCAGGCCCAGCTGGACGGCTGGATCAACGAGTATTTCGGCGGCCTGACCAATCCGGCCACGGCCCTGCCGGTCAACAACGTCGTCGAGGCCGAGCCGACCGGCCCGCGCGAGGCGACCTTCCATGGCGCCAATGTGCCCCTGCCGGTGGCGCTGCTGGCCTGGCGGACCGTGCCCTATGGCCACCCGGACCGCGCCGCCCTGACCGTGCTGGACGGCATCCTGTCCACCGGCGAGAGCAGCCGCCTGTACCGGTCGCTGGTCTATGACCGGCAGATCGCCGCCCAGGCCAGTTCCAGCCCCGATTTCGCGCAGCAGGCGGGCCATCTGACCGCCTACGCCATCATGGCCGACGGCGAGACCGTCGATACCGGCCTCGCGGCCCTGCGCGCCGAGGTCGCCCGCTTCCGCGACGAACCGGTCACCGACGCCGAACTGGCCGAGGCCAGGAACGAGCTGATCGCCGACCTGCTGCGCAGCCGCGAGGGCGTGGACGACCGCGCCAACGCCCTGGGCTTCGCCCTGATGTGGGACGGCGACGCCGCCGCCGCCGACCGCGAGGTGGCCGCCATCCAGGCCGTCAGCGCGGCCGACGTCCAGCGCGTGGCCCGGCGTTACATGACCGAGCAGCGCATGATCACCATGCGCTACCTGCCCGCCGACGAGGCCCATCCGCCGACCGAACAGAACAGGGACGTGGACGCGCCGGTGCACATCGCCGACCTCGCGCCGGCCGGGGAGCCCGCCGTCCTGCTGCCGGAAGGCCAGCGCGCCGCCATCCCGGCCGCCGGCCCCGAAGGCGACCTGGCGACCCCCGCCATCGCCGACTTCCGCCTCGCCAACGGCCTGCGCGTTCTGGTCGCCCCGACCACGGGCGTACCCCTGGTCTCGGCCCGGCTCAGCTTCGACGCCGGCACGCGCAACGACGGGCCGAGGCCCGGTCTGGCGACCATGACCGCCGGCCTGTTGACCCAGGGGACCGCCGCCCGCACCGCGCCGCAGATCGCGGCCGAGATCGAGGGCCTGGGCGCCAATGTCGGCGCCGGCGCCGGGGTGGACTTCACCAACGTCTTCGCCAACGCCCCCGCCAATGTCTTCCCGCAGACTCTCGCCCTGATGGCCGATGTGGTGCGCAACCCGACCTTCGCGGCGGAAGAGCTGGCGCGCCAGCAGGACCAGACGCTGGACGGCCTGCGCGTGGCCCTCAGCCAGCCCGGCCAGATCGCGTCGCAGTCGGTCGGCCGCGTCATCTACGGCGCCGCCCCCTATGGCGCGCCCGGCTCGGGCACGGTGACCTCGGTCCCGGCCATCACCCGCGACGAGGTGGTCCGGTTCCACCAGACGTTCTTCTCTCCGGACGACGCGGTGCTGACCTTCTCTGGCGCCATCACGCCCGATCAGGCCCGCGCCCTGGCGGAACAGGCCTTCGGCGACTGGCGCGGCGTCGCTTCCCCAGCCAGGGGCGCCGGTGACGCCGCCGGTGCGGCGACGGGTCATGCGGGCGCGGTCCTCGCCCCGCGCGTCGTCGTCATCGACCAGCCGGGCGCGGGTCAGGCGGCGGTGGTCGTGGCCGTGCGGGGCGTGTCGCGCACCGACGCCGACTATTTCCCCCTGGCGCTGGGCAACACCCTTCTGGGCGGCGGCTATTCCTCGCGCCTGAACCAGGAAGTGCGGATCAAGCGCGGCCTCAGCTACGGCGCCGGCTCCAGCCTCGGCGTCCGCGTCGACGAGGGCGTATTCACCGCCTCGGCCCAGACCCGCAACGACGCAGTGCCCGCCGTCGCCGATCTGATCCTGTCAGAGATCGGCCGCATGGGGACGGAAGCGATCAGCGAGGCCGAACTGGGTCCGCGTCGCGCCGTCATGCTGGGCGGTTTCGGCCGTTCGCTGGAGACCGTGGACGGTCTCGGCGGCGTGGTCGCCAACCTGGCCCTCTATGACCTGCCGATGAGCGAGCTGGCGGCCTATGCGGCCAATGTCCGCAATGTCACTCCGGAACAGATCGAGGCCGCCTTCGCCCGCCACCTGCCGGGATCGGAGGCCAGCCTGGTGATCGTCGGCGACGCGGCCCAGTTCATCGAGGCGCTGCGGGAGAAATATCCGGATGTCGAGGTCATCCCGCTGAGTGAGCTGAACCTGGACTCGGCGGCCCTGCGCTAGGCCGACAGGCAGACCACCTGCGCCACCCGGAGCTCGCGGCGCAGGTCGTCCGCGACGAGGCCGTAGTTGTCGACGGTCACGATCCGGCCGGTCAGGGGCTCGTCGGCCCTTTGCACGCCGCGGATGGCGGGGCCGAAGGTGTCGGGCGAGGTGGTGTAGATCCGGCCGCGCCGCGGGCTTTCGGCGATGGTGACGCCGATGGCGCGGCCCTGACGGTCGAGCACGGGCGCGCCCGACAGGCCGGCGAGCGTGCCGCCCAGACCCTCGGTGCGGCCGACCTCGGCCCAGGCCAGGACCGCCTCGTCGCGCTGGCCCCGGCCCCTGACACGCAAGGTCTCGCGGCCCAGAAGTCGGGAGGCGACCTCGCCCGCGCGGGCCTGGGGGTAGCCGGGGTGGAAGCCGCGCTGATTGGCGCGCAGGCCTTGCGTGGCCATGACCGGAAGCGCGTCGGACCCGCCCTGGGTCAGCAGGACGGCGATATCGGCCCGGGGCGCGAGCCTCACGTCGGCGGCGACCGCCCGTCCGCCGCCGACGAGGATGGCGGGGCGACGGCAGCCCTCGACGACATGGCGGGCGGTGACCCAGAGACCGTCCCGCGAAATGGAAAAGGCCGTGCCGGAGGTCGGCTGGAACGGGATGTCCGGCGCGTTGACGGTGACGGCCGGATCGAAGGGCGTGATCGGTCCCAGCAGGGCGCCTTCGATCTCGTCGGGCGGGGGCGGGGCGGGCGGCGCATTGGCGTTCTCGCGCCGGCCCAGCGACCACAGAACCAGCGCGCCGACGACCAGGGAATAGACGAGCCAGTCCGGCGGCCTGGGAAACCCCATGACGTCAGCCGGTCAACGCTGCGGCGAGGATCAGGGCGGTCGCCAGCTTGGCGCCGACCAGCAGGACGGCGGCGGAAATCTCGCCGTCGCGGATGCGCTGGGGCAGGCCGGTCAGCAGCATGTCGACAAGGCGGAAGGCCAGCAGCTGGAGCACCACCGTGGCCACACCCCACAGGACGATGTCCTTGATCGATGTCGAGACGCTGAGGCTGACCGCCAGGGGTACGGCCAGACCGACCAGCACGCCGGAGAAGGCCACCGCCGCGGCGGCGTTGCCCTCGCGGATCAGGGCGATCTCCTTCCACGGCGTGAAGAGGGCGTAGAGGATCGCCCCCGCGGCGAGCAGGGCGAGCGTCACGCCGAGGTGCGCCAGTGTGGTCGGGAATCCGGTCGCGAAGGCCTGGACCTCGGCGCTTTCGAGAACGGTGGTGAGGGACGAGGAGTCCATGTTTGTCCGGTTGTAAGAGCTCCGCCGACGATTGCCCGGTTTTTGCCTTATTCCGCAAGCGTGACGGCGCCACACCCGATCACGATTCTTGTCGCCATGTAACCGGAGGTTAGGCGGCCTCGACGGTTCCCGCGAGCGTGGCCTGTTCGACCTTGCGCAACGTCGAGGCCCGGACCTTCTCGCTTTCGGACTTCAGCTGTCCGCAGGCGGCGAGAATGTCGCGGCCGCGCGGGGTGCGGATCGGCGAGGCGTAGCCGGCCTTGTTGAGGATGGCGGCGAACCGTTCGATCGTCTTCCAGTCCGAGCACTCGTAGTCGGCGCCGGGCCACGGATTGAACGGGATCAGGTTCACCTTGGCCGGAATGCCCTCGATCAGCTTCAGCAGGGCGCGGGCCTCTTCCGGGCTGTCGTTGACGCCCTTCAGCATGACGTATTCGAAGGTCACCCGGCGGGCGTTGGAGATGCCCGGATAGGCGCGGATGCCGGCCATCAGCTGGGCCAGGTCGTATTTCTTGTTCAGCGGCACCAGCACATCACGCAGGGCGTCGTTGGTGGCGTGCAGGCTGATCGCCAGCATGGCCTGGGTGCGGGTTCCGAGCGCGTCGAGTTGGGGAACCACGCCCGAGGTCGAGACGGTGATCCGGCGGCGCGACAGGGCGATGCCCTCATTGTCGCTGATGATGTCGATGGCGTCGGCGACGTGGTCCAGATTGTAGAGCGGTTCACCCATGCCCATGAAGACGATGTTGGACAGGCGGCGGTCTTCCTTGGGCGACGGCCATTCCTCGAGGTCGTCACGGGCCACCTGGACCTGGGCCACGATCTCGGCGGCGGTCAGGTTGCGGACGAGTTTCTGCGTGCCGGTGTGGCAGAAGGTGCAGTTCAGGGTGCAGCCGACCTGTGAGGACACGCACAGGGCGCCCGCGCGGCCGACGTCGGGGATGTAGACGGTCTCGATCTCGATGCCGGGGGCCGTGCGGATCAGCCATTTGCGGGTGCCGTCCTTCGACACCTGGCGCTCGACGATCTCGGGGCGGGCGAGGGTGAAGGCGGCGGCCAGTTTCGCCTGGGTGTCCTTGGCCACATTGCTCATGGCGGCGAAGTCGGTGACGCCGAAATGGTGGATCCAGCCCCAGACCTGACTGGCGCGCATCTTCGCCTTCTCAGGCGGGCAGATGTCGGCGTCGATCAGGGCCTGACGCAGACCCGCGCGCGTCAGCCCGGAGAGGTTGACGGGGGCCGCCGGCTTTGCGGCGGACGTGCGCGAAAGGTCGAGCGTGAGGCTCAAGGGTCAGTCCTGCAGGAGAGGGAGGCGCGGCTTATACCACAGATCGGGAAGGATTTAAGGCAACGGGTGTCGCAGCCTTGTCTCCTCCCTGTCGCGCAGCGTTGGGGAGGTGGCGCGGCGCGCCTTCGCGCCGTGACGGAGGGGAGCCGCGCCGCCTTTACCCCTCCACCGCTTCGCGGTCCCCCTCCCCATTCGCAAGCGGCGAACGGGGAGGAGACAGGGGCCTCAGTCGTCAGCTCCCTCCACCTCATCGATCCGGTCGTCATCCAGCCCGAAATGGTGGCCGATTTCGTGGATCAGGACGTGGGCGATGATTTCAGACAGACCGACGTCGCCGCGTTCGCACCATTCGTCGAGGATCGGGCGGCGGTAGAGGAAGATGCGCGAGGGTTCGGCCGCGGGGCCAAGCGAGTCCCGCTGGCCGATATCGACGCCGTGATAGAGGCCGGTCAGCTCGAACGGGTCCTCCATCTCCATCATCGCCAGGGTCTCCTCGTCGGCGAAGTCGTCGACGCGGATCACCACCTCGCCGGCCAGGGACCGGAACGGTTCGGGCAGGGCGGTGAACGCCTCGCGCGCCAGCCGGGCGAAGTCGTCGAGGGAGGGGGCGGTCTGGTCGGTCCAGGGGGTGGGCATGGCGGACACCGTAGAGGGATCAGGCAGCAGGCAACAGGCAGCAGGTCGATCTGAAGGCCACAGGCCGACGCGACCCGCTGCCGGACAGGCATCTTCCTGTTGCCTGTTGCCTGCTGCCTGATCCCTCGACCCCCGCCCCTCTTCAGGTATGGTTACCGAATCAGGGCGCGGGAGCTGACACGACACCATGGCCGAGGCCGACATCGCCTATGTCGCGACCGCGGGCGCCGCGGGGCTGGCCCTGGCCCTCAGCGCCTGGGCGGCGCGGTTGCGTGGGCGACTGGCCGCGCGGAACCGGGTGGCGGAGGCCGAACTGGCCACGGCCCTGGTCGATCTGGCCGATCGTGACGGGGCGCTGGCGGCCTTCGAGGATGTGCGGCTGGCGCTGACTCCGGACGGCCAGACCAAGCGGCTGGGATCCCCGCAGGCCTGGAACGCGGTCACGAGCGAGCTGGCCGGCGACGAACAGGCCGAGCGCGACCCGGGTCTGGTGGTGCTGGACGCCGTCCGGCTGGCGGCGGGACCGCAGCTGGACGCCCTGATCGATCAGGGAGAGGCCTTCGACGCGGTTCTTGAAGGCTCGGGCGGAGCCTGGTCGGTCGAGGGCCGGTCTTCGGCGGGCGCGGCCTGGTTGAGGCTGTCGCGACTGGGGCTGGTCGGGACGGCGACCGAGAGCGGTCTGGGGCTGCTGGCCGATTCCTATCCGGCGCCGACCTGGATCACCGATGCGGCGGGGCGGCTGGCCTGGGCCAACAAGGCCTGGCTGACCGAGATGAAGGCCGAGAGCGTCGAACAGGCGCGCGAGAAGGGTCTGAGTTTCGACCGGGGGGCCGACGCCATCGTGGCCGAGGCGGGACGGACGCATCAGCATCAGGACGGCTTCCGCTGGACCACCGGGGGCGGACGGCGGCGGGCGTGGCGGATCGTGGCCGAGCCGGTTCAAGGGGGCGCGGGCGCCGTGCTGGCCTTCGCCCTCGACATGACCGAGGCGGAGGAGACGCGCGACACCCTGCGCCGCCACGTCGAGGCCCATGACGAGACGCTGAACCACCTCGCCGACGCGGTCGCCATCTTCGGCCCGTCCAAGCGGCTGGCCTTCCACAACACCGCCTTCCAGACCCTGTTCAACATCGACCCGGCCTGGCTGGATGAGCGGCCGACCCATGCCGAGCTGCTGGACCGGTTGCGCCAACGCCGCCTGCTGCCCGAAGTCATCGACTACGCCGGCTGGAAGGCCAATGAGCTGGACTTCTACGGAGCCGCCGAGGCCGCGCCGGACGACAGCTGGTCCCTGCCCGACGGCCGGACGCTGAGGGTGGTGCGCCAGCCGCACCCGCTGGGCGGGGTGCTGCTGCTGTTCTCGGACATCACCGACGAGCTGAAGCTGCGCAGCCGGTTCAACGCCCAGATCCAGGTCCAGACGGCGACGCTGGACAAGCTCAACGACGCCGTGGCCGTGTTCGGCTCGGACGGGCGCCTGCGCCTGCATAACGAGGCCTTCGACGCCTTCTGGGGCGTCACCGGCGAGGCGCTGGACGCGGCGGCGGATTTCGACGCCGTGGCGGCCCTGTGCCAGTCGACCATGCCCGATCCGGCCCTGTGGCTGGGGCTGAAGGCGCGGGTGGCCGACCCCGATCCCGAAAGCCGGGTGCCGATCGCCGGAGAGGGCAAGACCACCGACGGCCGCATCGCCTCCTGGCTCACCCGGCCGCTGCCCGACGGCGCGACCCTGGTGGCCTTCTCCGACGTGACCGCCCGGCGCGGGCTGGAACAGGCGCTGGCGGCCAAGGCCCAGGCGCTCGAGGAATCGACGGCGCTGAAGCGCGAGTTCGTGGGCAGCGTCTCGTATGAACTGCGGACGCCGTTGACGACCATCGTCGGCTATTCCGAGCTGCTGGAAATGCAGGCCGACCTGCCGGAGCGCAGCCGCCAACACGCCGGAGCCATCCGCATCGCCGCCAGCCAGCTGGCCAGTTCGATCGACGATGTGCTGGACATGGCCCAGATCGACGCCGGCGAGATGGAGCTTCAGCTGGGCGACGTGCGCGTGCGCGACCTGCTCGACGACGCCGCCGAACGGGTCCAGGCCCGGGTCGAGGCGCGCGGGGCCAGCCTGAGGGTCGACTGCCCCAATGGCCTGAGACCCATCCGCGCCGACGCCCAGCGGGTCGGTCAGGCGCTGGACCATCTGCTGGACCACGCGGCCCGGGCGGTGTCGGAAGGCGGGGCCGTGACCCTGTCCGCCGAGGCCACGGCGTCGGAGGTCCGCATCCGCGTCGAGGACACCGGGCGGGGCATTCCCTATCATCTGCAGGCCCACGTCTTCGACCGGTTCGTGCGGCGCGAGCGCGGCGGACCCGGCGTCGGCCTGGCCCTGGTCAAGGCCCTGGTCGAACTGCACGGCGGCTGGGCCGAGGTCGAGAGCGAGCCCGGCAAGGGCGCGACCTTCATCCTGCATCTGCCGCTGGAAGCCGCGGGCGTGGCGGCGGCGCCGGAGTTGCGGCTGGGCTGAAGGAGTGGCGAGTGGCTAGCGGTTAGTGGCTGGCCAGCGGTGGTGCGATAGCGCGGTCGGCGCCGCCCTTCCGCAGGCGAAGCTGGAAACTACGACCACTAACCACTAACCACTAACCACTAGCCACTCGCCACTCCTTCCGGACCCCTCATGGCCAAACCCCTCAAGACCGCCCTCGTCTACGACTTCGACGGCACCCTGGCGCGGGGCAACATGCAGGAAGTGACCTTCATCCCATCGATCGGCATGGGGATCGGCGACTTCTGGGGAGAGGCGGACAAGCTGACCCGCGACGCCGACGCCGACAATATCTTGATGTACATGCAGCTGATGCTGAAACAGGCGCGCGACAACAATGCGCCGATCACGCGCAAGCTGCTGGCCGAGCATGGGCAGGACGTGAAATTGTTCGACGGGCTGAAGTCCGACCTGACCGGCAAGGGCTGGTTCGACCGCATCAATGCGATGGGGAAGAAGTACGGACTGGAGATCGAGCACTACATCATCTCGGCAGGTCTGGAGGAGATGATCGAGGGCTGCCCGATCCGGCCGGAGTTCCGGCACGTGTTCGCGTCCAAATTCGTCTATGACGAACACGGGGTGGCGATCTGGCCGGCGGTCGGGGTCAACTACACGACCAAGACCCAGTATCTGTTCCGGATCAACAAGGGCGTGCTGAACCACTGGGAGCACGAGAAGATCAACCGGTTCATGGCCGACGACGAACGGCCGGTGCCGTTCGACCGCATGATCTTCCTCGGCGACGGCGACACGGACGTTCCGACCATGAAGATGATGCACACCAAGGGCGGCTATTCGATCGCCGTCTATGACCCGCGCAATTCCGAACGCGACCAGCAGAAGATCTACGGCCTGATCTCCGAGGACCGGGTCAATTTCGTCGCCGCCGCCGACTATCGCGAAGGCTCGGCCCTGGACCTGATCGTCAAGGGGCTGATCGGCCGGATCGCCATCACGGCGGGGACCGTTCCGGACGTTCTCTGAACCCGCGGCGGCGGCGTTCTAGATCGCGTTCAGCGGCAGTTTGAGGAAGCGCTTGCCCGAGGCCTCCGCCGGCGGAAGGGCGCCGGCGCGGATGTTGATCTGCAGCGACGGCAGGATCAACGCCGGAACCTTGAGGGTCGCGTCGCGGGCCTCGCGCAGGGCCACGAAATCGTCCTCCGAACGGCCGCCGCCGATGTGGATATTGTCCGCGGCCTCCTCCGCCACCGTGGTCTCCCAGCGGAATTCCTCCCGCCCCTCGGGCAGATAGTCGTGACCGACGAACAGCCGCGTCTCCGGCGGCAGGGCGAGGAGGCGGCGGATCGAGCGATACAGGGTCCGGGCGTCGCCGCCGGGGAAGTCGCACCGCGCCGTGCCGTAGTCCGGCATGAACAGGGTGTCGCCGACGAAGGCCGCGTCGCCGATGACATAGCTGACGCAGGCGGGGGTGTGGCCGGGCGTGTGCAGAACCTCCACGGGGATCGACCCGAGGGCGAAGCGCGCGCCGTCCGCGTACAGACTGTCGAACACCACGCCGTCGGCGGTGACGTCGTGGGCCTCGAACAGGACGCCGAACACCTTCTGGACCTCGGTGATGCGGCTGCCGATGCCGATCGGCGCGCCGGTGCGTTTGCGGATTTCATCCGCGCCCGTCAGGTGATCGGCGTGGGCATGGGTTTCTAGCACCCTTTCGAGATTCAGGCCGCGCTCGGCGATCCGCGCCAGGACCTGCTCCAGCGCGGCGGTCGAGGTGCGGCCGCTCGCGGGATCGAAATCGAGAACCGGATCGATAATGGCGGCGGCGCCGGTCGCCGGATCGGCGACCAGATAGGTGATGGTGTGGGTCGCGGCGTCGAAGAAGCCTTCAACGGTGGGGACAGACGGGACGGTGGCGGACATGCGGGAGCTCCTTGTTGGGTTCAACATATTAGGTATTGCTAATTTAGCAAGTGCTGATATAAGCCGCGGCATGAACGACGTTAACACCCTGTCCCTCGACCAGTTTCAAGCCAACGCCGGCGAGGCCGCCCGCCTTCTGAGGGCGCTCTCCAACGAGCGGCGGCTGATGATCCTGTGCCAGCTCGGCGACGGCGAACGCGCCGTGGGCGAACTGCTGCCGCTGGTCGGCCTGTCCCAGTCCGCCCTGTCGCAACACCTGGCCGTGCTGCGCGAGGAGGGGCTGGTGACGACCCGGCGCGAGGGCGTCTCCATCCTCTATCGCATCGCCGACCCGGCGGCCCTGAAGGTCATCGCCGTGCTCGCCGAAATCTATTGCCCCCCTCCCCAAGGAAACTGACCCATGGCGTCTCTCACCTCACTGTCTCCGGCCGAGGTCTCGGCCCGTATCAAGTCCGGCAAGGCCTTGCTGGTCGACATCCGCGAGCCCGACGAGGTCGCGCGCGAGCGGATCCCCGGCAGCGTCGCCGCCCCCCTGTCCCTTTTCGAGGAGGCCCATCTGGACCTCCGGCCGGGTCGGGACGTCGTCTTCATGTGCCGCACCGGCAATCGCACCGGCGCGAACTGCGTCCGACTGGCCGACCGTATTCCCGGCGAGGCCTTCGTGCTGGACGGCGGGCTGGACGGCTGGAAGGCCCAGGGCCTGCCCACCCTGACCAATGCAAAGGCTCCGCTGGAGCTCATGCGCCAGGTTCAGATGACGGCCGGCGGCCTGATCCTGATCGGGGCGCTTCTGGGACTGCTGGTCCACCCCGGCTTCTGGGGCCTGTCGGCCTTTGTCGGCGCCGGGCTGTTCATGGCCGGGGCGACGGGCTTCTGCGGCATGGCGCGGCTTCTGGCCGTTATGCCCTGGAACCGGGCGATGCGGGCCGCGTGATCGCATGGATGCCAGCCTCGCCCAGCTGATGCTGGCGGTTCTCAGCGGCGGAATCGTCGCCCTGCTGTTGACCGTGTTCGGCGGCGGCGGCTCGGTCCTGGCCGTGCCGCTGCTGCTGTATGTGGTCGGGGTGAGGGACCCCCATGTGGCCATCGGCGCCTCGGCCGCCGGGGTTGCGTTGAACGCCCTGACAGCCTTGGCCGGTCAGGCCCGGGCGGGACGGGTGCGCTGGCCCTGCGCCCTGCTGTTCGCCGGAACCGGTTCGGTCGGCGCCTTCGCCGGATCGTCCGTGGCCAAGGCGATCGACGGCCACGCCCTGCTGATCTTCTTCGCCCTGGCCATGGGGCTGGTGGCCCTGGCCATGCTGCGGCCGAACGCGCCGGTCGGGGCGGAGAATGTGAGGCTGACCCGGGCCATGGCTCCGCGCGTCGCCGCCTCGGGCGCGGGGGTCGGCGTGGCGGCGGGCTTCTTCGGCATCGGCGGCGGCTTTCTGATCGTGCCCGGCCTGATGGGGGCGGCGGGCATGACCCTGGCCCTGGCCCAGGCCTCGTCCCTGGTCAGCGTGGCGGCGTTCGGGGCGACGACGGCGGCGAACTACGCCCTGTCGGGTCTGATCGACTGGCCGATCGTGGCGGCCATGGCCGTGGGCGGGACGGCGGGAACCCTCGCGGGCCTGCCGATCGCAAGACGGCTGGGCGCCAACGCCATTCTCGGCCGACGCCTGTTCGCGGGTCTGATCCTGATCGTCGCCGTCTATGTGGCGATCAAGGCGGTCACCGCCCTCTAGCGCCCGCCCGCTCTGAGGAAGGCGTCGCGGGCGGCGGCGAGGCGCGACGGGATCAGGCCGCGCAGGGAGGACTCGCCGGCCTGTTTGAGCCCGGCTTCCTGACCCTTGCGCCAAACCACCTCCGCCTCGATCGCCACGCCCCGGGCGATGTCGATGACCTGGACCCGGGCGGGCAGGGCGAGGTTGCGGTCCAGCCGCAGCCGCAGCCCCGTGGCCGAATGGTCGACGATCAGACAGGTCAGCTCAAGCCCCGGCGCGACCACCACCGCGCGGGTGTTGGCGGCCGAACGCGGCTCGAAACGGCGATCCTGGGGCGGGGTCATGCGCCTATAGAACCCGGCAGACGGTTTCGATCCAGTTGCACGGCGACATCGGCCGTCACGCCGCCGGCAAGCATGCGCCGGGTGATCCGTTCGAAATACTGGATGAACCCGGCCAGCCGCGCGCGCTCGGCGGCGGGCAGGTCGGCGGGGGCGACGCCCAGCAGGTCGGCCTCCTGCTGGCAGCGCCAGTCCAGGACGACGTCGAACGATGGCGCCTTGAGGAACAGGACGGCGTCGAACCGGGCGATGAAATCGGCATAGGCCCCGCCGACGAAGCCGTTCACGGCCCGCCGCCAGCCGCCGATCGGGTCCTGTTCGGCCTCAAGCGCATTGATCGGTTCCGACAGGGCCGCCGCCGCCTCGGGCAGGGCGCCGAGACACCAGGCGTCGATCAGGATGGCCGAGGGCCGACCGCGGAAGGCGCGCCAGTCGGTGGCCGGCCGCCGGTCATCGCCGCGTTTGTCGAAATCGGGGATCAGGGTCCCGGCGTCCGGCCGGGCCGCGGAGAGGGCGTCGATCAGCTGTTGCAGCAGGACCAGATCGTGTGTCCCCGGCGGGCCGCGGGTGACGAACAGCGGATGGACCTCGCGGGCCATGGCCTCGCGTTCGGCACGGGTCAGATAGACGTCGTCGATGGATATCTGGACGGCGCCGAACCGGTCGGCGGCGGCGCGGGCCAGGGTGGTCTTGCCCGAGCCCTGGGCGCCAACGATCGCGATGAGCGGCGGGCGGTCTTTCGGACCGTCGGCGATCATCCGGCCGACCAGATCGATGAGGTCGGGGTCAGCCGGGCCCATGGCCGCGGCTCAGTGCTGGTTTTCGGGCAGGCGGACGATCAGGCCGTCGAGATCGTCGGACACCCGGATCTGGCAGGACAGGCGGCTGTTCGGCTGGACGTTCTCGGCGAAGTCCAGCATCGACTCCTCCATGGCGGAGGCGCGGCCGGTCTCGGCGGCGAAGGCCTCGTCGACATAGACGTGGCAGGTGGCGCAGGCGCAGGCCCCGCCGCAGTCGGCGTCGATGCCCGGCACATTGTTGCGGATCGCCCCCTCCATGACGGAGAGGCCGTTCTTGACCTCCACGACATGCTCGCGGCCATCGTGTTCGATGTATCTAATCTTTGCCACGGATCAGGCCGCTTCCGTCTTCTTCCTGCTCGGCGCCACCATCAGCTGCTTGGTTTTCGCGATCGCCTCGGCCGGGTTCAGACCCTTGGGGCAGACCTGGGTGCAGTTCATGATGGTGTGGCAGCGGTAGAGTTTGAACGGGTCCTCGAGGTCGTCGAGCCGCTTGTCCGTGGCGTCGTCGCGGCTGTCGGCGATCCAACGGTAGGACTGCAGCAGGGCCGCCGGGCCGAGGTATTCCGTCTGGTTCCACCAGTAGCTGGGGCACGACGTCGAACAGCAGGCGCACAGGATGCACTCGTACAGGCCGTCCAGTTTCGCCCGGTCCTCGGGCAGCTGGATGCGCTCCTTCTCCGGGTCCGGCTCGTCGGACTGGAGGTAGGGCTGGATCGAGTCGTACTGGGCGTAGAACAGGGTCAGGTCCGTCACCAGATCCTTGACCACCGACTGGTGCGGCAGGGGGGCGATCGAGATGGTCGAGGACGAGCACTCCTCCCACCCCTTGGTGCAGGCCAGGGTGTTGCGGCCGTCGATGTTCATCGAGCACGAGCCGCAGATGCCCTCGCGGCACGAACGCCGGAAGGTCAGGGTCGGGTCGATCTCGTTCTTGATGTGGATCAGGGCGTCCAGCAGCATCGGGCCGTGGTCGTCGGCCGAGATCTCGAACGTGTCCCAGCGCGGATCGGCGTCGACCTCGGGGTCGTAGCGATAGACCTTGTAGGTCTTGACGTTCTTCGCGCCGGCCGGGGCCTTGTGGACCTTGCCGCGAACGGGCTTGGAGCCCCTGGGGAGGGTGAGTTGAACCATCTCTAGTAAACCCGCGCCTTCGGCTCGATGTACTCGATGTCCGTTGACATCGTGTAGTTGTGGACAGGCCGGTAGTCGATCTTCACCGGCTCGCCCGGGACCTTCCACGACAGGGTGTGCTTCATCCACTCAGCGTCATCGCGGTCCGGATAGTCCTCGCGGGCGTGGGCGCCGCGCGATTCCGTCCGGTTCAGGGCGCTCTCGATGGTGACGAGGGCCTGGTCGACGAGGTTGTCATATTCGAGGGTCTCGACCAGGTCGGTGTTCCAGATCAGGCCGCGGTCCGTCGTCTTGATGTCGGCGCCGGCGGCGTGGATGGCGCGCAGCTTGGCCACCCCCTCCTCCAGCGTCTTGCCGGTGCGGAAGACGGCGGCATCGGACTGCATGGCGCGCTGCATGTCGATGCGCAGTTTCGACGTCGGGGTCGAGCCGTTCGCGTGCCGGAAGCGGTCGAACCGGGCGATGTGGCCGTCGGTGGCCGAAGCCGGGGCGTCGGGGACCTTGGAGCCCTTGTCGACGACCTCGCCGCAGCGCAGGCCGGCGGCGCGGCCGAACACAACCAGATCGGTGAGGCTGTTGGAGCCGAGGCGGTTGGCGCCGTGCACCGAGACGCAGGCCGCCTCGCCTACGGCCATCAGGCCGGGCACCACGGTGTCGGCATTGTCGCCGACCTTGGTCAGGACCTCGCCGTGATAGTTGGTGGGGATGCCGCCCATATTGTAGTGGACCGTCGGCAGGACCGGGATCGGCTGCTTCGTCACATCGACGCCGGCGAAGATCTTCGCGCTCTCGGAAATGCCCGGCAGCCGCTCGTGCAGCACGGCCGGGTCGAGGTGGTCGAGGTGCAGGTGGATGTGGTCCTTGTTCGGACCCACGCCGCGGCCTTCGCGGATCTCGATGGTCATGGAGCGGCTGACCATGTCGCGCGGGGCCAGGTCCTTCACGGTCGGCGCATAGCGCTCCATGAAGCGTTCGCCCTCGGAATTGGTCAGGTATCCGCCCTCGCCGCGCGCGCCCTCGGTGATCAGGCAGCCGGCGCCGTAGATGCCGGTCGGGTGGAACTGGACGAACTCCATGTCCTGCAGCGGCAGGCCGGCGCGCAGCACCATGGCGTTGCCGTCGCCGGTGCAGGTGTGGGCGCTGGTGGCCGAGAAATAGGCGCGGCCGTAACCGCCGGTGGCCAGGATCACGAGCTTGGCGCGGAAGCGGTGCATGGTCCCGTCGTCGAGCTTCAGCGCCGTGACGCCGGTGCAGGCGGCGGGTCCAGACGCTTGGGGCTGCATGATCAGGTCCAGAGCGAAATATTCGACGAAGAACTCGACCTCGCGGCGCACCGACTGGCCGTACAGGGTGTGCAGGATGGCATGGCCGGTGCGGTCGGCGGCGGCGCAGGTGCGCTGCACCGGGCCCTCGCCGAAATTCCGGGTCATGCCGCCGAAGGCGCGCTGGTAGATCTTGCCTTCCTCGGTGCGCGAGAAGGGCACGCCCCAGTGCTCAAGCTCATAGACGGCCTTGGGCGCGTTGCGGACCAGATATTCGATGGCGTCCTGGTCGCCCAGCCAGTCCGACCCCTTGACGGTGTCGTACATGTGCCACTGCCAGCTGTCCTCGCCCATGTTGCCGAGGCTGGCCGAGATGCCGCCCTGGGCCGCGACCGTGTGTGAACGGGTCGGGAAGACCTTGGTGACGCAGGCGACCTTCAGGCCCTGCTGGGCGGCGCCAAGGGCGGCGCGGAGGCCGGAGCCGCCCGCGCCGACGACGACGACGTCATAGGCGTGATCGACGAATTCATAAGCAGCCATCAGTCGTCAGATCCCGAAACCGGCCGGCAGCGGCGCCGAACCCAGCGCCAGCCGCACGATGAAGAAGACGCTCGCCGCCGCGAGCACGAGACAGAGCAGGCCGATCAGGCCCAGCAACAGTCCGCGCGAGCCGGGCTTGTGGATGTAGTCGTCGACGATGACCTTCAGCCCCATCTGCATGTGCCAGACGCTGACCAGCAGGGTGACGGCCAGAAGGACGGCGTTCACCGGCGAGCGGAACCAGGCGAGGGCGGCGTCATAGCCGCCGCCGGACAGGACGAAGCCGCTCCACAGTCCCCACAGGGTCAGCGGGACGAGGATCAGGGACGAGGCGCGTTCGGCGGTCCATTCCGCGGCGCCGTGCCGCTCGGAGACCTTGACGCCCTTGACGAAGGCCTTGGCTTCCCGGCTCACAGCGCGACCCTCCCGGAACTGAGCAGCAAGGCCCAGAAGGCGACGGCGATGACCACCCCGCCGATCATCGAGGCCCAGGACAGGGCGTCGGCGGCCCTGGGAGACAGGCCGTGGCCGGCGTCCCAGATCAGATGGCGGACGCCACCGGCCAGGTGCAGGCACAGGGCGAGGGTCAGGCCGAACCAGACCAGCAGGCCCAACGGCGACCCCATCCAGCCGGTGAAGGTCGCATAGGCGTCCGGGCCGAAGGCGAGCGCCATCAGCCAGAGGAAGACCAGCACCGCCCCGACCGACAGGGCGCCGCCGGTCATGCGGTTGAGGATGGAGGCCGCCATGGTGACGTGCCAGCGCCAGATCTGCAGATGCGGCGAAAGCGGGCGGACGCGGCCGTTCGGCTGGACCACGAAACGGCCCGTCTGATCGTCAGTCGGATCGTTGGAAGCGTCGCCCGGAAGGGGGGAGGTCGACATATTGCGAATGGTTCTCAGAAACCTGAGCGAATTCAGCCGCTCGAAACCGGTGAACCGGGTTTAGTCAGCAGGGGGGCGGGGGTCAACGAAGCGTGAGCCGGTGCGGCATCCGGGATCACGAATTCGCGGGCCGGGTGCAGTTGCTTTGTCATTCGCGCCGTTTGGCGGCAGTCTGGGTCCATGTCGGGTTTGATCGTCATCGCCTTCGCGAGCCTGCTGATACAGGAGACCGCGCCGCATCCATCCACCCAGGCCGCCTATCAGGCGCCGGCGATCCGGCCGTTCGAGCCGGGCCGGGACTTCGGCCAGGAGCGGGCCCAGGGCGACGCCGACGCCGAACGCCACCGCCGCCCGCTGGAAGCGCCGGTGACGGTCGAGGCCTACGTCCGGTCCTATGAATATATGCCGACCGACGCCGAGACGGCCTATGAGCAGGGCGTTACCTCGGCCGAAATCCGGGCCGATCAGGCCGCGGGGCCGCTGGACGGGGTCTGGCGGATCGTCGATGCCTCGGGCCGGACGCGCTATGATCTGGTCCTGATCGATCCCGGCGTCGGCCCGGCCGAAGGCGGCTGGCGCAACGGATTGGCCTGGGGCGCCGCGATCTCGGACGGAACCACCCTGACGCTGGAGGGCGCGGGCGCCGTGACGCTGGAGCGGGCGGGCGCCGGCTGGCGCGGCGTGCTGACGGCCGAGGGCCAGACGCGGGCCGTGAGCCTTACCCGCCCGTACTGAGCCGGATGCGCGACACCGCCGCCTGAAGCCCGTTCGCGCCATAGGGCGTGGGCGCGCCCCGGCCCCAGACCGGATCAGGCCAAAGTCCGTCGTCGTGCCGTCGGCCGATCACATGCACATGCAGCTGGGCCGTGACATTGCCGAGGGCCGCGACGTTCAGCTTCTGGACCGGCCGTCCCGCCGCCTGACCCAAACCGCGCGCCATCTCGCCGGCGCGGACGACCTCGTCCATCAGCGTCGCCCGTTCGGCCGGGGACAGATCCTCGATCTCATGCAGACCGGCGCGGCGCGGAATCAGGATCAGCCACGGGAAGCGCGCATCGTCCTGAAGGCGGACCTGACACAGGCTCCAGTCGCAGGCGATGACGGAACCCGTCTCGAAGGCCGGATCGGCTTTGAATGCAGCGGTCATGCCCTTCGGTCGCGCGGCGACGACGACGGGTCAAGCGGGGCGGTTCAGCGTATCGCCGCCTCCTATGAAGGTCATAGATAAATTCTATCGGACAAAGCCGTGTCAAATCATTGACTTTGTGCACCGCACACGCCATTTCGCGACTGCGGCGCCCTCCCCGGCGCAAACCTTTTCAGACACCTCAGGAGAACTCGCCATGCTGGGCGTTGGACAAACACTGCCGGACTTCAAGGTCATCGGCGTCAAGCCGGGCTTCAACAGCCACGAGGAAAACGGCGTCTCGGCGTTCGAGCCGATCACCAGGGACAGCTTCGAGGGCAAGTGGAAGGTCATCTTCTTCTACCCGAAGGACTTCACCTTCGTCTGCCCGACCGAGATCGCCGAATTCGCCTCGCTGGCGCGCGAGTTCAACGATCGCGACACCGTGGTCATGGGCGGTTCGACCGACAATGAGTTCGTCAAACTGGCCTGGCGCCGCGACCACGCCGACCTGTCGAAACTGCCGATCTGGCAGTTCGCCGACAATGGCGGCAAATTCGCCCGCGACCTGGGCGTTCTGGACGAGGCCGAGGGCGTCGCCCTGCGCGCCACCTTCGTGGTCGATCCGCACAATGTCGTGCAGCACGTCTATGTCACCAACCTGAACGTGGGCCGCGCCCCCGCCGACACCCTGCGTGTCGTCGACGCCCTGCAGACCGACGAGCTCTGCGCCTGCAACCGCCCGGTGGGCGGCGAGACGCTCGCTGCTTAAAGGCGGCTGACCGAGTGGTGGAAGGCGGCGGTGCTTGCGTCGCCGCCTTTCCGCCGCTCGCTCAATTTTTTGGGCGCTATGCTCGGCTCGTCCCCCGGTCCGATCTTCGATCGGCCGGAGGACAGGCTCCGCCTCGCGACTTGAGCGCAGGCGCGCCAATCCAACCAACCAGCCTCATATGCGGCTCAAGCAGCGAGCGACCGCGTCGCGAGCGTCAGCCGCTTCCCGAAGGGAACCCCACAAAATGTCCCTCGACGCCCTGCGCGACCTGATGCCCGCCTATGCCAAGGACATCTCGCTGAACCTCGGTTCGCTGGCCTCGGAGACGGTGCTCAACGACCAGCAGAAATGGGGCTGTTTCCTCGCCTCGGCCCATGCGATCGGCGTCGCGCCGGTGGTGAAGGCGATCGAGGCCCGGGCCGCGACCGTGCTGACGCCCGAGGCGATGAACGCGGCCAAGGCCGCGGCCGCCATCATGGGCATGAACAACATCTACTATCGCTCGCTGCACCTGATGAAGAACAACGAGTACACCACCATCCCGGCGCGCCTGCGGATGAACGTCCTCGCAAATCCGGGCGTCGACAAGATGGATTTCGAGCTGTGGTCCACGGCTGTCTCGGCCATCAACGGCTGCGGCGCCTGTCTGGACGCTCACGAGGGCGAGCTGCGCAAACACGGGGTGCCGGCGACCCAGGTTCAGGCCGCCCTGCGCATCGGCGCCGTGGTCCATGCCGCCAGCCGGATCGCAGCTTCGGAAGCGGCGCTGGCGAACTAGCCAACCGGCGCCGCCCAGTCCGTGCCCTTCAGGGCGGCGGCATAGGTTCGGCTGACCGGGGCGGTCGATCCGTCCGACAGGGTCAGGGCGCCCCGGCCGCCCTTCCAGCGCACGGCCTCGACGGCGGTGCGCGCCACCCACCACGAGCGATGGGTGCGGAAGCCGTCCAGTCCCGCGAGCGCGTCCAGCGCGTCGCCCAGCCGCATCAGCACCAGAGCCGAACCGGCCTCGGTGCGGATGCGCAGATAGTGGTCCTCGGCCTCGACCGCGACCAGACGCGCCCGCGCCAGCCTGGGCGGCAGCCGGGTGCGGATGGCGGCCGGGGCCAGACCTTCGGGAACCGGCCGGGACGCGTCCTGACGGCCCAGCGCCTTGCGCGTCAGCCAGGCCAGAACCACCACCGCGACATTGATGGTCAGGACGTCGGGCAAGACCTGAAGGATGCGCCCGCCGGAAATCCCCGCGCCGAGGAGGATCACCGGCAGCAGCGAGACCCAGACCGCGATGGCCGGCGTCATGGCGGTCAGCTGGGCGAGGACGAACAGCCGGGGACGCGTCCTCAGGCCGTTGAAGACAAATGGCTCGATCAGGGCGGCGATCACGCCCCCTCCGACCATGGCCAGCTGCCAGTAAATATAGCGGATCGGGGTCGGCGCCTCCGCCGTACCGAAGGGCGCGACCGCGGCCAGGAACAGGCCGAACAGCACCAGGGCGGCCAGTTCGGCGGGCCCCGACCGACCCACCCTGAAACCCGCCAGCCGCCTGATCGCCCCGCCTGCCGTCACGCCCCGCTCCATTCGCGAAGGGAGCCGTCCCGTTCGCGAAGGCGAGGCTGACACGCCTCCGCGACCCGGTTCAACCCATGCCATCCACAACGGAGAAGACGGCGTGACGCGAGTGATTGCGACGACAATGTTTGGCCTGATGGCCTTTCTGGCCCTCGGCGTGGCGCTGGTCAGCGCGCGCTATCTGCTGCCCGAGATTCTGTACCCGGCCCCGCCGATGCTGAGCCAGATCGCCGACTGGCCCTTCGCTGTGCTGGCCCATGTCGGCGGCGGGGTCGTCTCCCTGGCGCTGGGGTCCTTCCAGCTGGTCACACGGCGCGGCCCCCGGCGGGTCTGGCACCGCTGGGCCGGACGGACCTATGTTCTGGCCTCTCTGATCAGCGCCGTCGCAGGCTTCTGGCTGGCGTTGCACGCTTCCGCCGGACCGGTGGCGACGGCCGGGTTCGGCGGCCTGGCCGTCGCCTGGTTCGGCGCCACGGTCATGGGCTGGCGCAAGGCCGTCACGGGCGAGTTCGCGCAGCATCGCCGGTGGATGATCCGCAGTCTGTCGCTGACCTTCGCGGCCGTGACGCTGAGGATATTGCTGCCGCTCATCCCCCTGACCGGGATGGACTTCGTCGAGGGATATCGCGCGATATCCTTCCTGTGCTGGGTTCCCAATCTGCTGCTGGCCGAGGCCTGGCTCAGATTGTTCGGCTGGGAGGCCGGGCCTCAGCCCTCGCCGTATTCGACCTAGCGACGTCAGGCCTGGGTGAAGGTCAGGGGCGCGCCCCAGAACTGGCTGACCAGATCGGACTGCGGTCCGGCCTTGCCGCTGGTCAGGAAGTCGCGACGGCCCTGGCCGCCGAGGTCATACTCGGGATGACGCTGGAAATACCGGTCCAGGGCGTCAGCGACGGCGGTCGGCTGGTGGATCACCGGCGTGCCCGGCGGCAGGGCGGCGGCGAACAGGTCGGCGACGATCTCGTAGTGGGTGCAGCCGAGGATGGCCTGGTCCGGATGGCGGCCGATGCGGCGGCGCAGGGCGTCGACATGGTCGTCGACCACCACCTTGAGCTCCTCGGCCGGGGCGCCGAGCTCGATCAGGCCGGCGAGACCCGGGCAGGGCTCGGAAAAGACGGCCAGATCCTCGCGACGCTTGTCGATCTCGATCTCATAGACCCGGCTATGGGCCGTCGCCGCCGTGCAGAAAACGCCGGTTACGTCGATGGCCTCGATCTTGTCGCCGCGCCGCTCGGCCTCATAGGCCCAGGGCATGCCGGTGGCGGCCTCGATGGTCGGCACGATGATGCCCAGCACGTTTATCGGCCGGCCGTGGCGCGCGCGGGCCTCGGGCACCCAACTCTGCTGCAGGCGGCGAAGGGCGATGGCGGAGGCGGTGTTGCAGGCCAGGACGATGACATTGGCCCCGGCCTCGAACAGCCGCTCACAGCCCGCGCGGGTCAGATCGACGATCTCCTCGCCGCCGCGCCCGCCGTAGGGGGCGTTGGCCTGGTCGGCCAGATAGACGAAATCCCGGTCGGGGAAGCGCCGGGTCAGTTCGCGGTGAACCGTGAGCCCGCCCACGCCGGAGTCGAATACGCCAATGGCCATGGCGCGGCCTTTAGACGCGCCGCCGCCCCCCGTCCACCGGCGAAGATTACGGCCCGTTCATGTGACAGTCAGACCCGGAAGGGCCTACGGTCCTCCGGAATTCAATCACGGACGGAGTTTCTCCATGCACAGACGCCAGCTTCTCGTCGCCGGGGGCAGTTTGTTCGCCCTGTCGGCCTGCGCCGCCAACGGGATGTCGATGGGCGGGGGAACGCCCGCCGCGACCCTGGCCTCGGACGCCGCCGCCGCCCGCGCCGTACTGCCCGTGCAGACGCCGCGCGCCGAGCTGCTCCAGGTCTGGACCGGTCCGTATGAAGGGGTGCCCCCGTGGGGACAGGTCACCGCGCCCAAGCTGAAGGCCGCGCTGCTGGAAGCCATCGACCTGCGTCGCGCCGAAATCGCGGCTATCGCTGACAACCCCGAACCGCCCACCTTCGCCAACACCCTGGTGGCCCGCGAAATGGCGGGCCAGCCGCTGCAACGCGCCAGCGCCCTGTACGGCGTGATGACGTCGAACATCGGTTCGGCTGACTATCAGGCCATGGACCGTGAGGTCGCGCCACTGCTGTCCGCGGCGAGCGACGAGATCACCTTCAACGAACGGCTGTTCGCCCGGGTCAAGGCGGTCGCCGACGGCGCCGCCGCCGCGGGCCTGACCGCCGAACAGACCCGGCTGGCCGAGCGCGCCCGCGACGCCTTCATCCGCAACGGCGCGGCGCTGGACGCCGCCGGCAAGGCCGAGCTGGGCCGGATCAACACCGCCCTGTCGAACGCCTTCACCAGCTTCGGCCAGAAGGTCGTGGCTGACGAAAACGCCTGGACCGTGATCCCGACCGAGTCCGGCGTCGCCGGACTGCCGGCCTCGAACAAGGCCGCCGCGGCGGCCGCGGCGCGGTCGCGGAACGTCGAGGGCTGGGCCATCGTCAACACCCGCTCCAGCGTCGATCCCTTCCTGAGCTTCGGCGACGACCGCGCCATGCGCGAGGTCGTGTGGCGCAAATTCGTCAACCGCGGCGACAACGGCGACGCCAACGACACCAACGCCACAATCGCCGAGATCGTCCGTCTGCGGGCCGAGCGGGCGCGTCTGCTGGGTTTCGCCAACCACGCCGAATGGCGGATGCAGGACACGATGGCCAGGACGCCGGCCGCGGCCATGGACCTGATGAACCGCGTCTGGGCCCCGGCCAAGGCGCGCGTCATCGAGGAGGTTGCCGACATGCGGGCGATCGCCGGTCACGAGATCGAGCCGTGGGACTACCTCTACTATGCGGAGAAGGTCCGGAAGCAGAAATACGACCTCGATCAGAACGAGCTGAAGCCCTATTTCGAGCTGAACAACGTCAAGCGCGGCGCCTTCCATATGGCCGGACGGCTGTACGGATTCGACTTCACGCCCGTGCCGGCCGGCAGCGTTCCGGGCTTCCATCCGGATGTCGAGGTGTTCGAGGTCACCAACAAGTCCGACGGCAGCCATGTCGGCCTGTTCTATTCCGACGACTTCTCGCGCGCCGGCAAGCGGTCGGGCGCCTGGGCCACGACCTATCGCAGCTATTCGACCTATGACGGCGTCAAGAATGTGCTGTCGTCGAACAACAACAACTTCACCAAGGCCGAGGGCGGCGAACCGATCCTGATCTCGCTCGACGACGCCCAGACGCTGTTCCACGAGTTCGGCCACGCCCTGCATTCGCTCTCGGCAGCCTATACCTATCCCTCGCTCGGCGGGACGCCGCGCGACTATGTCGAGTATCCGTCGCAGGTGCATGAGCACTGGGTGCTGAGCCGGCCGATCCTCGACGGCTATATGAAACACGTCGAGACGGGCCAGCCGATGCCGCAGTCGCTGGTCGACAAGATCGAGGCCTCGGGGACCTTCAACCAGGGCTACGATACCGTCAGCTATCTGTCCTCGGCGCTGGTCGACATGGACCTGCACACCCGGGCGACGCCGCCCACCGACATCGACGCCTTCGAGCGCGAGAGCCTGGCCCGTCTGGGCATGCCGAAGGAGATCGTGATGCGGCACCGCCTGCCGCAGTTCAATCACCTGTTCACCTCGGACGCCTATTCGGCGGGCTATTATTCCTACCTGTGGTCCGAGGTCATGGACGCCGACACCTGGGCCTATTTCGAGGAGTCGGGCGACGTCTTCAATCCGGACATCGCGGCCCGTTACAAGGCCATCATCCTGGCCGAGGGCAACACCACCGACCGCGCCGAGGCCTATCGCCGCTTCCGCGGTCGCGACCCGGATGTGACGGCCCTGCTGAAGGTGCGGGGCTTCCCGACGTCGTAGTGGCCCTGCCGCGCTTACGCGCTATTTGAGGGCGCCGCGCGTAGCGCGGGTTTGAAACTGGAGAGGCCGGTGGGGACCCCACCGGCCTCTTTCGTTGGGCCTGACCCTCACGCCGGCCAGGCGGGGGCGACCATGGCCAGGATGCGCTCGCCCCGGCGGGCGCGGGCGTAGTCGTCCTGACGGGCGGCGGGCAAGGCGCGCACGGCTTCCTGCTGCACCTTGCGGACGCAGTTGTCATTGACGAGGCCGCGCGGGCCGACGACGCAGACGGTGCGGGCGGCCGCGGCGGCGCGGGCGTCGAAGGTTTGCGCACCCGCGGCGCTGGACAGGTCGAGGTCGGCGAAGGGTACGCGGACCTCCTGGGCGGCTGCGGGGGCGGCGTACAGAAGGGTGGCGGCGGCGAGGGACAGGAGGGTTCTGGTCATCGGATCATCTCCACGTCGCAGGGAGCAGCGACAACAAGCCAAATGATAGGCTCGTGTGACGGCCGCCAGACCAGAACCGTTGTTATTGCGTGATTATTGGACGAGTACTGCTTCGCTATGCAAAAGGCATACTTATGTCATCGAGGGCCGCTCAGAGAATGATCGGCAGGCGGCTGAGCGCATAGTCGACCTGGGCGGAGCCCGGCAACTGGTTGACGGCCTCGGTGCGGAACGCCGTGCGGCAGAAGGCGCGGTCGTTGATGCGGCTGCCGGGCCGTTTGACGCCCCGGCACATACGCGACGCGGCGGCGGCGACACGGGCGTCGAAGACGTCAGCGCCGGCGGCGCTGGACAGGTCCAGGTCGCCCCACTGAATGCGAGCCTCCTGGGCGGAGGCGGCGCCGGCGGCGAGGCTGACAGTCAGGGCGGCGACGAGAGAAGCGAGGGTTTTCATGGCGGTCTCCTGTGGAGAGCTGCGTCGCTCATGGGCGGCGACGGGACAGGAGGTATGGCCACGCTGTTGCAGGCGGATGAGCGTTTCGCGGCGAAATAGCGACGCAGGATGAATTCGCGGAAAGCTGAACAGCGATCAGCGCAGGCCGCGCCCGCCTTGTCTTCGTCCCCATTTTCCTCCATAAGCCGCCGCTTCCGACGCAAGTGAACCTCGCGTCTCCACCTGCACGACCCCGGTTCCGGCCGGACGAGGCAGGCGAGAACCCTCCGCCGACGTGATCGTCGCCGGAGGCCATTTCGCTATGGAGGCCGTCTCACCCGTCGGATGTTGGTGGCCCATTTTCTGGATTCAGGTCGTCGTGACCTGAAGCGAAACTGGGCTGACGAGGTTTGTATGTTCGAGGCTCTGAACGAGCGGCTGACAGGCGTCTTCGACCGGATCACCGGGCGCGGCGCCCTGTCCGAAAAGGACGTGGCCGAGGCGATGCGCGAAGTGCGCGTGGCGCTGCTCGAGGCCGACGTCGCCCTGCCCGTCGTCAAGGACTTCATCGCCTTCGCCACCGAACGCGCCACCGGCGAGGACGTCATCCGCTCGGTCAAGCCGGCCGATCAGGTGGTCAAGATCGTCTATGACGGCCTGGTCGAGATGCTGGGCGGCGAGGAGCCGGTCCCGATCAATCTGAACGCCGCGCCGCCCGCCGTCATCCTGATGGCCGGCCTGCAGGGCTCGGGCAAGACCACGACCTCGGCCAAGCTGGCGCTCCGGCTGACCAAGTTCGATCGCAAGAAGGTCATGATGGCCTCGCTGGACACCCGTCGTCCGGCGGCCATGGAGCAGCTGCAGACCCTCGGCAAACAGATCGAGGTCGCCACCCTGCCGATCGTGGCCGGCGAGTCGCCGATCCAGATCACCAAACGCGCGTTGCAGTCGGCGAAACTGCAGGGCTTCGACGTCCTGATCCTCGACACCGCCGGCCGGATCACCCTCGACGAGGCCCTGATGGCCGAGGTGGCCGAGGTCGCCGCCGTCTCCAAACCCGTCGAGACCCTGCTGGTCGCCGACAGCCTGACCGGTCAGGACGCGGTCCGCACCGCGAAAGCCTTCCACGAGCGCCTGCCGCTGACCGGCTTGGTCCTGACCCGCGCCGACGGCGACGGGCGCGGCGGGGCCATGCTGTCGATGCGGGCCGTCACCGGCCTGCCGATCAAATACATCGGCGCGGGCGAGAAGGTCGACGCGCTGGAAGTGTTCGACGCCCGCCGCGTCGCCGGCCGCATCCTCGGCCAGGGCGACATCGTCGCCCTGGTCGAGAAGGCGTCGCAGGAGCTGGACCAGTCCAAGGCCGAGGCCATGGCCCGGAAGCTGGCCAAGGGCCAGTTCGACCTCAACGACCTCGCCGGCCAGCTGCAGCAGATGAAGCGGATGGGCGGGCTCCAGGGCATCATGGGCATGCTGCCGGGCGTCGCCAGGATGAAGAACCAGATGGCGGAAAGCGGCGTCGACGACCGCATGATCGCCCGCCAGGAAGCCATCATCTCCTCGATGACCAGGGCCGAGCGCAAGAAGCCCGACCTGCTCAACGCCAGCCGCAAGAAGCGGGTCGCCAGGGGCGCGGGCGTCGAGGTCCAGGACATCAACCGCCTGCTCAAGCAGCACCGCCAGATGGCCGACATGGTCAAGTCCATGTCGAAGGGCGGCGGCAAGGGTCTGAAGCAGATGGCCGCCATGATGGGTGGCCTCGGCGGCGGCCAATTCCCGGGCATGGGGGGCGGCGGCCCCGACATGGCCCGCCTCAAGGCGATGGGGGGCGGCCGCATGCCCGAACCCAGCGCGGACGATTTGAAAGCCCTTCAGGACCGCATGGCCGGTCTGGGCGGCGGACAACTTCCGGGGGGCCTTCCGGGCCTGCCGGGCTTTCCTCCCAAGAAATGATTTCGATTAAAGAAAGAGACTGAAAATGTTGAAGATTCGTCTGGCCCGCGGCGGCGCCAAGAAGCGCCCCTACTATTACATCGTCGTCGCCGACAGCCACTCGCCGCGCGACGGCAAATTCATCGAGCGCGTCGGCACCTACAACCCGATGCTGCCGCGCGACGGCGAGCAGAAGCGCGTGACGCTGAAGACTGACCGGATCACGGAATGGCTCGGCAAGGGCGCCCAGCCCACCGACCGCGTCGCCCGCTTCCTGAGCCAGGACGAAGCCCTGGCCGGCAAGGTCAAATGGACCCAGTCGAACAATCCGAAGAAGGCCGAGCCGGGCAAGAAGGCCCAGGAACGCGCCGCCGAGCGCGCCCAGCGCGAAGCCGACCGCGCCGAGGCCGAAGCCGCCGCCAAGGTCGAGGCCGCTGAAGCCGCCGTCCGCGCCAAGGAAGAAGCCAAGGCCGCCGCCGAAGCCGCCAAGAACGCCCCGGCTCCGGAGCCCGAGGTTGCTGCCGAGGAAGCCCCCGCCGAGGCCGCCGCTGACGAGGCTCCGGCCGCTGAAGCTGAAGCCGTGACCGAGGAAGCCCCGGCTGAAGCCGCCGCGGAAGAGGCTCCGGCCGAAGCCGCCGCTGAAGACGCCCCGGCCGCCGAAGCGACCGAAGAAGAAAAGACCGAGGCCTAAAGGCTTCGGCTCCTGCTCCGGCGGGACGCAGGCGATCGGAAAGCAGCGTCCGGACCACCGGGCGCTGCTTTTCTGTTATCGGGACGGATCAACAGGGAGGCGCGGATGGCCGCCGACAGCAAACTCATCCTCGTCGGCCAGGTCGCCGGCGGGTTCGGGGTCAAGGGCGAGGTGCGGGTCACGGCGTACACCGCCGAGCCGAAGACCCTGTTGTCGTATGGCGTCCTGCTGCGCGCCGACGGCTCGCCCGGCCTGACCCTGATCTCGGGCCGGCCGGAGAAGGCCGCCGTGGTCGGTCGGGCGAAGGAGATCGCCACCAAGGAACAGGCCGACGCCCTGCGAGGGCTGAAGCTCTACATCCCGCGCGACAAGCTGCCCGAGCCGGACGAGGACGAATTCTACCTGACCGATCTGGTCGGGCTGGAGGCGCGCGATCCGGACGGGCTGGTGCTGGGGACCGTGAAGTCGGTGCAGAATTTCGGCGCCGACGACATGCTGGAGATCGCCCCGGCGATCGGGGGTCCGACCTGGTATCTGCCGTTCACCCGCGACG
>CALRJO020000009.1:0-60306 GCA_943367565.1 Brevundimonas vancanneytii
AGCCGCACCCGCGGGGCGAACCAGTCGCCGCCGGTGACCTGACCCGCCGCCGCGCCACGCCACAGCACCGCCCCGTAGGGCGTCACGGCGAAGGCCGCGTCCTCGTCCGCCGCCAGGCGGCCCAGCCGCCGCGCGATCTCGGGGGTGACCGCCTGTCTGGCCGCGTGCCGCAGGGCGCGGTTCTCAAGGGCGCTGGAGCCCTTATCGATCTGGAACTCCACGCCCGTTAGCCGTCCGACCGCATGGCCCTCGACGATGACCGCGCCGTCGGCCCCGACCTCGGCGACCGCGTCCTCGGTCACGTTGAGCGCGCGCATCAGGGCGGTGGTGCGCCGGTCCACGAAACGTGCGGTCAGCCGCTCGTGCAGCACGTCGGACAGCCGCTCCTCGAGCGCCTTCGTCTTGTCCCGCCAGCCCTGCGCCTGATCCAGCCAGTCGGGACGGTTGGCGATATAGCTCAGCGTCCGCACCCCGCTCAGCCGCGCCGACAGCTGGTCGATCTGCCCGTCGTCGCGATCCAGCTCGGCGAACCGCGGCGCGATCCAGTCGGCGGTCAGCCGGCCGCGTTTCCCCGTCAACGCCTGAAATATCTCCTTCGACAGCCGGCCATGTTCGTCCAGCGTCGTCTTCTGGAAGTCGGGCAGCTGGCACGCCTCCCACAGCCGCATGATGGCCCCGCGCGAGCGGCCCACCCGCGCCACATCCTCGTCCTTGATCAGGCGTCGCAGCAGGGTCTCGTCCAGCGCCGGCTGGGTCAGGTTCAGGCCCCGCACGCCCGGGGGGACCGTCAGCGAGCGCAGCAGATCGGGCAGGGCGTCAAAATCCAGCCGGGCGTTGCGCCACTCGGCCCCCTCGACCGGGTCGAACCGATGCTCGACCACCTGTTCGACCAGGTCCTGATCCAGCTCCAGCGCCTCGCCGGTGACCCCGAAGGTGCCGTCGCGCAGGTGCCGCCCGGCCCGCCCGGCGATCTGGCCGATCTCATGGGCATGCAGCCAGCGCGTCCGCCGCCCGTCGAACTTCCTCAGGCCCGCGAAGGCGACATGGTCGACCTCCATGTTCAGCCCCATGCCGATGGCGTCGGTGGCGACGAGGAAGTCGACCTCCCCGGACTGGAACAGCTCGACCTGGGCATTGCGGGTGCGCGGGCTCAGCGAGCCCATCACCACGGCCGCCCCGCCGCGCTGCCGCCGGATCAGCTCGGCGATGGCGTAAACCTGCTCGGTGCTGAAGGCGACGATGGCGCTGCGGGCGGGCAGGCGGGTCAGCTTCTTCGATCCGGCGTAGCTCAACGTCGACAGCCGCTCACGCGACGCGATCTCCACATCGGCCACCAACGACCGGATCAGCGGCGCCATGGTTCCGGCGCCGAGGAACATGGTCTCGAACCGGCCGCGGGCGTGCAGCAGCCGCTGGGTGAAGACGTGGCCGCGCTCCGGATCGGCGACGAGCTGGATTTCGTCCACGGCGAGGAATTCGACCTGACGCTCCAGCGGCATGGCCTCGACGGTGCAGACAAAATAGACCGCCCGGGGCGGGATGATCTTCTCCTCGCCGGTGACCAGCGCCACGGCCGAGGCCCCGCGGCGCTTGACGATGCGGTCGTAGATCTCGCGCGCCAGCAGCCGTAGCGGCAGGCCGATCATGCCCGAGGCGTGACCCAGCATCCGCTCGACCGCAAGATGGGTCTTGCCCGTATTGGTGGGCCCCAGAACCGCGACGACGCGCGAGGGGGCCTGTCCTGTGCCGCGGTCGCTCATCATGCTGAAAAGGTGGCGGTTCCCTGCCGGTTGCTCAAGCGGCGCCGCGACGATTGTCCCCGTGTAAACGGCGAGGCGCCAGTCAGCGGAACAGGGGCGAAACGAATCAGGACCGAATCACCGACACGGCCTGATTCGGGGTTTGTTCACCCCAACATATTGTATCTTAAAGCGGATTAACCACAATCAGGAACCACGTTGTTCCGAGGTCTGACATTGCGAGATCAGAAAATCGGAAGGGGACAGTCCCACAACGCTTCCCCGCCGCGCCGTCAGACGCTAGGTCAGCTTGCGTGACCCCGTAGCTCAGCCGGATAGAGCAAGGCTTTCCTAAAGCAGAGGTCGGGGGTTCGAGTCCCTCCGGGGTCGCCACCTACCGCCATTTCGAGCCTTCGCCGTGTTTGCCGTTGCTCTCGAACACCGGCGGCGCGGCCTTGTGGATGAACTGCTCGGACACCAGCCAGCCCTTCAGGGGTCGCAGCACGGCGAGGCAGCCGAGGACCAGCAGCGGCATGGTCACGACCATATGCACCCAGATCGGCGGGTGGACGGCGAACTCGAACCACATGAACAGGGCCATGCCCACGATCCCGACCGCGCTCATGCCGAAGAAGGCCGGGCCGTCCGCCGGCTCGGCGAAGCCGTAGTCCAGACCGCAGGCGGGGCAGGCGTCGCGGATGGTCAGGAACCCCTTCAGCAACGGCCCTTCGCCACAGCGCGGACAGCGGCAGCGCAGGCCAGTCGAAAGGGTGTTGAGGCGCGGATACCGGGGCTCGGTCATTGTGAAATCCTGACAGGAAGGCCGCACGGCATGTCGGCTTGCCGGGCCTCCCCCGCAACCCGCCCTGATGTCGCGGGGAACGCGCGCCCGAGCGGGGCCGTTGCAGCCACATGACCGAAACCCTCAGCCCGGCCCTGCCGAACGACGTCGAAGCCCTGGTCGATGCGGTCTTGAAGGCGGCCGACCAACGCGGAGTCAGCCTCGCCACGGCCGAAAGCTGCACTGGCGGGCTGGTCGCCTCGGTCCTGACCGACGTCGAGGGTCGTTCGCACGTCTTCGAGCGGGGCTATGTCGTTTACACCGACGACGCCAAGGCCGACGAACTCGCCGTGCCGCCGCGGTTGCTGGAGCGGCATGGCGCCGTGTCGGAACCCGTCGCCCGCGCCATGGCCGAAGGCGCGCTGAGGGCGTCCGGCGCCGGGGTCGCCCTGGCGGTCACCGGCTTCGCGGGCCCGGCGGGCCCGGATGATGAGCCCGGTCTGGTGCATTTCGCGGTCGCCCCCGCGGGCGCGCCCACCGTTCATGAGGAGCATCATTTCGGCGATGTCGGCCGGGGTCCCTGCCGGATCGAATGCCTGCGGGTGGCCTTGCGCATGCTGCACTCGGCGGTCACCAACCGTTAACCGCGTTGAAAGGCCGGTCGCGCGAGTGTGCGCGCGTATGTCCGGGGCCTCCGTCAGCAAGCGCGTTCTCAAGACCTCCGTGGCCGCCGCCGCGGCGGGCGCGGTGCTGTTCGCGCCCCTGACGCCGCTGGCCCAGACGGTCGCCGCGCCGCTGGACCCGGTCGCGATCCGCATCGGGTCGAACACCGAGTTCACCCGCATCGAATTCGCCGGGGTCATCGGCGCCCGCTCGCAGGTCCGCCGCGACGGCCGCGACGTCATCGTCCGCATTGGCTCCACCGCCGCCCCCGACGTCTCGCGCCTCAAGGTCAATCCGCCACGGGGCGTCGACAAGGTCGAGACCCGCGCGGTCCGGGGCGCCACCGAACTGGTCCTGACCCTCGCCGAAGGAGCCGACGCCCGCACCGGCTCGGCCGACGGCGCGGTCTGGCTCAACCTCTACGCCACCCCGCCCCCGGTCGAGACGGCCGCCGTCGCGGTCCAGACCGTGCCGGTCACGGCCGTCGCCACCCCCGCCAAGGTCAGCCTCTCCTTCGCCTGGTCCACGCCGGTCGGGGCCGCCGTCTTCCGCCGCGGCGAGGCCGTCTGGGTGGTGTTCGACACCGCCGCCCGCCTCGACATGCCGGGCGCCGGCCAGCTGGGTCCGGCCTCGGACGCCCGCTGGATCGCGGGTCCCGACCACGTCGCGGTCCGCATCGCCGCTCCCGAAGGCCTCGCCGTCTCGGCGGTCGCCCGGGGCTCCAGCTGGACCGTCACGATCGGCGGCCAGCCGATGGCCGTCGAAGGCGTCGCCATCGACCGACAGGATGACGGCGAACCGGCCCTCGTCGCCCGCATGGCCGGCGCGACCCGGGCCGTCTGGCTGACCGATCCGCTGGCGGGCGACCGCTTCGCCGCCGTGACCGCGCTCGCCCCGGGCAAGGGGTTCGCCAACCGCCGCCGCACCGTCGACCTGGCCCTGCTGCCGACCGCCCACGGCCTGGCGGTGGAGACCCCGGCCAGCGATCTGGCCATCCAGGCGGAAGGCGATCTGGTCACCCTCAGCCGGCCGGGCGGCCTGATCCTGTCGCCGCCGTCCGCGGCGCTCGACGCCGCCTCCGCCGAGGCGGGCGCGCCCGGGCGCGCGAAGCATCCGGCGCTGATCCTGGCCGAATGGGCCGATGCGGGAGAAGGCGGCTTCTCGGCCCGCTATCGCCTGCTGCAGGACGCGGCGGCCCGGGAGTCGATGGCCGCCGGGGATGATCCCCGCGCCCCGGCCGAAGCCCGGTTCGCCTTCGCCCGCTTCCTGATCGGCTCCGGCCTGGGCTACGAGGCCGTCGGCGTTCTGAACAGCATCGTCGCCCAGGCCCCCAACATGGCCGGCGAGCCCGAGCTGCGCGGCCTGCGCGGCGCCGCGCGCGTCTCGATCGGCCGGATGGAAGAGGCCCAGGGCGATTTTGCCTCGGCGGCCGTCGCTTCCGATCCCGCCTCCGCCGTCTGGCGCGGCTATATCGCCTCGACCCAGGGCGACTGGGTCTCGGCCCGACAGGCCTTCGCCGCCGGGGCCTCGGCGGTCGATGAATTTCCCGCCGCCTGGCGCGCCCGCTTCGGCGCCGCCCATGCCATGGGGGCGCTGGAGACCGGCGACCTCGACGCCGCCCGCGCCCTGCTGGCCTACAGTTTCAGCCAGAACGCCCCCGCCGCGGACCAGCTGGCCGCCCGGTTGGTGCAGGCGAGACTGTTCGAACTGGACGGTCAGTCCGACCGTGCGCTGGCCGTCTATACCGCCATCGGCCGGGCGCCGCTCGACGCCGTTTCCGTGCCTGCCAAGCTGGGCGTCGTCCGCCTGTCGCTGGCCAGGGGGACGATGAAGGCCGATGCGGCGGCGAAGGAGCTGGAGGGGCTGCGCTGGCGCTGGCGCGGCGACGCCACGGAACTGGCCGTCATCCGCCAGCTGGGCCAGCTCTATCTGTCGCAGGGCCTGTATCGCGAAGCCCTGACCGCGCTGAAGGGCGCCGGACCCGGCCTGCACCGGCTGGAGGGCGCCGCCGAGATCCAGGCCGATCTGGGCAGCGCCTTCCGCATGCTGTTCCTCGAGGGCGGGGCCGACGGCCTGCAGCCCGTGCAGGCGCTGGGCCTGTTCTACGACTTCCGTGAACTGACCCCCATCGGCGCCGACGGCGACGAAATGGTCCGCCGCCTGTCGCGCCGCCTTGTCGATGTCGATCTGCTGGATCAGGCCGCCGAACTGCTGAAATACCAGGTCGAAAACCGGCTCGAGGGCGTGGCCAAGGCCCAGGTCGCGACCGAGCTCGCCGCCGTCTATCTGATGGACCGGCAGCCGGAGCCCGCGCTGCAGGCCATCTGGAGTTCCCGCACCACCATCCTGCCTTCGGCCCTGAACGCCGAGCGCCGAGCGCTCGAAGCCCGGGCGCTGATGGGTCTGGGGCGATTCGACCATGCGCTGGAGGTGCTGGGCGCCGACGCCTCACCCGCGGCGCGCGACGTTCGCGCCGAGGTGTTCTGGAAACAGCAGAACTGGACCCAGGCCGCCGTCCTGTACGAGGGCCTGCTGGGAGAGCGCCACCAGGATCCCGCGGCCCTGACGGCCGCCGAGGAAGCCCGGCTGATCCGCGCCGGCGTCGGCTATTCGCTGGGCCGCGATAGCGCCGCCCTGGCCCGCCTGTCGCGTAACTATCGTCCGTTCGTGGCCGGCGCGCGGGCGAAGACCGCCCTGTCGATCGCGCTGGACGACGGCGTGGGCGGCGGCGCGGCGCCGGGCGATTTCGCCGGTCTGGCCGCCTCGGCCGACACCTTCGCCGGCTGGGTCGCGGCCATGAAGGCCGAGCTCAGAACGAAAACGGGCGGGAGCCGACCCGCGGCGCCCGCCCGTTGATATGACCCTTCTCCCCGGGGGGAGAAGGAATATCCTACTTCTTGTTCACCGCATCCTTGAGCGGCTTCGACACGCGGAAGCGCACGGCCTTCGAGGCGGCGATCTTGATGGTCGCGCCGGTGGCGGGGTTGCGGCCTTCACGGGCGGCGCGGGCGGCGGTGTCGAACACGCCGAGGTTCGAGATGCGCACGTCGCCGCCGCCGGTCAGCGACTTGTGGATGTTCTTGACGAGGGCGTCGAGCATCCGGCCGGCGTCGGCCTGGCTGACGCCGGCGTCCTTGGCGACGGAGGCGATGAGTTCTGCTTGGGTGGTCATGTGGGTCGTTTCCCGATGTGAGCTCGTCCGGATTCAGGGACGATGACGGACGGATTGACGCCGCTTTTTCTTCCCTTGGCAAGCGACTTCGCCGCTGTAACCCCCACGGGGTGGGGATTCATCCGCTACCGGACGCTCGCTGGAAGCTCTCGACCAGGCTTCCGGCGACCAGTCTCCAGCCGTCCACGAGCACGAAAAAGATCAGCTTGAAGGGCAGCGAAATGACCACCGGAGGCAGCATCATCATACCCATGGACATGAGCACGCTGGCGACCACCAGATCGATCACAAGGAACGGAACGAAAAGGAGAAATCCGATTTCGAAGGCCCGCTTCAACTCGCTGATCATGAAGGCCGGAGTGACCACCCTGAGGGGCAGGTCGGCGGCCGCCGCGGGGGCCTCCAGATTGGACAGCCGGACGAACAGCGCGAGGTCGTCCCGGCTCACCTGACCGAGCATGAAAGTCTTCACAGGTTCCGAGGCCGCATCGAAGGCCTGGGGCAGCTCCATCTGCTGGTCCAGCAGGGGTCGGATGCCCGAATCATAGGCATCCTGCCAGGTCGGGGCCATGATGATGGCGCTGAGAAACAGGGCGAGGGACACCAGAACGGCGTTGGGCGGCGACTGCTGCATCCCCAGGGCCGTGCGCAACAGCGACAGCACCACGATGATGCGGACGAAGCTGGTGGTCATGATCACGATCGACGGCGCCAGCGACAGCACAGTCATCAGCCCGACCAGCTGCACCACCCGTTCGGTCAGGCCCGAGCCGGTGCCGAGGTCGATGTTGATGGCGGAGCCCGGCCCGCCGGTCGCCGCCACGTCCTGGGCCAGGGCCACCAGCGGCCACATCAGGCAGAAGCCGGTGGTGATCAGGGACAGCAGGGCCGCGCGCTTCAGCTCGGCGCGGCCGGGGATGACGAAGACGCCCTTCAGGGTCACTTCGCCGTCTCCGGTCCGCGCGGTTCGATCAGCTCGCGGCCTTCGCCGAGAATCAGCAGCCGCTCCTCGTCGTCGATCCTGACCAGCACCAGCCGCCGGGCGGGATCCAGCACCAGCGTCTCGACCACCGTCATCCGCCGGGCGCCGCGTTCGGCGCTCAGACGGGCCAGCAGCTGCGGCGCATAGCGGCGCGCGGACCATGCGGCGAGGCCGATGATGCCCAGGGTGATGGCGAGAGCGAAGATCGCCCGGGCGAGGTCGAGAAAATCCATGCCCCAGCCTTCGGCGATCATGGTTAACGCCGCATTGAGATAACCCCCCGTTAACCATGCAGGCGGCAGTTTCTGCCCATCTCAAAAGGGCGATCCGCGCCCGACGCCCTGAATTGGGAGGCTCGCATGGGCTTCACCGACCTGCCGCTGCTCAGCCAGATCAAGGGCCGCCTGTCCTGGCTGGACGAGCGCCAGCGCGTCATCGCCCAGAATGTCGCCAACTCCGATACGCCCGGCTACGTCAGCCGCGACCTCAACCAGCCGACCGATTTCGCCCGGGCGCTGGCCGAGGGCGGGGGCGGGGTCCGCATGGTCCGCACCAGCGCCATGCATATCGCTCCGGCCGGTCCGACCGCCCGTTTCGAATCCCGCGCCGCGCCTGATTCGGAAACCACCCTCGACGGCAATTCGGTCGTGGTCGAGGAACAGATGCTGAAGATGGCCGAGAGCCGCATGGCCTATGACGCGGCCATCGGTTTCTACCAGAAGTCCATGCAGATGCTGCGCACGGCCGCCCGCGCGCCCGGCCGATGATCGAGGAATAGCCGATGCCCGACCCGATCCCGCCCCGCAACTCGGCCATGGCCGTCGCCGCCAGCGCGCTGCAGGCCCAGCAGTCGCGCATGCGGATCATCGCCGAGAACATCGCCAACGCCCAGTCGACCGCCCCGGTCGCCGGCGGCCAGCCCTATCGCCGCCAGATCCCGGTCTTTCAGGCGCGCGAGATCAACGGCGCCACCGGCGTCGCCCTCGCCGAGGTCCGCGTCGACCAGGGGGATTTCCGCTCGGAATACGACCCGTCCCATCCCGCCGCGAACGCCGAGGGCTACGTCCTGCGGCCCAATGTCGACACCCTGGTCGAGGCCATGGACATGCGCGAGGCCCAGCGCGCCTATGAGGCCAACCTCAATGTCATCGAGACGGCGCGGGCCATGGACGCCCGCATCCTCGACCTGCTCAAGAAATAGGACCTAGGTCATGAACCCCATGATGGCGGCGCGCGCCTATTCGGCGATCCAGGGCACGGAGATGCCGGCGTCCCCCGCTGGCGGGGTCCAGCAGACGGGCTTCGCCGACATGCTGACCAGCGTCATGGGCGACATGACCCAGGCCTCGCGCGCCGCCGAAACCCAGATGACCGCCGCGGTCCAGGGACAGGGCAGTCTGATCGATGTGGTCACGGCCGTTTCCTCCGCCGAGGCCTCGCTGGAAACCGTCATGGCCGTGCGCGACCAGGTCATCTCCGCCTATCAGGAGATCATGCGGATGCCGATCTGACGGCTTTCAGCCGTTCGGCGCCCGTCCGCGCAGCCACTGCGACAGGACCCATTTCTCGCCCCGGGTCGGCGGCAGGCCCGCGTGGCGCGTGCGGCGGTCGATCGATCCGTCAGGCAAGGTGTTGGCCCACAGCAGGGCGTCGCCCTTGCGGCCCCGATGCCTCAGGCCGCCGGCCTCGAACGCCGTCTCACCGCCCTCGAAATCGTCATTGAGAAACACCAGGCAGGTGGCGATCCTCTGGCCGCGCGCGGCCAGGTCGGCGGCATGGCCGGGCAGGGCGGGATCCAGCCAGTCGACGTGCCAGTCGAAGGTCTGGCCGACCGCATAATGCAGCACCTGCGTCCACTCCAGACCGGGAACCGGCAGGCCCGCCGCGCGCGCGATCCGCTCGCGCACCACGGCCAGAACCACGTCCATGCCGTCCAGCTCGAACCGCGCCGCGTTGTTGGTCCGCACGCTCTCCCGCCGCCCCTCGCCGGTCAGGGGATCATAGACCAGCGCGGGTCCGGCCATCGCCCCGGCCCGGTCCCTGAGCCAGTCGCAGACAGCGCCCGGCAGGAAGCCCTCGATGGCGAAAACCGCGGGTCCTTCGGCGAGTGGGCGCGGCGCCGGCGCGGTCAGCCAGGCGGCCATGTCGACACCCGCACCGTCTGACAGAAGCGCCAGCTGACGCCCCGCCGTCGGGTGGCCCAGTTCCGCCGCCTGCGTCAGCCGCTCCACCGCGGCGTCCCAGTCCTGCGGCAGGCCCAGCCCCATGGCCGTCAGCACGGCCAGCCGGTGCGCGGCGTCGGCGTCTCCGGCGTCGGCGGCCGCGGCGAGGGAGTCGGGATCGTTGGGATCAGGCATGTTCACCGGGCTGTTCTAGCCCAATTCGGCCCCGGCGCGACGAGGGACCGCCGTCAACCTTCCAGCGACACGACCGGCTGGGTCACGACCACCGGGCGCGACCGCGACCGCCCCTTCAGCCAGGCGCGGATGCGGTCCTGGATCGGCGCGTCGATCAGAGTGTGGAAGGCGAAGGCGAAGACAAAGGCCGCGACCACGCCGGCGCCCCACAGCGCCCACTGCGCCGCGACCGGCAGGGCGAGTTTGGCGATCGCCACATTGGCCACGCCGAACCAGGCGATCCTCACCACCTCATTGGTGATGAACATCGAGAACGAGACCTGGGCCGCCTTCTCCACCCATTTCGAGGGGCGCACGGTCGGCACGGCGCCGGCCGCGAGAATGATCGTCGAGATGCAGACCAGCGAGATCAGGGCGTGTTTGTCGAAATACTGCACGAAGGCCAGCATCAGGGCCGCGCCGATCCCGGCCCAGCCCGCCAGCTTCGGCGCGATCCAGACCTTCTGGGCGAACCAGGCCAAGGCCATGCCCAGCAAGAACAGCGGCAGGGCGCGGATGAAGCCGAAGCCCATCGGCATCTGATAGACGGGATAGCCCAGCAGGCTCCAGGTCAGCTGGTTGGCGACCAGATACAGGCCGACGCCCAGCACCAGCACGCTCCACGGCCCCAGCCGCACCAGACCCCTGAGGATCCACGGGAAGGCGAGGTAGCAGCCGATCAGGGCCGAGATCGACCAGCTGGGCGCGTTCCAGCCCAGGCCGCCGGGAATGCCGAACGCCTGGGTCAGGGTCATCTGGGCCGGCAACTGGTCCCAGCGGAACCACTCCGGCGCCCGCGGTGCGAAGCCCAGGGCTCCGCCGACCACGATCAGCGCCACGAGGGCCAGCACCATGATCAGGTGCGCGGGCAGGACCCGCAGATAGCGTTTGAGGAAGAAGTCGCCCGCCGACATCCGGCCTCCGGCGAGCGAGCCGCCATAGACCCGCATCAGCACATAGCCGCTGTCGATGATGAAGAAATTGGTGAGCAGGAAGCCGCCCCGCTCGAACACCGGATGCAGGCCCTCGGCCAGGGCGATCGGCCCCGCGCCCTGGAAGTGATGCAGGATGATCAGGGCGGCCACAATGAAACGCAGGGCGTCCAGCCAACCGCCGCGCACGATGGGCGGTGTCTCGTTTCGGGTCGAAATCGCGGTCCAGGCCATGGAAAACACCTCTTCGGAGGCGAATTCCGCAAGGACCGGGCCGTCAGCGCGGCGTCTTCAATCCCGGTCGCAGATGTAGATGGTGCAGGTCGAGGAGCCGCCGGTCAGGGGATTGTCGAACGCGACCACCTCGGCCCGCACGTTCACGAAGACAGCCTCGAGCAAGGCGATGAAATCCGCGTCCGGTCCCTCATCGGACCACATGGCGAAGACGCCGCCGTCGGCGATCCCGGCCCGCAGTCTTTCCAGCCCTTCGACCGTATAGAATCGTGCGTGGTCCGGATTCAGCAGGGCGCGAGGCGAATGGTCGATGTCGAGCAGGACGACGTCGTAGCGTTCCGCCGGCGCACGCGGCGCATCGAACCAGCCGAAGAAGTCGCCCGGCTTCAGATGGCAGCGCGGCTCCTGCCCGAGGCTTTCGCCGAGCGGCACCAGCCCGGCCTCATGCCATTCGATCACCGGCGCCAGGGCGTCGACGACGTCGACAGATGTCACCCGGGCGTCGGCCAGCGCCGCGCGGGCCGTGTAGCCCAGGCCCAGACCGCCCACCAGAACCCGCAGGGTCTCGCCCTTCGCGGCCGCCAGACCGCGGACGGCCAGCTCGGTCTCGCCGACCGTGAACAGGCTGGACATCAGATGCTCTTGGCCAAGGATGACCTCGATCACATCGGCATCGATGGCCGCCACCCAGCGCCGACGCAGGATCAGCGGCCCCATGTCGGTCGCGCGATAGTCCAGTTCCTCGATCATCCGGCCCATGTCGCGTGTTCTCCCGGGCCGGCGATCCCGTCCGAACCTCCAAGGTAGCGCATTCCGTACCGGAATTGCGCCTGTAGCCGGGGTCCGACGAGGCGCTTCGAAAAAGCGCTTGCCTTCCCGAGGTGTTATAGTCATGTATAACACCAGTTCGGTACCGCATCGAACCGAAATGCCGCGAGGGGGCGTCCGGAAGGGACGATGGATTCAGAGTGGAACGACGGCCAGCCGATCTATCGCCAGATCCGCGATCGCGTGGTCGCCATGATCCTCGACGGACTGCTCGGGGAGGGCGATCCGCTGCCCTCCGTCCGCACCGTCGCGACCGAGAGCCGGGTCAATCCGCTGACGGTGCTGAAGGCCTATCAGCAGCTGGTCGACGAACAGCTGGTCGAGAAGCGGCGCGGGCTGGGCATGTTCATCAACACCGGCGCGCGGGCGTTGCTGCTCCGGGCCGAACGCCAGCGGTTCCTCACGGAGCAGTGGCCCGAAATTCACGCGACCATCCAGCGGCTCGGCCTGACGCGGGACCTGCTGGGCGCGGTCCCGCCGAAGCCGGTGGAGGATTGAGCCGATGATCCCCATCCGCGCCCGCGGCCTGCGCAAGGCCTTCGGCTCCACCGTCGCCCTCGACGGCGTCGACCTGACCGTCGAGGCGGGCCGTATCGTCGGCTTGATCGGTCCCAACGGCGCCGGCAAGAGCACCGCGCTCCACGCCATCGTCGGGCTCACCGACCATGAGGGGGACCTCTCGGTTCTCGGCCGCGACCCCGGCGCCCGGCGCGGTTCGCTGATGCACGACGTCTGCTTTATCGCCGATGTCGCCGTGATGCCGCGCTGGATGCGGGTCTGGCAGGCGCTCGACTTCATGGCCGGCGTTCATCCCCGGTTCGACCGCGCCCGCGCCGAAGGGTTTCTCGCCCGCACCACCATCCGTCACGCCAGCAAGATCCGCGACCTGTCCAAGGGCATGGTCACCCAGCTGCACCTCGCCCTGATCATGGCGGTGGATGCGAAACTGCTGGTGCTGGACGAGCCGACGCTGGGCCTCGACATCCTCTATCGGAAGCAGTTCTACGACTCGCTCCTGAACGACTATTTCGATGGCGACCGCACCATCCTGGTCTCGACCCACGACGTCGCCGAGGTGGAGCACATCCTCACCGACGTGGTCTTCCTCGAACGAGGCCGCGTCGTGCTCGACGCCTCCATGGAGGATATGGAGGGGCGCTATCTGGAAGTCGTCGTCGGACCCGACCGGCTCGCCGCCGCGCGCGCCCTGCGGCCCCTTCATGAGCGCACGCTTCTGGGCCGCAGCATCCTGCTGTTCGACGGCGTCGCCCGCGATCGACTCACCGCCCTCGGCGAGGTTCGTTCGCCCGGCCTGGCTGACGTCTTCGTCGCCCTGATGGGCGGAAACCAGACGACGCGGGAGGCGGCATGACCCCCGATCGCGACCCCGTTTCCGCGACGCCGTCCGCGCCGGTCGCCCCCGCCTCGCCCTGGCGGACCCAGGTCCCGACCTTCTACTGGCTGCTGCGGCGCGAGCTGTGGGAGCATCGCGTTCTCTACATCGCCCCGGCGGTCGTCGCGGGTTTTGGTATCCTCGGCACCCTGGCCGGCTCGCTTCACCTGTCGAACGCCGAGCGCGCCGCCAGACTGGCCGATCCGGCCTCGACCTACGACTACATGGAGCCCTACGGTTTTGTGGCCGGGACGGTGTTCCTGAGCGGCGTGGTCGTCTCCATTCTCTACTGCCTCGCCGCCCTGTACGGCGAGCGGCGCGACCGCAGCATCCTGTTCTGGAAGTCGCTGCCGGTCTCGGACCTGATGACGGTGTTGTCCAAGGCCGCTGTCCCGGCCTTCATGATGCCGGTGATCGTCTTCGCCCTCGTGGTCGTGGCGCAATTGGTCATCGTGGCCCTGACTTCCCTCATCTGGCTGGCCAACGGCTTCGATCCCAGGCTGATGTGGGCCGAGCTCGATCTACCGTTCCTGTGGACCGTGCTGGCCTACGGCCTGACGTTCATGACGCTGTGGCACGCGCCGGTTTTCGCCTGGATGCTGCTGGTCTCGGCCTGGGCGCGTCGTGTGCCCTTCCTCTGGGCCGCGGCGCCGCTCGTGGCGATCGCTGTGGTGGGACGCCTGGGTTTCGGTGCGGGGGCGAGCTTCGACCTGCTTGCGAACCGCGTCGTCGGCGGTTTCACCGGCCCCTTCACCGTCGGCAGCCGGGGCGAAGCGCCTGTCAGCAAGCTGGCCGACCTCGATCCCGCGCGCCTGTTCGGCCAGCCGGGCGTGTGGATCGGTCTGATCGTCGCCGCCGCCTTCCTCTTCGCCGCCATCCGCCTGCGCCGCACGCGTGGGCCGATCTGACCGGGGAGGCGGGATCATGGAAGTCAGCGCCGTCGACAACATCCTGCGCTTCGGACCCGAAGCCCCGGCCGTCCTTCACGCCCTCGCCGCGATCCTGCTGTTCCTGCACATCGCCGGCGCCTCCGTGGCCCTGGTCGCGGGCGCCGTGGCGCTGACTGTCCGCAAGGGCGACCGCGTGCACCGGGCCGCCGGCAAGGTCTTCGTCGTCTCAATGGTGATCATGCTGGCGGTCGCGGCCGGCACATCGCCGTTCCTGCCCGACGCGCAGCCTGGCCAAGTCTATGGCTCGATCTTCGTCATCTACCTCGTCGCGACGGCATGGATGACGGTGAAACGTCCGGAAGGGCAGGTCGGCCGGTTTGAGTCCGGCGCCTTCATCCTGACCGTCTTGCTCGCCCTCGCCGGAATCATCGGCGCACTGGCCGGCGACACGCCCGCCTGGGCCTTCGCACTGGCGGCGAGCCTGGCCGCCGTCGGCGATCTGCGGGTGCTGAGGCGTGGGGGCGTCAGGGGTCCCTCGCGCATCGCGCGTCACCTTTGGCGGATGTGCGCGGCGCTGTTCGTCGCCACCGGCTCATTCTTCCTCGGCCAGGCGGACGAGATTCCCGCGGCCTTGCGCGGCCCGCATCTCATGATCCCCGCCTTCGCCCCGCTCGTCCTGATGCTCTTCTGGCTGATCCGGGTCCGGATCGGCCGGACGTTCAAGGCCGCTCCGACCGTCCCCCTGGGGGCGAGCGCGGACGGATAGTCCAACAACAAAAAAACAACGGTGGGAGAAAAGACGATGCGTAATGTCATCATGGGAATGACCGTGGCCGCGGCCCTGGTCCTTGCGCCGCCGGCGGCGGCGGACACGGTGTCCGACTGGTGGGAGTTCGCCAACAGGCTTTCGCCGCCCTATGGCGGGGGCACGGCCGAGCAGAAACGCGCCACGACCCGGGCTTCGCTCGCCGTGTTCGAGGCTCTGAACGCGATCGAACGGCGCTACGAAAGCTATCTGGGCCTTCCGGTCGGCGACGCCTCGGCGTCGCAGGACGCCGCCGCGGCGACCGCGGCCTGGCGCGTCCTGCTGCACCATTTTCCCAACCACAAGACCGTACTCGACGACAGCTACGCCATCGCCATGGCTGAAGTGCGCGACGAGGCGGCGCGGGAGGCGGGCCGGCTGGTCGGCGAACAGGCGGCGGCGGCGGCCATCGTCGCCGGCGGCATCGATCCCGCCATTCCGCAAACGCCTTACCGCCCGCGAACCGTCCCCGGCGAATGGGTGAGCACCGAACTGCCCCAGATCGAGCCCCACATGTCCGCCTACAGGCCGTGGGTGATTCCTGGCGCCGAGGCCCTGCGCCCGCCGCCACCGCCGGCCCTGACGAGCGAGCGCTGGGCGCGCGACTATGAAGAGGTTCGCCGTCTGGGCGGTCGGACCAGCACCGAACGGACGCCGCAGCAGACCCTCATCGCGCGCTACCGGCAGGCCTATGACCTGACGCCGTCGATGCGCCTCGCCGCCGACGCTCCGGGCCGCACGCCGGTTCAGAACGCCCGGATGTTCGCCCTCTACCAGATGGCCTTTGACGACGCCGTCCTGGCGATGTCGGCGTCCAAGGCGCACTACGACTTCTGGCGCCCGATCACGGCTATCCGCAACGGCGCGGACGACGGCAACGACGCCACATCGCCCGACGCCGGTTGGGCGCCCCTGATCGGCACGCCCAATTTCGCGGAGTATCCCTGCGGCCACTGCACCGTGGCGGCCGCCGCGGCCGAGGTGATGGAGGCCGAGGTCGGATCCGGGCCGGCGACCGGAGTCCGGGTCGCCTCCTATGCCATCCCCAATTCGGTGATTCAGGTGTTGCCGACATGGGACGAATGGGTGCGACAGGTGTCTGATTCGCGCATCTACGGCGGCGTCCACTACCGTTTCTCCAACTACGCGGGCGAGGAGATCGGACGCAGGGCGGCCCGCATGGTCCTTGACCGGGTGATGCGCCCCTTGCCGGTCCGGTAACCGGGACCCTGAGGCTGGACTGCGGTCCTAGCCCCGCACCAGCCTCAGGAATTCCTCCCGCGTCCGCGCATCGTCCCGCACCACCCCCAGCAGGGCGCTGGTGGTCAGGCTGGCTCCCGGCGCATCGACCCCGCGCAGGGTCATGCAGCTGTGTTCCGCCTCAATGACCACGCCGACGCCCTGGGGCCTCAGCACCTCGTCGATGGCGGTGGCGATCTCGGAGGTCATCTTCTCCTGGATCTGCAGCCGGCGCGCATAGCCGCGCACCACCCGCGCCAGCTTGGATATCCCGACCACCCGGTCGGTGGGCAGATAGCCGACATGGGCCATGCCGACGACCGGCAGCATGTGATGTTCGCAGAAGCTGACGAAACGGATGTCCTTCAGAACCACCAGCTGGTTGTAGCCGCCGACCTCCTCGAAGGTCCGCTCCAGATAGGCGCGGGGCTCGATCTCATAGCCGGCGAACAGCTCGCGATAGCTGCGCGCCACGCGGGCCGGCGTGTCCAGCAATCCTTCCCGGTCTGGATCGTCGCCCGCCCATTCGATCAGGGTGCGCACGGCGGCTTCGGCGTCGGATTGGGATACAGGAGGCTTGGTCATGGAGGCCATATAGCTCTCCCTCCCTTTCATGGGGAGGGATGTCGGCGCGAGGCGACGACAGGGTGGGGTGTGTGACCGTCGCTCCCCACCCGGCTCGCTTCGCGAGCCACCCTCCCCATGAAGGGGAGGGAGAACGCGCCTTCACTAACCCCTCGTTAACCACGCTCCCGGCATTTTCTGCCGCGTATCCCGGGAGTATGATTTCGATGAACGGCGCGGAAGTGATGGATGTGGGGCGCGACGCCCTGTGGCTGACGATCCAGCTGTGCACGCCTGTCCTGCTGGTCGGTCTGGTCGTCGGGGTGTCCATCGGCCTGTTCCAGGCCCTGACCCAGATCCAGGAACAGACCCTGATCTACGCCCCCAAGATCATCGCCATCTTCGTCAGCCTGATGCTCTTTCTGCCGCTGATGGGAGCGCTGCTGGGCGGCTTCATGCGGACGATCGCGGCGCGCATCGCCGGCATGTGATCCTCATGGGACCCCGCTAGGTGGAACCTTGGGCGACATCGGACCAGGTCTGGCAGGGCGCGCTGATCTTCTCGCGGATCGGCGCCGTTCTGCTGATGCTGCCGGGCATCGGCGAAAGCTATGTCTCGCCGCGCATCCGCCTGTCGCTCGCCCTCGTCGTCAGCCTCGCCCTGTGGCCGGTGATCGCCGGCGCCCTGCCGGCCCTGCCCGCGTCCGTGGGCGGCATGGCCGGATGGATCATCCGTGAGGTCATTGTCGGACTGATGATCGGCGCCTTGCTGCGTTCGTTCCTCGCGGCCCTGTCGACGGCCGGCGAGATTATCGCCCTGCAGACCACCCTGGCCTTCGCCCAGACCGCCAGCCCGATGCAGGTCCAGCCCGGCTCGACCATCGGCGCCTTCCTGATGCTGCTGGGCACGACCATGATCTTCGCGACCAACACCCATCATCTGTTCATCGCCGGCCTGGTCGGGTCCTATGAACTGATCCGGCCGGTCGGGCCGGTGATGACCGGCGACTTCGCCACCCTGGCCATTCGCACCCTCGGCGACGCCTTCATGCTGGGCGTCCAGTTGTCGGCGCCCCTGCTGGTCTTCGCCCTGATCTTCAACCTCGCCTCCGGCCTGATCGGCAGGGTCATGCCGTCTTTCCAGGTCTATTTCGCCGCCGCCCCGCTCAGCATCCTGCTGGGTCTGTCGGTCTTCGCCCTCAGCCTCGGCGTGATGGGGACGGTCTTCATCGACCGCTACCGCGCCCTGGCCAGTGTCTTCGTCGGAGGCGCCGGTGGCTGATACGCCGGATCCCGAGTCCAAGACAGAAGAGGCGACACCGCGAAAACTCGCGGAAGCACGCAAGAAGGGCGATGTCGCCAAGTCACCGGACGTCGCGGCGGCCCTGTCCCTGGCCGGCGCCGCGGCGGTGGTGTTGATGTCCGGCGGCTGGTTCGCCACATCCATAGCCGAGCAGCTTCTGCCCTTCATCGCCGCGCCCCACACCATGATGGGCGGCCTGGACGCCGGGGCCGGGGTCGAGATCGGCAGTCTCGCCCTGTGGGCCATGGCGCCCTTTCTCGGGGTGGTCATGCTGGCCACCATCATCGGCGGCGTCGGAGGCAATGTGGCCCAGTCCGGGCTGATCTTCACGGCCCAGAAGTTGAAGCCCGAATGGTCCAAGATCAGCCCGTTGAAGGGGTTCAAGCGCATCTTCGGCCCGGACGGCCTGGTCCAGTTCATCAAGACCCTTCTCAAGCTGCTGGCGGTCGGGGTGATCTGCTGGCTGGTGCTGAGGCCGCACCTGCGGGAGCTCGAGACCATGGCCGCCATGCCGCCGGCGATGATCCTGCCCATGGCGCGCGATCTGGCCGTGGCCCTGATGATGTCGACGATCATCTTCCTCGGCTTCACCGCCGGGGCCGACTTCCTCTGGCAGAAGCACCGCTTCGCCGAGCGGATGAAGATGACAAAGGAAGAGACCAAGGAAGACTACAAACAGTCCGAGGGCGACCCGCACATCAAGGCCAGGCTGAGGCAGATCCGGAACCAGCGCAGCCGTCAGCGGATGATGCAGAACGTGCCCAAGGCCACGGTCATCGTCACCAACCCGACCCACTACTCCGTGGCCCTGCGATATGAGCCCGGCGAGGGCGATCCGGCCCCGATCTGCGTCGCCAAGGGCGTCGACGCCGTGGCCCTGCGCATCCGCGAGGTCGGCCGCGAGCACAATGTCCCGATCGTGGAGAACGTGCCGCTGGCGCGCGCGCTCTACGCGGCGGTCGATATCGACGAGACCATCCCTCGCGAGCATTTCGAGGCGGCGGCCACGGTCATCGGCTTCGTCATGCGGAAACGCAAAAAACACTGATCATCCAAAGGTCTTAACCCGCCATTTACCATGCGCCCGGCATTTTCTGCCTGGCGGGCCTCCAGTCGGTGCCGTGAGTTTTCGGGGCGGAACGCGTGGGCGGCTTCACGGCGGCGTTGCAGAGATTCGGGATCGGTCGGCTGACCGTGGTGCTGGGCGTCGCCGCCGGCGTCGCGGCCGTGCTGGTCGCCGTCATGCTGCGCATCGGCCAGGCGCCGGACGCCCTGCTCTATTCCAACCTCGATCTGCGCGAAGCCTCCGAGGTCACCACGGCCCTGGACAGCGCCGGCATCAAATATTCCTCGCGCGGCGACGGCTCGACAATCTTCGTCAGCCGCGACGAGGTCGGCGAGGCGCGCATGCTGGTCGCGGGCAAGGGTCTCGTGACGTCCGGCTCGGTCGGCTACGAGATTTTCGACAACCAGTCGGTGCTGGGCCAGACCGAATTCCAGCAGAATCTCAACGAAAAGCGCGCGCTCGAGGGCGAACTGGCCCGCACCATCATGACCATGCGCGGCATCAATTCCGCGCGGGTCATGATCGCCCTGCCGCGCCGCGAACTGTTCCAGTCGGACGCCGCCCAGCCCACCGCCTCGGTCGTGGTCGGCGTCACCGGCGGCCAGCTGTCGGGCGCCCAGGTCCAGGCCATCCGCAACGTCATCGCCTCCTCGGTGCCCAATCTGAAGCCCGAGAAGGTCACCCTGACCGACACCTCCAACCGCACGCTGGCGGCCGGTTCGGACGGCTCCGCCTTCAGCGCCGCCTCGGCCCAGGAGGCACGCGATTCCACCGAGGCCCAGCTGCAGGCCCGGATCATGGATATCGTCGAGGGCGTCGTCGGCGTCGGTGGCGCACGGGTTCAGGTCACGGCCGACATCGATCACAGCCGTTCGACGACGCAGGAACAACGGTACGATCCCGACGGCCAGGTGGTCCGCTCGACCTCGGCCAACGGTTCGGAAAGCGCCGACACCACCGGCGTCAATAACGGCGGCGCCACGGCGACCAATAACATCCCCGGCGGCGAGGCTCCGGCCACGACCCCGATCGGCTCGCGCGATACGACCACCACCGAGACCACCAATTACGAAATCTCCAACACCACCACGACCACGGTGCGCGAGGCCGGCGAGATCAAGCGTCTGGCCGTCTCGGTCGCGGTCGACGGCCGATGGACCCCGGCCGCCAATGGTGGAGAGCCGACCTATGCCGCCCGCACCCCGGCCGAGATCGAGCAGATCAAGGCCCTGGTCGCCGCCGCCGTCGGCATCGACGCCGAGCGCGGCGACAAGATCGAGGTGCTGAACGTCCGCTTCAACCGCGACCTGGCCGTGGTCGGCGGCGAGGAGGCGAGCTCCTCCCTGTTCGACTTCAACAAGAACGACATCATGCGCGGGGTCGAGCTGCTGGTGCTGCTGATCACCGGTCTGCTGCTGATCTTCTTCGTCCTGCGCCCGCTGCTGAAATCCGCCTCGGGCGGCGGCGCCGGCCAGATGCAGCTCGCAGGCGCCGGCGGGGCGCCGGTGACCTCGCTGCAGACCACCATCATGGGAGGCGCGGGCGGGGTCATGCCCCAGATCGCCGGACCTTCGGACATGGACCAGCGGCTCGACATCGCCCGTATCGAGGGACAGGTGAAGGCGTCCTCGGTCAAGAAGGTCGCGGACTTCGTCGAGAAACACCCTGACGAATCCACCTCCATCCTGCGCAGCTGGGTCCACGAGGGCTGATGGCGCGCCTGACTAACAAAAAGCCCGCGGTCGAGGACGCCAGGAAGCTGACGGGGCCTGAGAAGGCCGCTGTCATCCTGCTTTCGCTCGGCGAGGATCATACCCGGCTCTGGCAGAGCCTGGACGAGGACGAGATCAAGGAAATCTCCCAGGCCATGGCCTCGCTGGGCACCGTCAGCGCCGTGGTGGTCGAGGAACTGCTGGTCGAGTTCGTCTCGGGCATGAGCGGCTCGGGCGCGGTCATGGGCAGTTTCGAACAGACCCAGCGCCTGCTGGCCTCCTTCATGCCGAGCGACCGCGTCGAAGGCCTGATGGAAGAAATCCGCGGCCCCGCCGGCCGCACCATGTGGGACAAGCTCGGCAATGTGAACGAGGCGGTCCTCGCCAACTATCTGAAGAACGAATACCCTCAGACCGTCGCCGTGGTCCTGTCCAAGGTGAAGCCGGATCACGCCGCCCGCGTCCTGACCAGCCTGCCCGAGGACTTCGCCCTCGAATGCGTCCAGCGGATGCTGCGCATGGAGCCGGTCCAGCGCGAGATTCTCGACAAGATCGAACAGACCCTGCGGACCGAATTCATGTCGAACCTGGCGCGCACCTCCAAGCGCGACAGCCACGAGATGATGGCCGACATCTTCAACAGCTTCGATCGCCAGACCGAGGCCCGTTTCATCGGCGCCCTCGAGGAACGCAACCGCGAGGCCGCCGAGCGCATCCGGGCCCTGATGTTCGTGTTCGAGGACCTGGCCAAGCTGGACCCCGGCGGCATCCAGACCCTGCTCCGCGCCGTCGAGAAGGACTCCCTCGGCCTGGCCCTCAAGGGGTCGTCGGAGTCCCTGCGCGAACTGTTCTTCTCCAACATGTCCGAACGCGCCGCCAAGATCATGCGCGAGGACATGGAATCCATGGGTCCGGTTCGTCTCAAGGACGTCGATCAGGCCCAGATGGCCATGGTCCAGGTCGCCAAGGATCTCGCCGCCAAGGGCGAGATCATGCTGGTCGGCCAGGGCGGCGATGACGAGCTGATCTACTGACATGACCTCTCAGCCCCTCAGCACCCCCTTCGCCTTCGACACCGAGTTCGACGCCTCGGGCGTCGTCGTGAGCGCCGCCGCCGCCTTCCGCCCGATCAAGCGCGCCTACGGCCCGGCCGAGGTCGACGCCCTCGTCGCCCAGGCCCGGCTGGACGCCCGCAACGAGACGCTCGCCGAGATCGAGAGCATCCAGACCATGGCCCTGTCCGCCATCGGCCAGGCCCTGACGACCGCCATTCCGGCCCTGACCCAGGTCGCCCAGGCGCATCGCCAGCAGGCCGCCGAACTGGCCCTGAGCGCCGCCCGCGTGGTCGCCGCCTCCGCCCTCGACCGCTACCCCGAGGCGGCGGTGCAGGCCGCGCTGGAAGCCCTCGGCCAGGAGATCGACGCCTCGCCGCGGCTGGTCATCCGCACGGGCGATCTGACCGAAGCCACGCACGCACGCATCCAGCAACTGTGCGCCGACGCCGGTTTCTCGGGCGTCGTCGCCTTTCGCACCGAGCCTGACATGGCCGTGGCGGCCTTTCAGCTCGAATGGGCCGACGGCCGCGCCGCCTTCGATCCCGACGAAGCCTTCGCCCGCATGAGCGAAGCCCTGAACTCCGCCCTGGCCGCCGAGGCCGGGCACGCTGAAAACCTCACCCCCGAAACCTCGATGGAAGGGAGGCCGTAATGGCGTCCGACACCATGGCCTTGGAGGAGTTCCCGGACTCCGTCGCGATCACCGTCAATGACGAGGCGACCGACAAGACGGCCCACGACCTCACCCCGGTCTTCGACGTCCCGGTCAATATCTCGGCGGTGCTGGGCAAGGCCCACATGTCCGTGGCCCAGCTGCTCAAGCTGAACCGCGGCAGCGTGCTCGAGCTGGACCGCAAGGTCGGCGAGGCCATCGACATATTCGTCAACAATCGTCTGGTCGCGCGCGGGGAGGTCGTCGTCGTCGAGGACCGCCTCGGCGTGACCATGACGGAAATCATCAAGACGGAAGACAGCGGCGCCTGATCGGCGGCCGTGCGTAGAGATTAGAGGAGAAGACCCATGCGGCTTCTGGTGGTTGGCAGGCTCAGCGGACAGCTGGCGACGGCGGTGAAGATGGCCATGGCGCACGGCGCCAAGGTCAGCCACGTCGAGCGCGGCGATCAGGCGACGGAACAGCTGCGGCGCGGGCAGGGGGCCGACCTGCTGATGGTCGACTACCGGATCGACATCGCCGCCCTGATCGCGGCCAATGAGGCCGAGCGGATCCATGTGCCGGTGGTGGCCTGCGGCGTCGACGCCGACGCCAAGGATGCGGCCGCCGCCATTCGCGCCGGGGCCAAGGAGTTCATCCCCCTGCCGCCCGAGGCCGATCTGATCGCCGCCGTCCTGTCCGCCGTCGCCGATGACGACCGTCCGCTGATTTCGGCCGATCCGTCGATGAAGGCGGTGATCATGCTGGCCGACCAGGTGGCCCGTTCGGAAGCCTCGATCCTGATCACCGGCGAAAGCGGCGTCGGCAAGGAGGTGATGGCCCGCTACCTCCACGCCGGCTCCAAGCGCGCCGAACGGCCCTTCATCAGCGTCAACTGCGCCGCCATTCCCGACAATCTGCTGGAGTCCGAGCTGTTCGGCCACGAGAAGGGCTCCTTCACCGGCGCCATGGCCCGCCGCATCGGCAAGTTCGAGGAGGCCGACGGCGGCACCCTGCTGCTGGACGAAATCTCCGAGATGGACGTCCGGCTTCAGGCCAAGTTGCTGCGGGCGATCCAGGAACGGGTCATCGACCGCGTCGGCGGCACCAAGCCCGTGCCGGTCAACATCCGCATCATCGCCACCTCGAACCGCGACCTCGCCAAATCGGTGGCCGAGGGCACGTTCCGCGAGGACCTGCTCTACCGCCTCAATGTCGTGAACCTGCGCCTGCCGGCCCTGCGCGAAAGGCCGGGCGACATCGCCGTCCTGGCCGATCATTTCGTCAAGAAATACGCCGCCGCCAACGGCGTGCCGGCGCGGCCGATCTCGGCCGCCGCCCGGCTCGCCCTGGTCTCCCATCGCTGGAACGGCAACGTCCGCGAGCTCGAGAACGCCATGCACCGCGCCGTGCTGCTGGCGGTCGGTCCCGAGATCGACGTCGAGGCCATCCGCCTGCCGGACGGCCAGCCGCTCGGCGCCGGCTCCAACGGCTATGACAGCCCCGCCGCCCGCGCCGCCCAGACCGCCGACGCCGTCACCCGCGCCCACGTCGGACAGACCGTGGCGCAGATGGAGAAGACGCTGATCCTCGACACCCTGTCGCACTGCCTCGGCAACCGCACCCATGCGGCCAACATCCTGGGCATCTCGATCCGCACCCTGCGCAACAAGCTGAACGAATACGCCGACGAGGGGACCCAGATCATCGCCCCGCAATCGGGCGTCGCCGCTCCCGGCTACGCGGCGGCCTGATCATGAGCGTGGGTACGGACCGCAGAAGCGTCCTGACCGGCCTCGGCGCGCTGGGCGTGGCAGGCTGCGTGCGGGCCGAGCCCACCCCGCCGGCGCCGGCTCCCGTCGTGACCGAAGCCTTCGACCTGTCCGCGTTGGAGCGCGACAACGGCGGCCGCCTCGGCTTTGTCGCCCATGACACAGGATCAGGCCGCCGCCTGTCCTGGCGCGGGGACGAGCGGTTCGTCTATTGCTCGACCTTCAAGATGTTTCTCGCCGCCGCCACCTTCCTGCGGGTGCAGGCGGGCGACGAAAGGCTGGATCGGCAGATCTCCGTCACCGCCGCTGACATGACCCACCATGCTCCCGTGACCGAGCCCGCCGTTGGCGGCTCCCTCAGCGTCGAGGCCCTGATGAAGGGGACGGTCGAGGTCAGCGACAACCCAGCCGCCAACCTGCTGCTCAAGGCCATGGGCGGCCTGGAGCCGATGCGGGCCTTCTACCGCTCGCTCGGCGACGACAGTACCACGGTGGACCGGTTCGAACCGGAGATGAACCGGCTGGACGGCGACAAGGACACCATCACCCCGCTGCATTCCGTGGCCAATATCCATCGTCTGCTGATCGACCCGGCCACGCCCCTCGCGGCGGGCCACAAGGCGATCCTGCTGCGCTGGATGGTCGACACCCCGACCGGAGCGAACCGGCTCAAGGCCGGCGCGCCCGGCGACTGGACGGTCGCCCACAAGACCGGCACGGGCGGCTACGGACCGACCAATGACATCGGCGTCCTGTATCCGGTGACCGGCGCGCCGGTGGTCGTCGCCGCCTATTATCACGCGACGCGGTCCTCGTCGGACGCCGCGAACGGCGCCGTCATCGCCGCCGCCGCCCGCACGGCCCTGTCCGCCCTCGGCCGCGCATGACTGACATCCCCGCCTCGCCCATGATGAAGGACGGCATGGCCCGTCCGACCGGCCGGGACATGTGGGGCTGGGTCGCGCGCGGCGAGGTCTATATGGCCATGGGCGTCATCGGCGTGATCCTGCTGCTGATCCTGCCCATACCCAAGATGCTGCTGGATCTGCTGCTGGCCATCTCCCTGGTCTCCAGCGTGCTGATCCTGATGACCGCCGTGATGATGAAGAAGCCGCTGGACTTCGCCATCTTTCCGACCGTCCTGCTCGTCTCCACCCTGTTCCGCCTCGGTCTCAACCTGGCCTCGACCCGGCTCGTCCTCAGCCATGGGCACGAGGGGTCCGGCGGCGCCGGCCAGGTGATCGAGGCCTTCGGCAGCCTGATGATGGGCGGCAGTTTCATCATCGGCATCATCATCTTCGCCATCATTCTGGTGGTGAATTTCGTCGTCATCACCAAGGGCTCGACCCGGATCGCCGAGGTCTCGGCCCGCTTCACCCTGGACTCCCTGCCGGGCAAGCAGATGGCCATCGACGCCGACCTGTCCTCGGGCCTGTGCGACGAGGATACGGCCAAGAAGCGACGCAAGGATCTTGAGCAGGAATCGACCTTCTTCGGGGCCATGGACGGCGCCTCGAAATTCGTCCGCGGCGACGCCGTGGCCGGGCTGATCATCGTCTTCATCAACGCCATCGGCGGCATACTGATCGGCACCGTCCAGCACAGCATGTCGATCGGGGACGCGGCCAACGCCTATGTCTCCCTGACCGTCGGCGACGGTCTGGTGACCCAGGTTCCGGCCATCATCATCTCCATCGCCGCCGGCTTCCTGGTCTCCAAGGCGGGCGTCGAGGGCACGGCCGACAAGGCCCTGGTCGCCCAGCTGGCCACCAACCCCGTCAGCCTCGGCGTCGTCTCGGCCGCCTCCGGCCTGATCGGCCTGATCCCCGGCATGCCGTTGCTGCCCTTCGCCGCCCTGTCGCTGGGCGCCGGCTTCATGGCCTGGCGGCTGGGCCGTCAGCGGCTCAAGCCCCACCCGACCGAGGCCGAGATGGCCGCCACCGCCACCGGTCCAAGGGAAGACGTCGAGGAACCCATCGGCACGGCCCTGACCATCGACGAGGTCAAGATCGAGCTGGGCTATTCCCTGCTGTCCCTGATCAATGACCTCGAAGGCCGCCGCCTGACCGATCAGGTCCGCGCCCTGCGCCGCTCCCTGGCCCAGGAGTACGGCTTCGTCATGCCGTCGGTCCGCATCCTCGACAACATGCGCCTGGGCACCCAGGGCTACGCCATCCGCATCAAGGAGATGGAAGCCGGGCAGGGCGAGGTCCGTCTCGGCTCGCTCATGGCCATGGACCCCGCCGGCCGTCAGGTCGAACTGCCCGGCGAACACACCAAGGAACCCGCCTTCGGCCTGCCCGCCACCTGGATCGACGAGAGCCTGCGCGAGGAGGCGACCTTCCGCGGCTACACCATCGTCGACCCGTCGACGGTCCTGACCACCCACCTGACCGAGATCCTCAAGGAGAACATGGCCGATCTGCTCTCCTACGCCGAGGTGCAGAAGCTGCTGAAGGAGCTGGGGACCGAAGAGAAGAAGCTGGTCGAGGAACTGATCCCCTCCGTCGTCACCGTCACCACCCTGCAACGGGTGCTCCAGACCCTGCTGCGCGAGAAGGTCTCGATCCGCGACCTGGGCGCCATTCTGGAGGGTCTGGCCGAGGCCGCGCCGCACACCAGCTCCGTCACCACCCTGGTCGAACACGTCCGCGGCCGCCTGGCCCGCCAGCTGTGCTGGCAGCACAAGGGCGACGACGGCGCCCTGCCCATCGTCACCCTGTCGCCGGAATGGGAAGCCGCCTTCGCCGACGCCCTCGTCGGCCAGGGCGAGGAACGCCAGCTGGCCATGGCCCCGTCACGGCTGCAGGACTTCATCCGCGCCGTGCGCGACGTGTTCGAGCGCGCCGCCATGGCCGGCGAGACCGCCGTCCTGCTGACCGGTCCGCAGATCCGGCCCTATGTCCGCTCGATCATCGAACGCTTCCGCGGCCAGACGGTGGTGATGAGCCAGAACGAGGTTCACCCGAGGGCGAGGCTGCGGACGATCGGGACGGTGTAGGCGTCGTGTCTCCTCCCCACGCAGTGGGGGGGGACCGCGAAGCGGGGGAGGGGGGCGCGCCGCCGCTACCCCACCGTCACTGCGCGAAGGCGCGCCGCGCCACCTCCCCATCGATGCGCGACAGGGAGGAAACTATTCCACCTCGGTCCAGCCGCCCGCCGAGGCCGCGCGCGCCGCGTCGTTGGCGGGACGGGCCACCAGGCCGGACTGGGTGATCCAGACCTCGTATTTGGCCCCGTCGGCCATCGGCATATAGGCGCCGCCGCCGTACAGGGTGTCGACCGCATCGACGTATTTCCGGTATTTCCGCGCCGCGTCCCAGGCGCTGATCCGCCATGGCAGCCAGTCCGGTCCTGCGTCTCCGCCGACCAGCGGATGCACGCTGCGGGTCGCATTGATCTCCTGCTCGACCGAATGATAGCGGCCTGACAGCCGGTCCAGGCGGTACTGGGCGTCCAGGCCCAGCACATTGGCCCAGGGCTTCCACTTCAGCACCTGCGCCTCGATGCGCCATTCGTCGCCGTGCAGGGGATACAGGTTGCTAACGCCCGGCGCGTTCTCGCCCAGGCCCGGCTGCATCACCGTGGCCTCGAAATATTGCGGTCCCAGCTGACGGGTCTGGATCGTCGCCACGGGCCGCTCATGGGTCAGCCGAGCGTAGGTCTGGACGTCAAGCGCCAGCAACGCCGCGATCGCCGCCGCCGCCATGAAGCCCGCGCCCCCGGCGCCGACCAGCAGCCCGCTGAACAGCCGCCCCCGGAACAGGGCGCCCAGCCCGCGGATCAACAGCACAACCCCGATCAGGCCAACGATCGCCGGAGCGATCCACCACCACCACACCATGTCAAACTCCCCCGATCCTGACGGGGCGCAATCATTACCCCAAATCCGTGGAACGGCGAGGGTTTCTCCCGTGACGCGACTGGACAGGGCCAAACGCCCCGCTAATGCTCCCCCACGATGATTTCGGCCCTCCGCCCCACGCTCCTCGTTCTCGGTCGATTTGTCCGTACGCCGACGCTCGGACGGCGCGTGGCCGGCCTGCTGGCGCTGGCGATCGTGCTGATGCTGGCGCTCAACCTCTCGGTCTTCGTCCTGATCCAGCGCACGGTCGCTTTCAACGATACGGTCGAGGAAGCGCAGCAGGTCCGTCTCGTCTCCCGGGAGGTGCTGACCAGACTGGTGGATGCCGAAACCGGTCAGCGCGGCTTCATGCTGACGGGCCGACCAGAGTATCTGTCCATCCACAACGAGGCGATCCAGCAGCTGCCGGATCTTATTGCGGACCTCAAGGGACTGACCGTCGGCGATCCGGATCTCGGCCCGCGGGTCGAACGGCTGGAGGAACTGTCCGATCAGCGGCAGACCCTGATGGAGCGAACCATCTCCCTAGCCCGTACAGGCCGCTTCGGCGAGGCCGTCGCCCTCATCCGCGGCGGTCAGGGCAAGACGCTGATGGACGCCATGCGGGCCGAGATCGCCGCCATCGACGAGATCCAGGCCACGCGACTGCAGTTCCGGACCCGCCAGTCGGAATGGGCCGGCAATGTCACTGTCCTCGCCAACGCCTTGGGCGGCGCCATGATCCTGGTCCTCGGCGGCGCCAGCGCCTGGCTGATCCGGCGCTACATCTTCGAGATCCACGCCGCCCGCGACGCGCTCGACCGGATGAACGCCGGTCTGGAGCATCAGGTGCGGGACCGCACCTTCGAACTGACCCGCGCCAATGAGGAGATCCAGCGCTTCGCCTATATCGTCAGCCACGACCTGCGCGCGCCCCTGGTCAATGTCATGGGCTACACCTCCGAGCTGGAGCAGGCCGGGCGGATCATCGACAAACAGATGACCGCGGTCGAGACCAGGGCGCCCAAACTGATCGAGCAGGACGCCCTGACCGCCGTTCGCGAGGATGTGCCGGAGGCCATCGGCTTCATCCGCGCCTCGACCGAGAAGATGGACCGGCTGATCAACGCCATCCTCAAACTGTCGAGGGAGGGCCGGCGCAATCTGGTCCCCGAACTGCTCGACATGACGATGATGGTCCAAAGCATCGCCGACAGCGTCCGCCATCAGACCCAGGCCGCCGGCGCCGAAATCGCGGTCGAACCCCTGCCGCGGCTGGAGAGCGATCGCCTGTCGATCGAACAGGTGATGGGCAATCTGATCGACAACGCCGTCAAATATCTCGACCCGTCGCGGCCCGGCCGCATCCTGGTCACCGGCGCGGAGACGGCGGGAGGCTGGATCGTCTATCGCATCGCCGACAACGGCCGCGGCATTTCCGACCGCGACCATGAACGGATTTTCGAGCTCTTCCGCCGCGCGGGCAAGCAGGACCGGCCCGGGGAAGGCCTCGGACTGGCCTTCGTTCGCAACAGCGTGCGCCGCATGGGCGGCGACATCACCGTGGAGTCAGAGCTTGGTAAGGGCTCGACATTTATCCTGAAATTCCCCACACGCCTCATCCTCCCGGACGCCGGAGACTATTCATGAGCCACGCCGTCAAGATCGTGATGGTCGAGGACGACCTCGGCCACGCCAAGCTGATCGAGAAGAACATCCGCCGCGCCAACATCTCCAACGAGATCGAGCATTTCGCGGACGGCGGTTCGGCAATGGACTACCTGTTCCGCGAGGAGGTGCGGCTCAACGGCCCCGTTCTGATCCTGCTGGATCTCAACCTGCCGGACATGTCGGGCATCGACATCCTGGCCCGGGTCAAGGGCGACGACCGGCTCAGGCGCGCGCCGGTGGTGGTCTTGACCACCACCGACGACAAGCATGAAATCCAGCGCTGCTACGACCTCGGCTGCAACGTCTACATCACCAAGCCGGTCGACTATGAGAGCTTCGCGGGCGCGATCCGCCAGCTGGGACTGTTCCTTTCCGTCATGCAGGCCCCGGACATCGAGTGAGCGCAGCAGTGAGGCCCGAAGGCGACGCCATCCGCCTGCTCTATATCGACGATGACCGCGGCCTGTCGCGGCTGGTCGAGAAGGAGCTTGGACGGCACGGCTATGCCGTCACCTGCGCGCCGGACGGGGACGCGGGCCTGGGCACGCTCATCGCCCAGCCGGGCGATTTCGACGTCGTCGCCCTCGACCACTACATGCCGGGCCGCGAGGGTCTGGACGTCCTGCCCGAGATCATCGCCCTGCCGAACCCGCCGCCGGTGGTCTATGTCACCGGGGCCCAGGAAGGCCGCATCGCCGTCGCCGCCCTGCGGGCCGGCGCCGCCGACTATGTCATCAAGGACGTGTCCGAGGACTTCACCGCCCTGCTCCGCAACGCGCTGGAGGAGGCGGTCTCGCGCCGCCGGCTCCAGCGCGAGAACGACGCCGCCCAGGAAGAGGTCCGCCTCGCCCGCGACCGCGCCGAGGCCATGCTGCGCGAGGTCAATCACCGCGTCGGCAACTCCCTGCAGTTGGTCTCCAGCTTCATGTCGCTGCAACTGCGCCATCTGGCCGACGAAGGCGCCCGCGCCGCGCTCAAGGAATCCCAGGCCCGGATCGAGGCCGTGGCCCACGTCCACCGGCGGCTCTACACCTCGGGCGACATGTCCTCGGTGGCCATGGACGAATATCTGGAAGGCCTGATCGACGAACTGTCCCAGTCCCTCTGCCCGGACAAGGACGGCTGCTCCATCCATCTCAACGTCGCGCCCATGCGGGTCTCGACCGACCAGGCCGTCTCGCTCGGCGTGGTGGTCACCGAGCTGGTCACCAATGCGGTGAAATACGCCTATGTCCCCGGCACGCCGGGCCAGATCCGGGTCAGCCTGGAACAGGGTCCCAACGGACGCGCCATTCTGACCGTCGAGGACGACGGACCCGGGCTGGGCGACGGCGGCGTCAAGGGCACCGGTCTGGGCGGCAAGATCGTCTCCGCCATGGCCTCCGGCCTGCGGTCGGTGGTCGAGTTCGACAAGGCCCACAAGGGCGTCCGCGCCCGCCTGGCCTTCGACCTCTGACCATGTCCGGCCCCCTCCAGTTCGGAACCGCCGAGCCCGGCCTCGACTACCGCCGGCGCCCGACCGCCTTCGGTCTGGTGTTCGAGGACGGCAAACTCGCCTGCGTCCGCGTCGACCGGGGCGAGGGCAGCTATTTCGACCTGCCGGGCGGCGCCGTCGACGGCGACGAGACCGAGCAACGGGCCCTGGTCCGCGAGTTCCTCGAGGAAACCGGCATGACGGTGCGTCCGCTCACCCGCCTGGCCGAAGCTTCCCAGTATTTCCGCAAGTCCGACGGCGAGCCGATCAACAACTCGGGCGGATTCTGGATCGCCGAACAACTGTCGCTCCAGCCCGCCGCCAAGGTCGAGGCCGACCACGAACTGGTCTGGCTCGACCCGCATCTGGCCCTGAAGGATCTCCGCCACGAGGCCCATGCCTGGGCGGTCGCCGTCTGGCTTCGGCGCGGGGGCTGAGGGCGCCGCCTTTGACGCAGGGGCGGAACACGGGCGGCTCCATCCCGTTATCCTTGCATGAGGCGCCGCGCCCCGGCGGCGTCCAGACAAAGGATGATTCCATGCCCGATCAGGATCGCATCGACGGCGCCGCCAAGAACCTCGGCGGCAAGGCCAAGGAAGCCGCCGGCAACGTCACCGGCGACGAAAAACTGAAAGCCGAAGGCAAGGCCGATCAGGTCGCCGGCAAGGTCCAGAACGCCGTCGGCGGCATGAAGGACAGCCTGCGCGACAACCGCAACTAGACCGTTCGCCTGTCGAATGACGCCGCGTCCCTGACCGGGCGCGGCGTCGTCATGTCAGGGTGACGGAACGGCCCGGCAGCGGCGGCCCGCGTCTCCACGGGCGGCGGCGCGGTCTGAACCGGACCGTCCTGCGACGGGGCCATCAGCAGCAATGTGATGAGGATGTCCGACACCCGCTCAATTGGGCCGCAACAGACGCTCAAGGGCAGCGGTGGCGGCGCCGCCGGACCGGTCGTCGCCACAGATGATCATGCCGGTCGACGACGACCCGTTCCCGGTCCGCGCGCTGTCCTGCCGCGTGGTGCAACGCCCGCCGAAGGCCGAGCCTGTGCGGGGCGCCGGGTCATCCGCCCCGGAGGCGACCACGGTGGCCGGCGGCCGCGTGCGAAAGTCGGGCAGCCGCGTCCGCAGCGCCTCTCCGACCCGATACTCACACGCGTCCAGCGGCTCGCTGGACCGCCGCACCAGCGGGCTGCAGTGGGACAGGATGAAGCCGTAGGGATCGCGCAGCGCCGAGTCGGGGATCTCGATCTGCGGGTCTCTGGCCGGCGCCGCCAGCTGGATCGTCATCGCCATCATCGTCAGCAGCATCGCCAGCCCTCCGGCCCCAACAGGGCGCACGGGCGAGCGTGGCGGTCACCTTTCGAGACCTGACGCCGTTCCGGGAGGGGCCTTCAGTCCCGACCACCCAGCCGGATTTTCAGGCCTTCATCCTCGGCGCGAACGCCGCTGGCGGGCCGGCATTCCTCGGTCCAGGCCACGCCGCCCTGGGGCTGGACGCGGGGCCGGGTCTCACAGCTCCGCTCTTCCAGGACCGAGGCGGGCCGGTCGGGCCGCGCGGGCGCGCCGCATTGCAGGCCATAGCGATCGCCGGCGGCCTCCTGCCGACATTCGTTCGGCGCCCCCGCGGGGGTCAGGCCGGCGGGCAGGGCGGCGCCGAGGTGGGCGGCCAGCACCACCCGGACCCGCGCCTGGCAGGCCTCAAGCGATTCCTCGGCCTTGCGGATCAGCGGGCTGCATTCGGCGCGCTCATAGCCATAGGGATCAGCGCGGGCGGAGTCGGGAATGGGAGGCAGGTCGGCGGCGGCGACGGGTTCGACGGGGACCGGGGGCAGGGGCGTGTCCCACACCACCTGACCGGTCGCGGCCTGTTGCAGCATGACGGCGAAGACGACGGCGAAGACGACGGCGAGCATGGCGGGAACCTCCAGAACGGCTCCCCGAACCCTAACCTATTTGGCCAGCGCCCGCATCGCCTTCTCCAGCCCCTCGAGGGTCAGCGGATACATCCGCTCGTCGACCAGTTCCCTCACCATCCCGACCGAGGCCGAATAGCTCCAGTACCGCTCGGGCGACGGATTCAGCCACGCCACCTTGTCCCACTGCTGCGTCGCCCGCTTCATCCAGACGGCCCCCGCCTCCTCGTTCCAGTGCTCGACCGAACCGCCGGGCATGGTCACCTCATAGGGGCTCATGGTGGCGTCGCCGACGAAGATGGCGCGCCAGTCGCCGGGGTATTTGTTCAGCACCTCCCAGGTCGGGATCTTCTCGCTATGCCGACGCCGGTTGTCCTTCCACACACCTTCGTAGAGGCAGTTGTGGAAGTAGAAGAATTCCAGGTGCTTGAACTCGGTCTTCGCCGCCGAGAACAGCTCCTCGCACATCTTCACATGGGCATCCATCGAGCCGCCGATGTCGAGGAACAGCAGCACCTTGATCGTATTGCGCCGTTCGGGTCGCATATGGATGTCCAGCCAGCCCTGCCGGGCCGTGCCGTCGATGGTGGCGTCCATGTCCAGTTCGTCGGCCGCCCCCTGCCGCGCGAACCGGCGCAGGCGGCGCAGGGCCACCTTGATGTTGCGGGTGCCCAGTTCGACCTGGTCGTCGAGGTTCCGGTACTCGCGCTTCTCCCAGACCTTGACCGCCCGGCCGTGCTTGCCCGGCCCGCCGACGCGCACCCCCTCGGGATTGTAGCCGCCATGGCCGAACGGGCTGGTCCCGCCGGTGCCGATCCACTTGTTGCCGCCCTCGTGCCGGCCCTTCTGCTCCTCGAGCCGCTGCTTCAGCGTCTCCATCAGCTTGTCGAACCCGCCCAAGGCCTCGATCTCGGCCTTCTCCTCGTCGGTTAGATATTTCTCGTTGAGCAGCTTCAGCCAGTCGGCGGGCACGTCCAGCGACGGTTCATCGCCGGCGCCGACCGTCTCGATCCCGGCGAACACCTTGCCGAACACCTGATCAAAGCGGTCGTAGTGTTTCTCGTCCTTGACCAGCACCGCGCGGGACAGGTGGTAGAAATCATCGACCTTCCGCCCCGCCACATCCTTGTCCATGGCCTCCATCAGATGGAGCCATTCCTTCATCGACACGGGCACGCGCGCGTCTCTCAGGGCGGTGAAGAAGGGGAGGAGCATCAGTCTTCCGGTTCGGGAATTACGCACGACCATCGCGCGCAGTAGCGTTCTCTCACTTCGGTCCAGATGGCCTCGTCGCCGGGGTCCGCAAGGTCGGACGTCGCGGCCGCCATCTGTTCGGGCGTCGGGACAGGGGATGACGGCAGGGTTCCATCGGCGAGGTAGGCCGCCATCTCCGACTCCACCGACAGACGTGCAATCATGAGAGTCTGGTTACGGATAAAAACTTCATCGCCGAGTGGCCGGAGCTCACGAAGCCAGTCGCGAACGATCTGGCGACGGTCGTCGGCAAGCCCATCCAGCAGGACCTCCTCTTCGGACTGGATGGAGACGTTGAGGCCTTGCAGGACGATCTGGCGAGCCAGGGCGAGGGCGGTCGGCGTCGGCTCGGGCCCGTCATACGGGACAGGCCCCCATGCCGCCTCCTCGAGCGGCTCGGCGGAGAATCCGATATTGAAAGCGACCGTCCGGCGTACGGGAACGCCGTCAAGCATCGCGGGTCGGACGACTCCGGTGCGGGCGACTTCCAGGGCTGCCGCTTCGAAGCCCATGCCTTCCGGCGCGGCGCTCTCGACCTCACAGTCTTGCGGAAGCCCCTGCTCCTCCACCCAGCAACTCAGACGCACCCTGCCGGAAATACCGATGCCGGCGGCGAAGCCCGGCGTCAGTTCAGCCGCGGCCTCCATCGAAGGCGGGTTGATCCAGCTGGGGGGTACGAAGTGACCGGTGAGAGCGGCGCTATCCGGCCCGGCCCGGGACGCGATAGCGGGCCCCCCGACCGGCGGCGCGGCCTGACCGTCGTCCCAGATCGCTGTCGGATCAAGAATGCCGGAAGCCCATGCCAATGCCGCCACAACCGCAATCATCCGACGTCCATTCGCTTGATCGACCAGAACAAGGGACGATTATCACCCTCGCCGCAAGATGAACTCGTCATCCCGCCACGACCCGACCGGATACTGATACTCGCCCGCCTTCGCGAACCCGTACGCGGCATACAGCTTCTGCGCCTTCAGGTTCCCGCTCCACACCCCGATCCACAGCGGCCCGTCGGAGTTGGCTTCCATCCACTCCAAAGCCACCGCCAGCAGCTTCGTCCCCAACCCCAACCCCTGCGCAGACTTCGCCACATACAGCCGCCGCAGCTCCGCATGGCTCGGCTTCGCCTCCGGATGGGGCAGGGTGTTCGGCCCGGTGTTGGCGAATGCCAGCAGCTCGCCGTCGCGCTCCGCCACCCACCAGGCGGCGCCCGGCTCCTGCAGTTTCGCCCGGGTCGCTTCGGCGCTGAAGCTGGCGTCGAGGAAGGCCGCCAGATCGTCGGCCGGATAGGGAATGGCGAACCCGTCCACGAAGGTGTCGAGAAAGGTCCGCCGTCCCAGTTCGCCGAGGGCGGCGGCGTCGGTTTCCACGGCGGGTCGGATGAGCGGCTCGGTCATAGCTCCGCTTTCACCCCATGAGCCGCCCAACTCAACCTCAAAATTCCGCTCATCCCCGCGAACGCGGGGACCCAGTCCTGTCCAGCGTGACACCGGCGCTTCAGGGCTGCGGTGGTGCGTCACCATCCCATCCGGTCACCCAAAGCACTGGGTCCCCGCGTTCGCGGGGATGAGCGGGGTTGGGGTTGTGGACGCGGATCACTATCCTCCGCCCGATGAGCGTCGCCCTCTTCACCCATCCCGACATGCTGGCGCACCGCCCCGGCCTCGGCCATCCCGAAAGCCCCGAGCGGCTCCAGGCCGTGCTGGATGCGTTGGACGCCGCCGCCCTCGGCCTCGACCGCCGCGCCGCGACCGAGGCAGCCGTCGCCGATCTCGAGCGGCTACATCCCGCCGCCCATGTCGCCCGCCTGCTCGCCGCCGCGCCCGACAGCGGTTTCCGCCAGCTCGACGCCGACACCGTCCTGTCGCCGGGCAGCGTCCGCGCCGCCCGCCTCGCCGCCGGGGCCGTGATCGACGCCGTCCGCGCCGTCGCTCGCGGCGAGACCGCCCGCGCCTTCGCCGCCGTCCGCCCGCCCGGCCACCATGCGGAACCCGGCCAGAGCATGGGCTTCTGCCTGTTCTCCAACGTCGCCGTCGCCGCCCGCGTGGCCCAGTCCGAAGGCATGGCCCGCGTCGCCGTGATTGATTTCGACGTCCACCACGGCAACGGCACCCAGGCCGCGTTCGAGGCGGACGACAGCCTGTTCCTCGGCTCCATCCACCAGTCGCCCCTCTATCCGGGCACGGGCGCGGCGTCCGAGACCGGCGTGGGCAATATCGTCAACGCCCCCGTGCCGCCCCACGCCGCCCGCGAGGCCTGGCGCGCGACCTTCTCGGGCGGCCTCATGCCGGCGCTGGAAGCCTTCGCCCCCGACCTGATCCTGATCTCCGCCGGCTTCGACGCCCACCGCCGCGATCCGCTCGCCCACCAGTCGCTCGAGGCCGGGGATTTCGCCTGGGCCACCCGCGCCGTGCTCGAGGTCGCGAGATCGTGCTGTGGGGGCAAGGTTGTGTCCTCGCTCGAGGGCGGTTACGACCTAGAGGGGCTGGGCCGTTCCGCGGTCGCCCACGTTCAGGCCTTGGGGGAGGAATAAAGGACGGTTCGCCAATCGCTTACGTCCGGAAATCATGCCCGCCCCCGCCAGAGACTCACTGATGGCCGACAAGCCGGCGCCCGCCAGATCGGAGCCCGCCCAATCGTCGCCGCCCCGCGCCGCGCTCGTTTCGGTGCGTCCGGGCGCCATCGTCCTGGCCCGCCACGGCGAGCCGGCCCTGTCGCGCAAATGCTATCTGACCTCCGATCAGTACCGCGACTGGTGGGCGAAATACGAGGTCGGCGGCCTGCGCGCCGGCCAGACCCCGCCTCCCGAGCTTCTGGCCACGGCCGAGGGCGCCGGCGCCATCTACGCCTCGACCCGTCCCCGCGCCCAGGAAACCGCCGCCGCCATCTGCGCCGGCCGTGAGGTCATGTCGGACGCCCTGTTCATCGAGGCTCCCCTGCCGCCGCCGCGCTTTCCGTCCTGGTTCAAGCTGCCGCCGAAATACTGGGGCGCCGTCGCCCGTTTCTGGTGGCACGCCTTCAACCACCACGAGGGTCAGGAGACCCGGCGCCAGGCCGAGTGCCGCGCCGAAAAGGCCGCCCAGGCCCTGATCGCCCGCGCCGAGAGCGGTCAGGACGTGCTGGTTCTCGCCCACGGCTATTTCAACCACATGGTCGGCCGCCGCCTGCGCGCCGACGGCTGGGCGCTCGTCCACAATCAGGGCTTCAAATACTGGTCCCAGCGCCGCTACGAGAAGCGCTGACCGTGAGGAGACGGCGATGATCCGACGCTCCCTGCTCGCCCTCTGCCTCGCCGCCGCCCTGTCGGCCCCCGCCTTCGCCCAGGGCGCGCCGCCGACGCCCGCCGCCGCCCGCGTCATCCTCGAAACCAGCGCCGGGACCATCCTCGTCGAGACCGACCCCCGCGCCCCGATCACCGCCGGCAACTTCCTCCGCTATGTCGACGAGGGCCGGTTCGACGGGACGGACTTCTACCGCGGCATGGAACTCGGCGGCGGGACCGGCGTGGTCCAGGGCGGGACCAGCAACGCCCCCGACCGCATCCTGCCGCCCATCCCCCACGAGCCGACCAGCCAGACCGGCCTGCGCCATGTCGACGGCGCCCTGTCCATGGCGCGGTTCGATCCCGGCACGGCCGACGGCGACTTCTTCATCATCGTCGGCGCCCTGCCCGGCTTCGACGCCGGCCGGGCCGCGCCTGAGGACCCCGGCTTCGCGGTCTTCGGCCGGGTGGTCGAGGGCATGGACGTGGTCCGCGCCATCCTCGCCGCCCCCAAATCTCCCACCGAGGGCGAGGGCTTCATGCGCGGCCAGATGCTGGACCCCCGCGTCCGCATCGTCTCCGCCCGCCGGGTCGACTAGCAATCGCCTGTCTGTGCTTGAGGCCCGCCCCCGCCCCCTCTAGGGTCGCCCGCCATGACCGACACAGCCTCCATCCCCGCCGACCTCAGTTTCGAGGACGCGCTCCAGCGTCTCGAGGCCATCGTCTCCAAACTCGAGTCCGGCCAGGCCCCGCTGGAGGAATCGATCGCCCTCTATGAGGAGGGCGCGCGCCTGAAAGCCCACTGCGAGAACCGGCTCAAGGCCGCCCAGCTCCGCGTCGAGAAGATCGTGGTCGGCCCCGACGGCCAGGCGAAGGGCGTCGAACCGGCCGAGTTCAGCTGATGTCCGCGCCCGCCGCGCCCATCGCCTTCGACGACTTCATGAAGGTCGATGTCCGCGTCGGTCAGGTCCTCGCCGCCGATCCGTTCCCGGAGGCGCGCAAGCCCGCGTACAAACTGACCATCGACTTCGGCTCCGACATCGGGGTGAAGAAGTCCTCGGCCCAGATCACCGTCCACTACAGTCGCGAGGAACTGGTCGGCCGCAAGGTCGCCGCCGTCGTCAACTTCCCGCCGCGCCAGATCGGCCCCTTCATCTCGGAGGTGCTGACCCTTGGCTTCCCTGACGCGGCGGGCGAGGTCGTCCTGATCGGCGTCGACCGCGAGGTCCCGGTGGGCGGGAGGCTGTTCTGACGGTGCTCGCCGCCAATTCGCCGGAGCAGGGCGTCATCGACCGGGTGGCCGAGATCGCCGACCTGGTCACCGTCGCCCTCGACGAACTGCTGCCCCGCGCCGACGGCCCCGAATCGCGCCTGACCGAGGCCATGCGCTACGCCGCCCTCGGCCCCGGCAAGCGGCTGCGCCCCTTCTTCGCCCTCGAGGCCGCCAATCTGTTCGACATCGAGGAGCGGCCGGTGCTGCGCGCCGCCTGCGCCCTCGAATGCGTCCACGCCTACAGCCTGGTGCATGACGACCTGCCCTGTATGGACGACGACGACGTCCGCCGCGGCCGCCCCACGGTGCACAAGGCCTATGACGAGGCCACCGCCGTCCTCGCCGGCGACGCCCTCCAGACCGCCGCCTTCGACATCCTGCTGCACGAGGACACCCACGACGACGCCGAAATCCGCTGTGAACTGGCCGCCCGCCTGTCGCTGGCCAGTGGCGCGCGCGGCATGGCCGGCGGCCAGATGATCGACCTGCTGGGCGTGCGCGACGACCTCGGCGGCGTCGCCCGCATGCAACGGCTCAAGACCGGGGCCCTGTTCACCTACGCCTTCGAGATTCCCCTGATCATCGCCCGGGCCCGCGAACACCACCGTCAGGCTCTGACCAGTTTCGCCCACGACATCGGCCTGGCCTATCAGATCGTCGACGACCTGCTCGACGTCGAGGGAGACGAGGACATCCTCGGCAAGGCGGCCAACAAGGACGCGGCGCGCGGCAAGACCAATTTCGTCACCCTGCTGGGCGTCGAGGCGGCGCGGCATCGCGTCGCGCACCTGGCTGACCAGGCCCGCGCCCACCTCGACGTCTTCGGCCCCGACGCCGAAATCCTCAAGGCGAGTGTGGACTTCGTGCTAAAGCGCAGGTCCTGACCGCTTCGCGTCCTTGTCATGACGCGGTAGTGGTGGATCAAAGAGACCTCACGCGACTTAGAGTTTTCATGCCCGACACCCCGCTGCTCGACCAGGTTCATCTCCCCGCCGACACGCGCGGTTTCGACATCCCCCAACTGCGTCAGCTGGCCGACGAATTACGGGCCGAAACGATCGACGCCGTCTCCACCACCGGCGGCCATCTCGGCGCCGGCCTCGGCGTGGTCGAGCTGACCGTCGCCCTGCACCATGTGTTCGAGACGCCGAAGGACATCCTGATCTGGGACGTCGGCCATCAGTGCTACCCCCACAAGATCCTGACCGGCCGCCGCGACCGCATCCGCACCCTCCGCATGCCTGGCGGCCTCAGCGGCTTCACCAAGCGGTCGGAGAGCGAATACGACCCCTTCGGCGCCGCCCACGCCTCGACCTCGATCAGCGCCGCCCTCGGCTTCGCCGCCGCCCGCGACCAGAAGGGGGAGTCGAACCGAGTCGTCGCCGTCATCGGCGACGGCTCCATGTCCGCCGGCATGGCCTATGAGGCCATGAACAACGCCGCCGAGACGACCAACGGCCAGTTGATGGTCATCCTCAACGACAACGACATGTCGATCGCCCCGCCGGTCGGCGGCATGAGCGCCTATCTGGCCAAACAGGTCTCGGGCGGCGCCTATCGCAATTTCCGCCGCTTCGGAAAGTCGGTCGCCGAACACCTGCCGCGCCCGTTCCGCAACGCCGCCCGCAAGGCCGAGGAATACGCCCGCGGCATGATCGTCGGCGGCACCTTCTTCGAGGAACTGGGCTTCTACTACGTCGGGCCGGTCGACGGGCACGACATGGACAACCTTGTCCCCATCCTGAAGAACGCCGCCGCCATCACCGACCGCCCGGTGATCGTCCATGTCGTGACGCAGAAGGGCAAGGGCTACGCCCCGGCCGAGTCGAGCGCCGACAAGCTGCACGCCGTGGCCAAATTCGACGTGATCTCGGGTCAGCAGTCCAAATCGGTCTCCAACGCCCCCAGCTACACCAAGGTGTTCGGGACCGAGCTGATCAAGCGCGCCGCGCTCGACCCGACCATCGTCGCCATCACCGCCGCCATGCCCTCGGGCACGGGGCTGGACCTGTTCGGCCAGGCCTACCCGACCCGCACCTATGACGTCGGCATCGCCGAACAGCACGCCGTCACCTTCGCCGCCGGCCTCGCGGCGGACGGGATGAAGCCGGTCTGCGCCATCTATTCGACCTTCCTCCAGCGCGGCTACGACCAGGTCGTCCACGACGTGGCCATCCAGAAGCTGCCCGTCCGCTTCGCCATGGACCGCGCCGGTCTGGTCGGCGCCGACGGCTGCACCCATGCCGGCAGTTTCGACATCGGCTTCATGGGCGCGCTTCCCGGCATGGTGCTGATGGCCGCCGCCGACGAGGCCGATCTGGCCGCCATGATCGCCACCAGTCTCGAGATCGACGATCGCCCCTCCGCCTTCCGCTATCCGCGCGGCGACGGCGTCGGCGTCGAGATCCCCGAACTGGCCGCCCCGCTGGAGATCGGCAAGGGCCGGATCGTCCGCGAAGGCACGACCGTCGCCATCCTGTCATTGGGCACCCGTCTGCAGGAATCGCTCAAGGCCGCCGAGGCCCTCGCCGCCCGCGGCGTCTCGGCCACCGTCGCCGACGCCCGCTTCGCCAAACCGCTCGACGCCGACCTGATCCTGCGCCTCGCCCGCGAGCATGAGTGCCTGATCACGGTGGAGGAGGGGGCCATGGGCGGCTTCGGCGCCTTCGTGCTCCAGCTCCTGTCCGACAAGGGCGCGCTCGACGCCGGCCTGAAGATCCGCACCCTGTGCCTGCCCGACGTCTTCCAGGACCAGGACAACCCCGCCGCCATGTATGCCACCGCGGGCCTCAACGCCGAACACATCGCCGCCGCCGCCCTTCAGGCGCTGGGCGTCGAGGCGACGCGCGCCGTCCGGGCCTGACTCATCCGACGCAACCGGCGTCCCTCACAGCCGTTCCTTCGCGGGGCTTTGAGGGTTGAGTATCATGAAGTCCGTTGTCGCATGCGCCGCCGTGACTCTGGGTCTGGCCGCCGTTTCGTCCGCGTGGGCGCAGGAAGCCGGAACCCGGCCCTCCGGCCCGATTGAAGTCATCCGCCCCGGCGACACCACCATGACCTGCGCCGCCGTGTCGGACGAGGCCGCCCGGCTCAGCGCCGACATGGGGGGCGAACCGGATGGCGGTCTGTTCGGTCGGCTCGGCGGCGTCGCCCGCGCCGGCGCCTCCATGATGATTCCCGGCGCCGGGCTGGCGATGGCCGGAGCGGACGTCCTGACCGCGCCGGACCGCGACCGCAAGGCGGCCGAGGCCGACGCCGTCCGGCATCGCTGGTACTATCTGAACGGCCTCTATGCGGGCCAGGGCTGCCAGGCCGCCTCCGACGCCGCCGGACCGACCCCGGCGACCCCAGCCGACGCCGATCCGGTGGACGTGCCGGGGTCGTGAGGCGTTAGCGGCCCTTCTCCCTCCAGGAGAGAAGGAAGTTGTACTGCTACCTTTCCGCCGATTGTCAGCCTATCCCGCCCGGCCAACTCGCTGACTTCACCAGTCTTTCAAAAATTGCGGCGCCCTAAGCCATCATGGCGGGGACCCGTGCCAAACCCCTGCCCATCCCGTCGCGGGCTTACGACGGAAAGGGCTGAATGCGGCGCGAAGGCCGGGTGGGGAAACGCCACAAAGCAGGGACCACTTTCCGGTTCCGGGCATAGCCGCCCGCGCTCCGCGACCCCTCCACACTTTCCGGCCTCGGACCGGAGAGGCGATGAGTCATGCCGAATTCCGCGCCGCCGCCAGCGACCCTTCGCCACGCCCCCGAAATGGCGAAACAAACTTGCTGAAATTCAAGGACCTGGAGCACGTCTGCGCCGCCTTGACCTGTGGGGGTCTCGCCTATAGGTTCCGCGCCGAATTCAGACCCCCTTCGACGCCCGCCTTCCGGCGCCAGCGTTGAGGCGCTGAGCAGGCCATGCCCCCGATCGAGGAAACCCGCGCAGAGACGATCAAACGTCTCAACGCCCAGGCCGACTCGCTCAAGGCGCGGGCCACCCCTGAGCCGCCACAGTATGGCGGAGCGGCGGTCGGCTACGGCTACCGCATCATGGCCGAGATGCTCGGCGGGGTGTTCGTGGGTCTGGGACTGGGCTGGGGATTCGACCTGATGGTCGGATCCATGCCTTGGGGAATCATCGTCGGAACCCTTCTGGGATTCGGCGTGTCGATCTGGTTGGCGGTGCATTCCGCCAAAAAGCTGAGCGCCCGCGCGCTGAAGGAGTTCGGTCCCCCCCGGGACCTTCCGGACGACGCGGACGAGGACGAACAGGACCGCTGACCGAACCGCTTCACGGCGATTCGGCGTTTTTGATTTGGGAGACCCGGCGGCATGGCCGACCCGATGCATCAGTTCGAGGTTAAGCCGGTGGTGGAAATCGCCCCGGTGAACGTGCCTGGCCTCGGGCTGGTCGACCTCTCGATCACCAATTCCACCGTGGCCATGTTCGTGTCCGCGACGATGATCATCCTGTTCTTCTCCGTGGTCACCGCCTCGCCCAAGGTCGTTCCCGGACGCCTTCAGGTCGTCGGCGAGGGCATGTTCAGCTTCATCGACGACCTCGCGACCGGCATCATCGGTCCGCAGGGCCGGGCCTTCTTCCCCTTCGTCTTCACCCTCTTCATCTTCCTGCTGGCGATGAACATGCTCGGCATGTTCACGGTCTTCACCGCCACGGCCCAACTGGCCGTCGCCCTGACCTTCGCGCTGATGAGCTTCCTGCTGGTGGTGGTCGTCGGCCTCGTTCGCAACGGCCTGGGCTTCTTCAAGCTGTTCCTGCCGTCGGGCGTGCCCTGGTACCTCTGGTGGCTGGTCGTGCCGATCGAGATCATCTCCTTCCTGCTGCGTCCCGTGACCCTGTCGCTCCGACTGTTCGGCAACATGCTGGGCGGACACGTCGCCATGAAGGTGTTCGCGGGCTTCATCGTCTCGCTCAGCGCGGTCGCCTCGGCGGGCGGCGTCGCCTACCTCGCCTATGTCGCGGCGGTTCTCGCCTTCGGCGGCGTGCTGGCGCTGACGGCGCTGGAGTTTCTGGTCGCCTTCCTGCAAGCCTTCGTGTTCGCGGTCCTTACGTGCGTCTATCTGAACGACGCCGTTCACGCCGGTGACCACTGACCTTTCCACCCACCCTTCAATCGCTTCATTCAAAGGACGAAAATCATGGAAGCTGAAGCCGCAAAATACATCGGGGCCGGCCTCGCCACCCTGGGCATGATCGGCGCCGGTATCGGCGTTGGCACCATCTTCTCGGGCTTCCTGCAGGGCGCCCTGCGGAACCCGTCGGCCGCCTCGGGCCAGTTCACCAACCTGGTTCTGGGCTTCGCCCTGACCGAAGCGCTGGGCATCCTGGCCTTCGTGCTCGGCCTGCTGATCCTCTTCAGCTAGGCCTGACGACCCTTCCGGGCGGCGGCCGGTCCCCGCGGACCGCCGCCGCCCGTCGCTCTTTCTGAACCGGACTGATCATGGCTGTGCAATCCAGCGACGCCCCTCCGACCCATGACGTTTCCTCGGCTGCTCCGACGGGGGCGCACGTCGACGCCCACGCCACGGGCACGGAAGCCGAACACGCCTCGGGCGGCGGTCTGCCCCAGTTCGAGTTCCAGTGGTGGGCCGGCCAGATATTCTGGACCCTGCTGATTTTCGCCGTCCTCTATCTGCTGCTGTCGCGTGTCTTCCTGCCGCGCCTCCGCCGCGTGAAGGACGAACGCGCCGCGACCATTTCCACCGCCGTCGACACCGCCCGTCAGGTCCAGGCCGAGGCCGCCGACCAGGCCGAAATCGCCAAGGCCGAGGTCGAACAGGCCCGCGCCGCCTCGCGCGCCACCGCCGCCGCCGCCAAGGCGCGCGTGACCGAGGCCGCCAACGCCCGCGCCGCCGAGGAAGAAGCCGTGGTCAACGCCCGCATCGCCGAGGCCGAGACCGCCATCGGCAAGACCCGCGACGCCGCCATGGCCAACGTCTCGACCATCGCCTCCGACACGGCCCGCGCCATCGTCGAGAAGCTGACCGGCAAGGTCGCCACCGCCGCCGAAGCCGACGCCGCCGTCAAGGGAGCCGCCTGATGCCCGCCTTCTTCACCGGCGAGTTCTGGGATCTCGCCAATGCCGAGTTCTGGGTCGGCGCCGGTCTGGTCGTCTTCTTCGGCATCCTGGTGCTGGTGAAGGTGCCCGCCGCCATCGCCGCCCAGCTGGACGGCGCCGCCGCCAAGATCCAGTCCGAACTCGACGAGGCCGCCCGCCTGCGCGCCGAGGCCGAGGCCCTGCTGGCCCAGATCCGCGCCGAAAAGGCCGAGGCCGAGGCCCAGGCCGCTGAAATGCTCGCCGCCGCCGAGGCCGACGCCCGCCTGATGGAGGTCGAGGCCAAGGCCAAGCTCGAGGAAACCCTGACCCGTCGTCAGGCCCTCGCCGAGCGCCGCATCGCCCAGGCCGAGGTTCAGGCCGTGGCCGAGGTCAAGACGGCAGCCGCCGACCTCGCGGCCCGCGCCGCCGAGCAGATTCTGGCCGCCCGTCTGGCCGGCCAGAAATCCGACCCCCTGCTCGACGCCGCCATCACCCAGATCGGCACGCGGCTCAACTAGGCCGGGGCGCTAACGCTCGCGAACGCGGTCGCTTGCTGCTTGAGCGCCGGGCATGCGCGAAGCGCCAGGCCGCGTCGGGTCGAGGAGGCGGAACCTCCTGACCGCGGCCCGACAAGTCAGTGCGCCGGGGCTCCGGCGGGCGCATGGGCCCGTTTGTCCCGCTCGACCAGCCGTCCATAGACGCTGCCCAGCACGATCCCGTAGACCGCGTGCGTGGCGATCATCCAGGCCAGGGTTCCGAAGCCCGCCTGCATGAAGAAGATGCCCACAGGGCGTCCCCCCAGAAGGCTCACGGCCGGGGCGACCGTCAATCCCATGACGATGAAGGCGCCAACGGCGAACAGTATGCCCTTTGACTCCGGCGTGTCGGTCGGAAGCCGGGGACAGAGAATCCCGAACGCCGAACCAAGAACGATCGTCCCGACAAGGAAGTGGGCGACCCACCCCGCGACGATCAGGTCAGGCATCTGCAACATGACCGAAAGCAGTCGGGGGAAACTGGCTGCCCAAGGGCCAAAATACAGGTTGGCCGCTTCAAGCAGCGATACCGCGACGGTCGCGGCAAGACCGGCGATTATACCCTTTTGTACGCGTGACATCATGACCGTAGCGCCTCCCAACGCTCGTTGTGGCTCAGACTACGCAAGGGAGAGCATACGCCTGCTGGGGCAGGCGGGGTTCAAATTGCCGTGCTTCGCGGTTGCGAAAAGGCGAGACGGCTATTCGGCGGCGATATTCGAGCCTTCGGGGGCGGTCCAGCGCAGCACCGGCGAACGGGCCGCGCGGGTTTCGTCGAGACGCTTCATCGGCGCATGGAACGGTGCGCCCTTGAACCGGTCGACGTCCCCGGCCTTGGCCGCTTCCGCCAACGCCCGCATGGCATGGATGAAGCGGTCCAGCTCCTGCTTCGACTCCGTCTCGGTGGGCTCGATCAGCATGGCCCCGTGGACGACCAGCGGGAAATACATGGTCATCGGGTGGAAGCCCTCGTCGATCATCGCCTTGGCGAAGTCCAGGGTGGTGACATCCGTGCCCTTCAGCCATTCGTCGTCGAACAGGGCCTCGTGCATGCACGGCCCCTCCGGGAAGGCCGGGCTCATCAGATCCTCGAGCCGGGCCTTGATGTAGTTGGCGTTGAGCACCGCGTCCTCGGCGACCTGACGCAGGCCGTCCGAACCGTGGCTCATCATGTAGCTGAGGGCGCGGGTGTACATGCCCATCTGGCCCTGGAAGGCGCACAGCCGCCCGAAGGCCTGGGCCGCCTCGTCTTCCTCGCGCTCGATCAGGCGATAACCATCGGCGTCATGGACGACCCACGGAGCAGGCGCGAACGGCGCCAGCGCCTCCGACAACACCACCGGACCCGCGCCCGGACCGCCGCCGCCGTGCGGCGTCGAAAAGGTCTTGTGCAGATTGATGTGCATGGCGTCGACGCCCAGATCGCCCGGGCGAACCCGGCCGACGATGGCGTTGAAGTTGGCGCCGTCGCAGTAGAAATACGCCCCCGCCTCGTGGGTCAGGCGGCTGATCTCGAGGATGTCGCGCTCGAACAGGCCGCAGGTGTTCGGATTGGTCACCATGATGGCGGCGACGTCGTCGCCCAGCTTGGCGGCCAGATCGGCGACATCCACACGACCATCATCGGTCTGGGCCACCTCCACGACGGTGTAGCCGACGAAGGCGGCGGTGGCCGGGTTGGTCCCATGAGCCGAAGTCGGCACCAGCACCTTGCGGCGCTTCTCATGCTCGCCCGAGGCCTCGTGGGCGGCGCGGATCGCCATCAGGCCGCACAGCTCCCCATGCGCGCCGGCCTTGGGCGACAGGGCCACGGCCGGCATGCCGGTCAGGGTCTTGAGCCAGTGCGCCAGCGTGTCCATCAGCTCCAGCGCGCCCTGCACCGTCGACGTCGGCTGCAGCGGGTGGATGTCCGAGAAGCCCGGCAGACGCGCCATCTTCTCGTTGAGGCGCGGGTTGTGCTTCATCGTGCACGAGCCCAGCGGATAGATGGCCAGGTCGATGGCGTGGTTCTTCTGCGACAGGCGCACATAGTGGCGCATCGTCTCGGGCTCGGAGAGGCCCGGCAGGCCGATAGGGTCCTTGCGGACCAGATCTCCCAGATCCGATCCATCCGTCTTCGGCTCGGGCAGGTCGACGCCGGTCTTGCCCCAGCCGTCGCTCTCGAAGATCAGGTGCTCGTCCTGCAGCAGGCCGCGACCGCCGGTCAGGGTGGCGGGCTTCGACTCGACTCGGTTCGGGGTGGTCGGGCGGCCGACGGTGTTCATGGTGCTCATGGTCCCGGCTCCTTACGCGCAGACCTTGGCGAGCGCGCTCGCCAGGATTTTGATGTCGCCGTCCATGGTCATCTCGGTCGCCGCCACCAGCAGGACGTCGTCCATGCCGGCATCGGGAGCCAGGCGGCTGTAAGGCACGCCCGCCAGGATGCGGTGCTGGGCCAGTTGCTCGACGACCTCGGCGGCGGGCTTGGGCAGACGAACAGCGAACTCGTTGAAGAAGCGCGGCGTCAGGACCTCGACGCCGGGAATGGCGGCCAGCGCGTCTCGGGTCGCCAGCGCCTTCTCGTGGTTCAGCAAGGCCATCTTCCGCAGTCCCGTCTCGCCCAACAGGCTCATGTGGATGGTGAAGGCCAGGGTGCAGAGGCCGGAGTTGGTGCAGATGTTCGAGGTCGCCTTGTCGCGGCGGATGTGCTGCTCGCGGGTCGACAGGGTCAGAACGAACCCGCGCGTTCCGTCGGCGTCCACGGTCTCTCCGGTCAGGCGGCCCGGCATCTGGCGGACCAGCTTTTCGCGGCAGGCGAACAGGCCGACGTAGGGGCCGCCGAAATTCAGGGCGTTGCCGATCGACTGGCCCTCGGCGGCGACGATGTCGGCGCCCATCTCGCCGGGCGATTTCAGCAGACCCATCGACACGGCCTCGGTGACCACGACGATCAGAAGGGCGCCGGCGGCGTGGGCCGCCTCGGCGATCTTCGTCACGTCGGTGGCCGTGCCGAACACGTTCGGGGTCTGAACGACGACACAGGCGGTGTCGGGCCCGATCCGGGCGATGACGTCGGCCTCTGCGTCCACGGCGGCGGCCAGCACCTCGGTCTCGACGCCGACGGCGTGGACGACGGTCTCGGTGGCCCGGACATAGTGCGGATGCACCCCGCCCGAGATCACCGCCTTGTTGCGGCGGGTCACGCGGGTGGCCATCAGCACGCCCTCGGCCATGGCGGTCGAGCCGTCATAGAGGCTGGCGTTGGCCACCGGCATGCCGGTCAGGTTCGCGACCTGGGTCTGGAACTCGTACAGATACTGCAGCGTGCCCTGGGCGATTTCCGGCTGATAGGGCGTGTAGCTGGTCAGGAACTCCGACCGCTGGATCACGTGATCCACCGTCGCCGGGACGTGGTGCTTGTAGGCCCCGGCCCCGCAGAAGAACGGCACGGAGCCCGCCGAGGCGTTCTTCGCCGCCATGGCCCCCAGCGCCCGCTCGACCTCCAGCTCGCCCGCCACGCGCGGCAGGTCGACGAAGCCGGCGCGCCGCGCCGCCTTCGGCACGTCCACGAACAGGTCGTCGATGGATTTGGCCCCGATGGCCGCCAGCATGGCGGAACGGTCGTCGGGCGTCAGCGGCAGGTAGCGCATGGCGGGGAGATCCGTGCGGGAGGGAAGGGCTTAGAGCGAAGCGAGGAAGGCGTCGTAGGCGGCGCGGTCCATCAGGCCGTCGGTCGAGGCGTCGGAAACCCGGATCTTCGCGAACCAGCCCTCGCCTTCGGGATCGGCGTTGACGGTTTCCGGGGCGGAAGCGAGGGCGGCGTTGCCCTCGATCACCTCACCCGACACCGGGGCGTAAACGTCCGAGGCCGCCTTGACGCTCTCGACGACGGCGAAGCTGTCGCCCTTCGAGACCGTCTTGCCGGTTTCCGGCGTCTCGACGAACACCACGTCGCCGAGGGCGTCAGCGGCGTGCTTCGAAATGCCGACGGTGGCCACGTCGCCGTCGAGGCGAACCCATTCATGATCCTTGGTGAAATGCATCGGTATGTCTCCGAAAGGCTCAGACGGCCTTGGGTTTGCGATAGTAGCGTTGGGCGACGAAGGGGGTGGAGACGACCTCGGCGGCGGCGGGCTTGCCGCGCACGATGACCTTCAGGTCGGTCCCCAGTTCGGCGAATTTCGGCGGCACATAGCCCATGGCGATGTTGCGGCCCAGCGTCGGCGAGGGGCCGCCCGAGGTCACATTGCCGATCACGTTTCCGTCCATGTCGGCGATCTCAGCGCCCTCACGGGCCGGGGCGCCTTCCTTGACGCTGAGGCCGACGCGGACGCGGCTTGGGCCGTCGGCCAGTTCCTTCAGGATGCGGGCCGCGCCGTTGAAGTCGGCGCGCTCCTTGCGCGATTTCGACAGGGCAAACGTGAGGGCGCCTTCGACCGGGCTGGTGGAGGCGTCGATGTCGTGGCCGTGCAGCGGCAGGCCGGCTTCCAGCCGCAGGCTGTCCCGGGCGCCGAGGCCGATCGGCTTGACGCGGGCGTCCTTGAGGATGGCGTTCCAGATGCGTTCGGCGTCGGCGTTGGGCACCGAGATTTCGTAGCCGTCCTCGCCGGTGTAGCCCGAGCGGGAGACGAAGCAGTCGACCCCGAAGAGCACCAGCCGGGCGCAGTCCATGAAGCCGAACTCGGCCAGCACCGGTTCGTGGGCGGCCATGACCTCGGCGGCTTCGGGTCCCTGGATGGCGATCAGGGCCCGGTCTGACAGGACGGTCAGCTTTGCGTCACCCTGCAGGTTGGCCTTCAGGAAGGCGAAGTCGGCGTCCTTGTTGCCGGCATTGACCACGACATAGAGGCCGTCGTGATCGGGCCGTCCGGCCATCAGGTCGTCGAGAATGCCGCCCTCGGCGTTCAGCAGCAGACTGTATTTCTGGCGGCCGGCCTTCAGGATCGCATAGTCGCCGGGGACGAAACGCTCGAACTGGGCCACGGCGTCCTCGCCGGAGATCCTGCACTGGCCCATGTGCGAGACGTCGAACAGGCCGGCGTGCTCGCGGGTCCAGCGGTGCTCGGCCAGCACGCCCTCGTACTGCACCGGCATGTCATAGCCGCTGAAGCCGACCATGCGGGCGCCCAGCACGCGATGCGCGGCGTTGAGGGGGGTGGTCTTGAGGGTTTCGTCGGTCATGTCGGCCTTCAGAGTCGCGTACTGGGGCGGAAAGCTCCGCCGTCCTCGCGCCCCCGCTGTCCTGAAGCCTGAGAGATTCCGGCGGTCACCCGCCTTGCTCCGTCGGCGCGCTCCGGAGAGCGACTTTCCAGCGTCCGTATGTCCTCGCGGTCCGTTTGCCTGAGCGTTTCCGGGGCGGTTGCGCCTTCGGCTCCGGACCCGCCGAAACGGCCCCGATCTCTCCCGCGAGAGCGAGCGGACCTAGTGCCCGACTCCGGGCCGGAGTCAAGCGGAACGGGCGGCCCAGGCCTCGACTTCCGCGATCCGCGCGGCCTTGTCGGCTTCATCCAGGAACGACCCTTCGAAGCTGTTTCGCGCCAGCAGGGTGAGCTGGTCCCGGGTCAGGCCGACGGCCTGCGCCAACTGGCGGTAGTTCTCGTTCACATAGCCGCCGAAATAGGCCGGATCGTCCGAGTTCAGGGTGACGTGCAGGCCGCGCCGCAGCATCTCTGGCACGGGGTGGTCCTTCAGGTCCTTGACCACGCAGAGCTTCAGGTTCGACAGGGGGCAGACCGTCAGCGTCATCTGCGACGCCGCCAGCCGCCGGATCAGGGCCTCGTCCTCCATCGACCGGTTGCCGTGATCCATCCGGTCGATGTGCAGCAGGTCCAGCGCCTCCCGAACATAGGCCGGCGGCCCCTCCTCGCCGGCGTGGGCGCAGAGCTTCAAACCGAGTTCGCGGGCGGCGGCGAAGACCCGTTCGAATTTCGACGGCGGATGGCCGACCTCCGACGAATCCAGTCCGACGCCGACGAAGTGGTGCAGGTACGGCTTTGCCGCCTCAAGCGTGGCGAAGGCTTCCGCCTCGCTCAGGTGGCGCAGGAAGCTGAGGATCAGGCCCGAGGTGACGCCCAGCTCCGCCTTCGCCCGGTCCATGCCGGCGATCAGGCCCTCGACCACCACGCCGAACGGCACGCCCCGGTCCGTATGGGTCTGGGGGTCGAAGAAGATTTCGGCGTGACGCACATTGTCCGCCGCCGCGCGCCGGAAATAGGCGAAGGCGAGATCCTCGAAGTCGCGGCGCGTCAGGAGGACGTTCGCCCCGGCGTAATAGATGTCGAGGAAGTCCTGCAGGTTGGAAAAGTCATAGGCCGCCCGCACCGCCTCGACGCTGTCGAATGGAATGGCCACCCCGTTCCGCTGCGCCAGTTCGAACATCAGTTCGGGCTCGAGCGAGCCCTCGATATGCAGGTGCAGTTCCGCCTTGGGCAGGCCGGCGATATAGGCGTCGAGCGACATGGGCGGCTCCGGAAGTCAGGTCGCCAGTCTAGCCTACATCCGCTCCGGCGTGTCGATTCCGAGGAGATCAAGCGACGTTTCCAGCTGGTCCAGCGCCGCCTTTGACAGCGCCAGCCGCGAACCCCGGGTCGCCTCGTCCGGCGCGATCAGCACCGGGCAGGCGGCGTAGAATTTCGAGAAGCTCTGCGCCAGCCGGTAGGCGTGCTCGGCGATGACGTGCGGCATCCGCTTGTCGTAGGCCTCGACAACGGCCTGCGAAAAAGCGTCCAGCGTCAGGGCCAGGTCCCGCTCGGCCGGCTCGGCGATAACGATGGGGCCGGGCGCCGCGCCCTGGTCCGCGCCCTTGCGCAGCAGGGATTTGATCCGGACGGCCTGGTACAGCAGATAGGGACCGGTCTTTCCTTCGAAGCTCATGAACCGGTCGAGGTCGAAGACGTAGCTGGTGGTCCGGCTGTTCGACAGGTCGGCGAATTTCAGGGCGGCGACCGCCACCTTGTGGGCGATGGCCTCGAACTCGGCCCCGGGCAGGTCGTCGCCCAGTTTGGCCTCGTGGAGACGCTCGCGCGCCTTGTCGACCGCCATGGTGATCAGGTCGTGCAGCTTCAGCACCCCGCCGGCGCGGGTCTTGAACGGCTTACCGTCCGGTCCGTTCATGGTGCCGAAGCCGAGGTGGTCCAGCGAGCCCTCGGCGGCGTAGCCGGCCAGACAGGCGGCGCGGAACACCTGTTCGAAATGCTCGGCCTGGCGTTCGTCGACGACGTAGAGGATCAGGTCGGGGTCGATCGCCTTGCGCCGGTCGAGGATCGTGGCCAGGTCGGTCGTGCCGTACATGGCCGAACCCTCGGACGAGATGACCAGCAGCGGGGGCGGGCTGGGCGCCTCGATCACCGAGCCGTCGGCCAGTTTGCGCTTCCGCGTCTCGCCGGGCCGGGCGACGTGGATCACGCGCGCCCCGTCGTCCTCGACCAGCAGGCCTGTCGCTTCCAGATGGGCGATCATCTCGGCCATCACCGGATCGGCGTCGCTCTCGCCTTTCCACAGGTCGAACGTCACGCCCAGCGCGCCGAACTCGCGTTCCAGCGCGATGCGGCTGACGGCGACGAAATGGGCCCACAGCGCGCGGTAGCCCGAGCGTCCGCCCTGCAGTTCCGCCGTCGCCTTGCGGGCGCGGTCGCGGAAGACGGCGTCCTCCTTGGCCATGGCCGCGGCGGCGGGATAGAGCCGCTCCAGGTCTTCGAGCGTGACGGGGCTATCGGCCGGGAAGGGACCGGCGCCCTCGACGAGGAAGCCGTCGGCCTTGCCCTCGTCGCCCACCGCGACGATCAGCAGGCCCATCTGGAACCCCCAGTCGCCGAAATGGGCATCGCCCCATACCGTGTCGCCGCGGAAGCGGAAGATGCGTTTCAGGCTTTCGCCGATGATCGAACTGCGCAGGTGGCCGACGTGCATCGGCTTGGCCACGTTGGGCCCGGCGAAGTCGATGATCACCTTGCGGGATGACTCGACCAGCGAGGCTCCGGCGTGGTCACGGTCGCCCGCCACCTCGGCGGCGCGCGCCGACAGCGCGGCGTCGGCCAGCTTCAGATTGATGAAGCCGGGTCCCGCCACCTCGACCGAGGACAGTCGGGCGTCATCCTTGAGACGGTCTGCGATCCGCGTCGCCAGATCGCGCGGGTTGGCCTTCAACGCCCTGGCGGCGGCGAGGGCGCCGTTGGACTGGAAGTCAGCCAGGTCGGGCCGGTCCGATGTGGTGACCCGGGCCAGGGCGGCGTCCACGCCTTCGGCGGCGAAGGCGGCCCCGACCGCTTCGCCCAGAACAGTCCTGAGATCGGTCATTTATTGCGCCGGCGGCTGGGCGCCGGTCCCGGCGTTGACGCGGAACCGGTTGCCGTTGCGATTGAACTCCGCCATCGCCGGCGTGACCTCGAAGCCGACCAGGACTTCAAAATGGTCGCCGCTGGTGGTCGCCGCGGCGCGCGGGATGACGATGGTCTGGTCCTGGGTGACTGTGGCGGTGGTCGCCCCGGCGAAATTGACCGGCAGATCAAAATATTCCTTGGCCAGAACCGCGCGGTTCCGCTCGGTCACGGCGATCCAGTAGCGGTAGGTGCGGCCGTCGCCCTGCGCCTGCGGACCGCGGCCGAGGTTGAACTGGACGCGCGTATGAACCGTGATCGGCTGGTCCGACTGATAGGCGCAATCCGATACCAGGCCCTCGATTTCGCCGGTGAAGCCGACATTGGCCATGGTCACCCGGTCGCCGACCAGTTCGACATAGCGGGCGGCGTCGTACAGAATCTTCACATAGGGGCAGGGTCCCGCGGCGGCGCTGCGGCGCAGGGGGGCGATACGCGGCGGGCGGGGCCGGTTCTCCTGGGCGCCCGCTTCCTGCTCACGCTGCCCCGGGCTCTGCCCCGGACGGCCCTGCTGGCCCTGCGGATACTGGGCGCTGGCGGCGGTGGGCAGGACCATGGCCGTGACGGCGGCGGCGACGAGGGCCGAGGCCAGGGAAACCTTGAAGACGCGACGCATCGAATATTCTTCCGGAAACGAGGAGGTGCGGCGACAGCCCGACGCGGGGCGCACGCTCGTTGCTGATAGCGGCTAAACCGAGGCGCGGCAAACCCGCGCGCGCCTAAACCGTGGTGGCGAGGATGGCCCTGAACGACTAGGTTCCGTCCATGACCGTTCACGCGCCTGTCCGGCCGCCCGCCAAGCCTCCCCTGACCGTTCGTCTGGCCACCCCACGCGGGTTCTGCGCCGGGGTCGACCGGGCGATCCAGATCGTCGAGCGCGCCATCGAGAAATACGGCGCGCCCGTCTATGTGCGGCATGAGATCGTCCACAACCGCCATGTCGTCGAACGGCTGAAGGCCATGGGCGCCGTCTTCGTCAAGGAGCTGGACGACTGCCCCGACGACCGGCCGGTGGTCTTTTCGGCCCATGGGGTGCCCAAGTCGGTGCCGGCGACGGCCCGGGCGCGCGAGATGCTGTATCTCGACGCGACCTGTCCGCTGGTCTCCAAGGTCCATGTCGAGGCGGAACGCCATCACGCCGCCGGCCGCCATATCGTCCTGATCGGCCATGCCGGCCATCCCGAGGTCGTCGGCACCATGGGCCAGCTGCCGCCGGACGCCATCAGCCTGATCGAGACGGTGGCTGACGCCGAGGCCTTCCAGCGGCCGGGCGATGCGCCCCTGGCCTACGCCACCCAGACGACCTTGTCGGTCGACGATACGGCTGAAATCCTCGCCACCCTGAAGCGGCGCTTCCCCGAACTGCCCGACCCGCACAAGGAAGACATCTGCTACGCCACCACCAATCGCCAGGAGGCGGTCAAGCGGCTGGGCCAGGGCTGCGACCTGGTGCTGGTGGTCGGGTCGAAGAATTCGTCGAACTCGGTGCGGCTGGTCGAGGTGGCCATGCGCGCGGGCGCCGCCGACGCCCGGCTGGTGGACGACGCCTCCCAGGTCGACTGGTCCTGGATGGAGGGCGTCTCGATCCTCGGGATCACCGCCGGCGCCTCCGCCCCGGAGCGGCTGATCGAGGAACTGGTCGAGGCGGTTCGAGCCCGCTTCGACGCCGAGGTGACCGAGGACGCGGGCGAGCGCGAGACGGTGACCTTCAAACTGCCGCGGGTGCTGACGGCCTGACGGCGGTATCGTCGCCCTTGCGCCGATGAGGTCTTTGCCGTTGGCTGGAGATCGTCCGGATTTTTGTCAGAGGGATCGCCATGCGTCGGAACCAGAGTCTCGGCCTCGTCATGGCGGCCCTCGGCCTGGCGGTGTCCGCCTGCGGGCAGGCCTCTGACCCCCCCGTTCCTCCGGTCGAGCCCACGACGCCGACGGCCGACGCCGCGCCCGTGACGGCGACCTTCGTCTGCGACAGCGGCCTGACGGTCGCCGTGGCCTATCCTGATACGCAGTCGGCCCAGGTCACCTACCGTGACCGCACCTTCGCCCTTCGCGCCGCCCCGGCCGCCTCGGGCGCGCGCTACGCCGACGCCGAGATCGAGTGGCTGTCGCTGACGCGGGACGGGGTGGAGCGCGCCACGCTCAGCCGGCTGGTGGCCGAGGACGCGCCGGTCGTCATTGAACGATGCAGTCGCCCGGCCCCCGCCGCGCCCGTGACCGCGCCGGCGCCCGGGGCTGCCTTGCCTCCCTCCCCGGCGCCGGGCGCGGCCGGCGTTCCGCCACCGTGCCGGGGACCACAGCTCAGACTTTCCGCGGACGGCGGCGACGCCGGCGCCGGGAACCGGGTCTCCATTCTCGGCGTCCAGAACGTCGGCGCCCAGGTCTGCAGCCTGACCGGCTATCCGACGGTGATCCTGCAGGACCGGCAGGACCGCGACCTGACGGGCATCCGCGCCGACCAGACCCCGGGCGGCTATTTCCGGCAGGGGCAGGCGCCGACCCCGGTGCGACTCGAGCCGCAGGGCAAGGCCTTCTTCGACATCGCCTGGAACGTCATGCCGAACGAGAGCCAGGGCCAGCGCACCTGCCCCTCGGTCGCCCGTATACGGATGACGGCGCCCGGCGACACCTCGCCGGTTTCCCTCGATCGGGCCTTCAGTCCCTGCGGCGGCCGCATCCGGGTCAGCCCGTTCCGGCCGGTGGCCGAGGCGGCTCCGGAACCGGCGCCCGCCGCCGCGACTTAGGTTCGGGGGGGGTTCAAACGCGGCCGGAAACGGCGTAGCGGAGCGCGCATGACAGCCAGTTTCCATGACCGCGTCCGCGCGGAACTCGCCGACATCGACGCCCAGGGCCTGACCAAGCCGGAACGGGTCATCGCATCCCGGCAGGGACCGGTGATCAAGGTCGGCGGCCGCGACGTGCTCAATTTCTGCGCCAACAACTACCTCGGCCTCGCAGGCGACGAGCGGGTGACGCGGGCGGGGATCGAAGCGCAGCAGAAATGGGGGGCCGGCACCGCCTCGGTCCGCTTCATCTGCGGCACGCTGGAGATCCACAAGGAGCTGGAGCGCGCCACCGCCGACTATCTCGGTTTCGAGGACGCGATCCTGTTCGCCGCCGCCTTTGACGCCAACGGCGGCATCTTCGAACCCCTGTTCGGGGCCGAGGACGCCATCGTCTCCGACAGCCTGAACCACGCCTCGATCATCGACGGCGTCCGGCTGTGCAAGGCCAAACGCTACCGCTTCGCCAACTCGGACATGGACGACCTCGAGACCCAGCTGAAACAGGCCCGGGCCGACGGCGCGCGCGAGATCGTCATCGCCACCGACGGCGTGTTCTCGATGGACGGCTATATCGCGAAGCTGAAGGAGATCCGGGCGCTGGCCGACAAATACAACGCCCTGATCATGGTCGACGACTGCCACGCCACGGGCTTCCTCGGTCCGCAGGGCCGCGGCTCCTACGCTCACCACGGGGTCGAGATCGACTTCCTGACCGGCACCTTCGGCAAGGCGCTGGGCGGCGCCATGGGCGGATTCATCTGCGCGACGTCCGAGGTCGTGTCCCTGCTCAAGCAGCGGGCGCGGCCCTATCTGTTCTCCAACGCCCTGGCCCCGGCGATCTGCGGCTCCAGCATGGAAGCCATCCGCATCGCCGGCGGCGACGAGGGCGACGCCCTGCGCAAACAGCTGTTCGCCAACGCCGCCCGCTACCGCGCCGCCATGACCGAGGCCGGATTCACCCTGCTGCCGGGCGAGCATCCGATCATCCCCGTTATGCTGGGTGACGCCAAACTGGCCCAGGACTTCGCCGCCCGGGCGCTTGAATTGGGCGTCTATGTCATCGGTTTCAGTTTCCCGGTGGTGCCCCGCGGCCAGGCCCGCATCCGCACCCAGATGTCGGCGGCGCACACCTTCGAACAGATTGATCAAACGGTCGCTGCGTTCACGACGGCCGGACGCGAATTGGGAGTTATCTGATGGGTACGTCGAACTCTGGCACCATGAAGGCCCTGGCCAAGACCAGGCCCGGCGTCGGCCTCGAACTGATCGACGCCCCCATCCCCGTCGCCGGCGACGAGGACGTGCTGATCCGCGTCAAGCGCACGGCCGTGTGCGGCACCGATATCCACATCTGGAACTGGGATGAGTGGAGCCAGAAGAACGTCCCGGTGCCGATGATCACCGGCCATGAATTCTCCGGCGAGATCGTCGCCATCGGCAAGGACGTCGACCGCCGACTCAGGATCGGCCAGCGCGTCTCCGCCGAGGGCCATGTCATCGACCTGAACTCTGAAGCGGCCCGCGCCGGTCATTTCCACCTCGACCCCGACACACGCGGCATCGGCGTGAATCGCCAGGGCGCCTTCGCCGAGTTCGTCGTCGCCCCGGCCTTCAACGTCATCGAGCTGCCGGATGATGTGCCGTGGGAGATCGGCTCGATCCTCGATCCGTTCGGCAACGCCGTGCACACGGCCCAACAGTTCGACCTGCTGGGCGAGGACGTGCTGGTCACGGGCGCGGGACCCATCGGCATGATGGCGGCCGCCGTCGCCCGTCATGCCGGCGCCCGCACCGTGGTCCTGACCGACATCAACGATTTCCGCCTTGAGCTGGCCCAGCGGGTCGCCCCCGGCGTGCGGACGGTGAACACGACCAAGGAGGACCTGAAGGGCGTCATGCACGAACTCGGCCTCAAGGTCGGCTTCGATGTGGCGCTGGAGATGTCGGGCTCGCCGATCGCCTTCAAACAGTGCGTCGACACCCTGATCATGGGCGGCGGCATGGCCATGCTGGGCATTCCGTCGAAGCCGATGGAGACCGACTGGGGCGCCATCATCCTCAAGGCCCTGACCATCAAGGGCGTCTATGGCCGCGAGATGTTCACCACCTGGCGCAAGATGCTGGGCCTGCTGAAGGCCGGTCTGGATCTGCAGCCGCTGATCACCCACCAGATGGGCTATGAGCGGTTCGAGGAAGGCTTCGAGGCCATGCGCTCCGGCCAGTCGGGCAAGGTGGTGCTGAACTGGGACAGGGCGGCCTGAGGGCCGGCCGTCGTGGTCGCGGGTCCCGTCATACTGTTTCTGGAAGGCGAGGGGACGGACGCCCGGGGCCGCACCCTGTTCGGCGTCCTCTCCATGAATGACGTGGCCCTGGAGCACACGCACGACTTCATCCAGTGGCTGTTCCCCTTGCCGGAGCCGTCGGCGGCCGTGCCCGGCGCGCCGGTGCTGACGCCGGGCGACATTCAGGCCATTCGCGTCTCCGAACTCGCGCCCATGGCTCTCGCCGCGGCGACCGATCGCATGGCGAGCTTCTACGGCTCCACCCACGACTGGCTGATGCCGAACAACCACAACCACCTGCGGATCACGCGGATCATCCGTTCGCTGCGGCTCCTGGTCGGCGACGCCGAGGCGGACGCCTTCCGGGCCTTCATCATGGCGCGGGTGGAGGAGACGCGGGCGCCGATCAGCGCCCGCAGTCTCGGTTATTGGGCGACGGCCTGACGGGTCAGGCTGTGGCCGCTTCCCTGGTCATCGTGGCCTTGAAGACGATGATCACGAACAGCGCCATCGACGCGACCAGCATGATCTCCGAGGCGATCATCCCGGGCATGAACAGGGGCTTGCCGAGCAGCATCAGCGTCAGGGACGGCATCAGGATCAGGAAGCCGACGACCGACAGGACAAAATGCGACATCGGCAGCCAGCCGCGGCCCGCGGCCGGGAAGACTCGATAGAAGAGGCCGAACAGCATCATCGACGCGAAGCCCAGCAGATTGATGTGGGCATGCACCGGCCTCAACGCGAAGTCCTGGTTGGCGCCCATCCAGACGCCCAGCGTCATCCCGACCAGCGCCGACAGGACGCCGAGACGCAGGAAATTGTTCGATACCGAAATCATGAATCCCTCCGATGAAGAGCGGCCGTAAACCGTCGTTCTTTCTTGGGATCAAGTTACATCGGATATAGGCTGGCGGCGCAATCAGGGCGCGGGCCGGCTCCGCCCGCGACTGCGCCACTGCTCGGGTCGATCGAACGATCCGTCCCAGCCCCCGACGCCGCGAGCGCGGGCCGCCGTCTCCGCGGCGACATAGTCCTGGCTGTAGCGGCGATAGGCGAGGGCGAGGCCCTCGGCGACGAGAGCGCCCCCGATATCGACGCCGTCCCGTTCGCAGCGGCTGACCTTGCGGCCGTAGCGGTCGGTGTCGAGCACCTGGCAGACCAGCTGCCGCCCCTCCGCCCGCGCCCGCATCGACCGCGTCGCCGCCGCCCCGCAGGCCCAGGCGCCGCTCGGCCGCTCGCACATCTGATTGCGTTCGAAGGCGTCGATGCCGTGCAGGCGCACCCTCACGGAGCCGACATCCAGCGTATCGCCGTCGACGACCCGGCCGAGACCTTCGAGTCGGTCGTCCGTCATGGCCGCGACCGCCGCCGGTTCGACCGCGGCGCGCGCCGCGTCGGTCCCCGGCCGCAGGATGAGGATCACGGCCA
>CALRJO020000010.1:0-58526 GCA_943367565.1 Brevundimonas vancanneytii
CCTACGCACAGGCGCTCACCGGACAGAGCGGCCGGTCTGCTGCGCTGGTTGATGGCTGCTCAGACCGGCCTATTGCCAACCCCGCCAACACCAGTTCAGATCAACCAAGGACTCTCGTTATGGCTGGATGAGAAACGGGGGTCACGTCAGGAGGTCCACTCCATGGTTGCGGAGCGCCGACGGCTGTTGCGCGCCAACCAAGTCAATGTCGAGGCACCAAGCTTGTCGACAATCCATCGGTACGCTGGAATTTGTCGTGAGCGAGGAATGAGTTTCTACTCTGTCGGGAAGCGCATGTTAGCGTGTTAAGACCACGCAACGCGGACCGACCCAGGGGGCATAAAGATCGATGGTGGTGCCTGCTCGTCTCGGGGAATTAGTCGACCATTTTCGTGAGAACAAAGCTGATTATAAGTCCGCTGCATACAATGAAACTCGCCTCAGACGAGAGTTCATCGACCCGTTTTTCGAGTTGCTGGGTTGGGACATTCAAAACAACAACCGGTACGCCGAGGCCTACAAGGACGTCATCCATGAGGATTCGATCCGGATTGGCAGTAACGTCAAAGCTCCCGACTATGCGTTCCGCATAGGCGGCACGCGGAAGTTCTTCCTTGAAGCCAAGAAACCTTCGGTCAACATCCGAAGTGATCCCCATCCGGCCTACCAGCTTCGCAGGTATGCGTGGAGTGCGAAGCTTCCTCTATCCGTCCTGACAGATTTCGAGGAACTTGCCCTATACGACTGTCGGATAGCCCCATCGAAGGGGGATCGGTCAAGCGTCGCGCGAGTGATGTATCTCACCTTCGATCAATATGAGGAAAAGTGGGAAGAGATCGCGGGAATCCTCGGTCGAGAGGCCATTCTACGCGGCGCATTCGATCGTTACGCAGAGGACAACAAACGCAAGCGGGGGACCAGCGAAGTCGATGATGCCTTTTTGGCGGAAATCGAGATATGGCGCGCGAGCCTCGCGTCGAACATCACGCTTCGCAACCGCTCAGTTGATGCGCGGCAGCTAAACACGTCAGTTCAGCAGATAATCGACCGCATCATCTTCTTACGGATTGCCGAGGATAGGGGCATTGAGCCCTATGGGACACTGGGCAAGCTGGCCATCGGTAAGGATGCCTACCTTCGCTTGGGCCAGATCTTCAGGCTCGCGGACAAGCGTTACAACTCGGGTCTGTTCCACTTCAAGCCTTCTCCCGACGTCTCCGAACCGGTTGATGCCGTCTCCCTCGGGCTGACAATCGATGATCAAGTCATCCGATCGATTGTAAAAGGATTGTATTACCCAGACAGCCCCTACGAATTTTCTGTACTGCCTGCGGATATCCTAGGCCAGGTCTACGAACAGTTTCTCGGCAAGGTGATCGAGATCCGCGGTCGTAAGGCCCTTGTAGAGAGAAAACCGGAGGTCAAAAAGGCCGGCGGTGTCTACTATACACCCACCTACATCGTCCGGCATCTTGTGGCGTCTACGCTAAATCCCTTGCTAGAGGGTCGCACAGCGACGCAAGTCGCAGGGCTCGACAGGAGATCAAAGACCTCCGCGCCACTCCGGGTGGTCGATCCGGCCTGCGGCTCAGGCTCTTTTCTGATCGAAGTCTATCAGCACCTTCTTGACTGGTACCTCGCAACCTACATTAGCGAGGGCGCAGCCAAGTACTCTAAGGGGCGGGAGCCGAAAATCTATCAGACCGGCGCGGGGGAGTGGAGGCTGTCAATCGCAGAGCGCCGCCGCATTCTGCTCGATCACATCTACGGGGTCGATCTCGATCGACAGGCAGTAGAGGTAACAAAACTCTCACTATGCTTGAAGGTCCTCGAAGGAGAGACGAAGGACGCCATTGCGCGACAGATGGACCTGTTTCAGACCAGGGCGTTGCCTGATCTGCACCGGAATATAAAGTGGGGAAACTCTCTAGTCGATGTGGATGCCTACGACATCCTTTCGCCCGATACGTTCGAGGATGAGAGCAATGTCTTGGATATCTGCCCCTTCCACTGGAAGACGGAGTTTCCGTTCCTAGGAAGTGGCGCGCACTTCGACGTCGTCGTAGGCAATCCTCCCTACCTTCCGATATTTGAGATGCGGAAGGATTTACTCCCCTACTACCAGGCAAGCTACTCGACCTTCCAAAAGAGGTTCGATGCCTATGGCCTGTTCCTTGAGGCGATCCTCTCCCGCTTGACCGGACCCAAATCGCGGTTAGGCCTCATCATCCCTTCAAGTTTGCTCAACAACCAAGCCTTCTCTCGAACTAGGGAGCTTTTGGCATCGCGACTCTGTGTCGAAGAGATCGTCGTGCTGGGAGGTAGCGTCTTCAAGAATGTCAATAAGGACACGCTAACGCTGACCGCGAGCGGGTCTGGTGAAAACCAGATCGTCTTGCGCCAGCACCTCGCCACCCCTGCGGGTTTCGGGCCAGAGAAAGCTCCTCCTGTACATGTCCCACAGAGCGCGATCTCAGCGTCTGGTATTTCGCTTCGGTCAAAGGCGGAAGATGGGATCATCTCAAAGTTGGAGAGCAAGGTCTGTCGCCCCTTAAGTGAGATCGCGCGCACCTTCCAAGGTATCGTCACCGGAGCGGACGATGTCTTTATCGCGGAATCGTTTGATCTGGATGCAAGTGACCGTGGGCTTCTAAAGCCGTTCCTATTCGGATCGGACATCTCGGAGTTCAGACCGCCGAGCGGCCGCCACAAACTTCTCTACATGACGAAGGACATCGCTCTAGCCGGCCGCCCCAAAGTCTTGGCGCAGCTCCGTCCGGCCAAGACCAGGCTAGAGAGGCGAAGAGAAACGGCTGCTGGCAAGATCCCTTGGCACGCTCTCCATTGGCCGCGGAAGCCATCCATCTTTGAGCAGCCCAAGATTCTCGTGCAAGGCATTCGTAACGTGCAGCTTCGCAGGCGCCTAATCGCCACGGTCGATCTTCAGAACGCCTATGCCGGGGTAAACCTGAATATCGTAAACCTGCATCCCGGTTCCCCGGTCTCGCTGTATGCGCTGGTGGGCATACTAAACTCGCGGGTGATCAATTTCTGGTTCACCCACAAATTCGTGGATCACCGCATCAAGAATGTGCAGCTCGAGGAGATTCCCATTCCCGTGCTTTCTGCCTCACTGCCCTCCCTGTGCGCAAAAATCGACTCAAAGGTACAGGAGTTGATTGCGGCCTTGGAAAAAGCGGGCGCGACCGGAAGTGGGGCGGCGGGAGTCTGGGCCTCCAAGGCCGCTGCGGCCAGGGAGCGGGTCGAAGAATTGGTTGAGGAGCTCTACGGACTTGACCAACATACAAGGTCCGTCATCAGAAAGGCCTCGTGTAATATGTGACGATCTTCCGCCACGAAGGACGAATGGTTGTTTCCGGCCGACCGAGTGGATTGGATTGCTAGCTCATCGCCGAATTCTGGACCGCGGCCGTTAGCTAGCTTCGGCGTCTCGACCCGGGGAGAAGGCTGACACTCACGTAGCCTCCTCAAGCGATGCGGCGCACCCGGATCGGGCGAGGCATCCCCTCGATCTGCATCATCGAGCCTCGAACCTCCACCCTCGGCCGGTACTTGTAGCGATAGCAGTAGTGATAGTTCACCTGCCGCCAGACGGTGCCGTTCTCCAAGGGCACGATCGTATCTCCGCTCCAGCCGGTCCATGTTCCGTCGACCCGGGACTTCATGATCTGCTCCTCTGTCACCGGCATCCGGCCACAGTCCACAGTGACAGGCCGGGGCGACAAATCCTGTCACCCCCCAGGAGGTCGGTAGGCCTCCAGCAGACAGAGCGTGTTGACCAGCCGCATCTGTTCGACCGTCCGGCAGGGCGTCTCTAGAAGGGCGGGGCTCGCGAATACGATCGCGGCGGCCTGGGCGCGGGACACGGCGACATTGATGCGGTTCAGCGAGAACAGGAATTCGATATCGCGGGGCAGCTCATCGGCGCTCGAAGTGGTCATGGAGATCAGACAGATCGGAGCCTCCTGGCCCTGGAATCGGTCGACGGTCCCGACACGGACCTCGGCGGGAAGCGCCGCCCGGAGCGCATTCACCTGGGCATTGTACGGGGCGACAACTAGGATGTCCGCGTGGCCAATGCGTCGGGTCGCCCGGTCGCGAGCCGTATACGAGGAACCAGTCAGGTCGGCGACCGCCTGTACGATAGCCCGCACCTCCTCCGGACTGACCTGGCTGCGCCCGGCATGGATCACCGGCTCCAGCCTCGCACCGGTCAGCGAGGTCTGACCATCCTTGGCGACCAGAGTCTGGTTGGCCGCCTCGGCGTCGGGCTGCAGCCGTCCTTCATAGACAGCGCGCGAGATGAACTCGCAGACACCGGGATGCATGCGCCGGGTCACGGGCAGGAAGATTCCGCGGTCCGGCGCGATGACCCTGTCATCGCCCATCAGATATTCGAGGCAGGACGACGCACTCAGGCCGGGATGATGGCCCTGGATCGGCTGCGGGAGCTGCATGGGATCGCCCGCGAGCACCAGGTTACGGGCGGCGCGGGCCATGGCCAGCAGGTTGGCGAGCGACACCTGGCCGGCCTCATCGACGAAAAGGTGGCTGAATGCCGGCGCGCCATAGGTCGCGAAATGCCACGCGGTCGCCCCGACAACATCGGCCGCACCGATTTCGGGCGCCTTGTTGTCGCGGACGCTCACGATATCAGGGTGCGGATCGGCGTCATCGTCGCCGGACACCTTCTGCACGACCGAGCATCGGACCCCTTCGGAATGCGCCCGCCGGGCGACGGTGTCCAGAAGGTTTCCGATGGCCTTGTGACTGTTGGAAGAGACTGCCACACGCTGCCCGGACCGAACGAGCTCGACGATCGCGGCGGCGCTGACCCAGGTCTTGCCGGTACCCGGCGGGCCCTGAATAGCCAGCACCGTATCGTCCATGCTGGCGATGGCCTGGCATATCTGTGGGGTGAGATCGCCCGCCGGGTCGATGACCCCTCCAGGCCGCGGCCCGTCGCCGAAGCGCGGCGGCGAACGGCCCAACAGGTCACCCACCGCTCGCAGCCCGTCGGGGGCGGTGACCAGGCCGTCGGCGACCGCGGCGATAGCGTCGCGCAGGGCGGTGTTCCCGATCGGCATCGCCGGCAGGAGATCGAGCCGATCCGGCAGGGTGTAGCGCGCGGGCGTCGCTCGTAGGACGAGAGTGCCGTCCCGCATGTCCGACAGATCGACGCTCAACGGGCCGTCGGAGGGTTTGACGCAAGGCTTGCGTCCCGCCCGCAACTTGGTTTCCTGCTCTGGATACCGGTAAGTCCGGGCCATCGAACGCTTGTCAGGCACGGCCGGCCCGACCGCCTCAAGTCCTGCGATACAGTCGAGATCCTCCAGCAGCTCCTCGCTCTCGCGCGATAGCCGGTCGAAAATCGCCCACCATGACGGCTTGTCTTCCCGAGCGTGGAAGACATGCAGATCGGCCAGAAGATCGGTGGCGTCCCCGCCGAACCGGCTCTCGATCGGTGCAAGCCTGCGGCGCAGGTCCGCGTGCGCCGCCTCCTCCACAGCGACCGTCGACATCGCGCCGTCCTCGGGAATCGCCCCTTGGCCTCTCCAACCCATCTCCGCAGGTCGGACGGTCGACACCAACCAGTCCCGAAGCAGCTGGGTCGATCGGCAGTCCGTCTCGTTGTAGTCCCGGATCTGCTCCAGCAGGTCCGGATCGCCGCTCTCTCGCCAACGCTCGTAGACAACGACGCTGGCCCCTGCGGTCGCGACATCGCCGCTCCGCTTCTCCATGTAGAAGGCTTCCAGGTCCTTGATCGAGTAGCCGGGCTCGGAGGTTTGCATACCGCCGGCGACGACCCTGTGCAGATCGACGAACCGCCGTTCACGCTGGAGCTGATCCATCGCAGCCTCGCCCCGCCGGTGCTGCGTCGTCAGACGACGCAGGGCTGCGACCTCGTAGTTCGCGTAGTGATACAGATGAGCGGCCGGATGACGCCTGAAATGGTCGGTCAGGAAACCGAGCAGCCCGGTGACGGCCTCGCCTTCCGCCTCACGATCATGGGCCCAGAACGCCTTGAACCGCCACTGGCCATCCTCCTGGAACCAGAGGCCGTGGAGATATTCCAGGCCGTCCGGATAATAGGGGTCGCCCTCGATATCGTAGAAGACGTCGCCGGGGTCGGGCTGCGGCAGGAGAGCCAGGCCACGCCCGGGCTCCGCCGCACGGAGACGAAAGGCCGGCGGTCCGCCCGCGCGGCGGGCGGTCTGCAGTGCGGCCTGGACCGTGAGCCGGTCTTGGGTCGCGGACGACAGTCCGGGGACGCGCCCGGAAAGGGCGCCGAGTTGCGTCATTGTCCCGACCCCCGCAGCCTCCAGCTTTTCTCTCTGACCGGCGGAGATGCCGGCCACCAGGGTCAGGCTGTCGGTCGCTTCCCATCCGGCCCGGCAGGTCGAGCGCCAGCGGCAAAGGCCGCAGCCCGCGACAGGTTGAGGCCGGGTCTCGCCAGGGTCCTGAAGGTAAGCTTCGAGACGCCTGCGCGCGTGACGGGCGTAGTCGGACACCCCGGCCAGATCCACCGAGAAGCGGGATCCATCCCCGAGCTCCAGATGAGCCTGTTCAGGCTCCCGTTCCTGGATCCGGGCGAGAAGGTCCGAGTAGAGAGACAGCTGGAGCACATGCTTGGGATCGGGCTTCCGCTTCAGCTTTGTGTCGACCACCTCATAGGAAAAGTCGCCCAGCGCAGAAGGCGTATCCACCTTCTCCAGAAAGTCGGAATAGCCGCCCCAGGCGCCCTCGAGGAAGGCACCCTGGAAAACGATGTCGGCGCCGGATCGCAATGCCGCCAGCGTGCGATCGACCGATTCCTCCAGCGTCAGGCCGTCTTTCTCGATCTCGGCGATCACGCGGCCGGACGCGTGCAGCGTCTCCAAAAAATTCAGCTCGTGGTCGTCGCCCTGTCGCTGGAGGAGCAGCGCGTCGTCCGTGTCCGCGTCCGGGGTCAGGGTGCGATCGTCCAGATAGCAAAGATCGAGCACCGTCGCATGACGGCAGCCTTGGAACCGCATCAGGTCGGACGCCGAAAGGCGTAACTTACCGTCAATCCGCCTCATGATGATTCCTTCCCATGACGATTAAGCCGTGGATAGTATTGCCCAGCTTGTCACTACCGGAACCGAAATGTCGTTCGACAAGGCCCAGGACCTGGTTCAGCTGGCGGTGATGGCGTCCGGGCGCCGAGGCGTGTCGCTGCTGGAGATCGAGGCGGAGTTCGGACGCACACGCCGGACCGCTCAGCGGATGATCGACGCGCTCCAGACGTGCTTCCCCTCTGTGCGGCATGAGACCGATGACGAGGGCCGCCGTCGGTGGATTCTGCCCGTCAGCGCCGTTTCCCAGTTCCTCACGCCCACGGCCGATGAATTGGTCGCGCTCTCGGCGGCCATTGAGGAACTGCGTCTGGCCGGTAACACGACGGAGGCGGCGCGGCTGCGAAGTTTCGAGGCCAAGGTTCGAGCCCTTATTCCGGGCCCTGCACGGGCTCGCCTCGCTCCGGACGAGGAGGCCCTGCTTGAAGCCTTGGGCCATGCGGCCAGGCCGGGCCCCCGGCCGGCCGTCCAGCCAGACGTCGACGCCGCGATTTCGAAAGCGCTCAAGGGTGGATGCCAGCTGCGAATTCACTACCCGGGACGCGGCGGGCGCCCGGCGACCCCGCGCACGGTGGAGCCGTACGGCCTCCTCCTTGGCGTGCGGCGTTATCTCGTCGCCCGGGACACCGCCAAACCCGAGGCGGGCCTGCTGCACTACAAGGTCGAGGAGATCGAAACGGCGGAATGCCTGAACGAGGGCTTCGTCATCGATCCGGGGTTCAGTCTGCGCGCCCACGCGCAGAAGGCCTTCGGCTCCTACGTGAACGACAGCGACGCCGCCGATGTCGCGTGGCGGTTCAAGCCGGCGGCGGCCGCGCGGGCACGGCGGTTTGTCTTCCACCCGACGCAGACCGTCGAGGAGGGCGGGGACGGGTCCCTGACGGTGAGGTTTACGGCCTCGGGCTCGCTGGAAATGTGCTGGCATCTTTATGCTTGGGGCGACGCCGTCGAGGTCCTGGAACCCGAGAGCTTGCGCGCCCGGGTCCAGGATCATCGGCGGTCGGATTTTGAAAGCCTTCCCTGACCGACTAGCAGTCGTCCAGGTCGTCGAGGTTGTTCTTGGTGGAGCCGTCGCGCTGCGTGCGCAGGTATTTTCCGCTCGTTCCGTTCACGACCCGGATCGGGGTCTTCTGACCGTCGGTCCAGGACACATAGTAATCGTGGACCTTGTTCTCGATGTCGCGGATCGCATCCGCCTTCAAGCGGGGCGACCACACCTCGCCTTGCTTGCAAAGCTTGGTGATGTCGCCGTCTTTGTCCTTCCCGGACCGGGTAACGTAGCGGGTAGCCATTTGATAATGCCTCATGAGTTGATGATGCCTGACACTGCCTGATGGGGGCGTCAAAAACTGTCACGCGGCAGAAGACTGCGACCGTGCCGCTTCTCAAGACACCGGTTTTACTGCATCGACCTGCGAGCGCTGCGGCGGTCTCACAGCCTGTCCCTTCTCGATCCTACCGGCGCTAGGCATCTGCATGGTTGAACGTCGGCTTCCCGGCGAAAGAGCCTATGTCGGCTGCTAGAGCCCAGTTGACGTTGATCAATCAACCAGTCGGTGGACAGTCGCGAGACGCATTGCTGCGTCCGCCACGAGATCGTGCTCCGCTCCACCCTCCCCTTCCAGCAACCTCCTGGCGACGAGGAGTTTACCCACGGCCTCTTCGGGGCTTCCCGCAGGTGTTCTCACTATGCGGTCCAGCAGCACGGACCGCTTCTGATCGATGCGTGCGATCTGGCGCTCCAATCGCTGCATCTGGTTTGTCGGGTTGAAGGAAGCTGGTGCGACGGCCGAGGCGATAAGGTCGGCCTCGGCCCAGCTCCATTCCAAAGTCAACGACCCCAGTCGGTCGTCGGCTTGTAGCCAAGCCTGGAAGTCACCACCGACACTGTCAGGCTTGGCCGTAACGCGCGTGGCCATCGGGACTGCAGTGACAGTTCCCACGATCAAGCGTCGTGTCACACTGGTTCGGGGCCTCTTATCGGCTGGCATTGACGGCTCGCTTCGCGCCACAGACCAGCGCTGTGCTAGATTTTGATCACAAGGTGCGCGAAAGTGAGCACACCGAACCGATCGAGTCAACACGGTGTGCGCAATTTGGAGTACACTGTGCCGACAATCACCCCGCTACAGCTGAAACTCGCGCGGACCGCTGCTGGACTTGGCGTTCGCGAGCTTGCCGAAAAAGCCTCTGTCGCGCCTTCGACGATCCAGCGATATGAATCCGGACGCGGCGGCATGCAGTCGCGAACCTTGGACAAGGTTCAACAGACGCTTGAGGACGCCGGCGTCGTCTTCATCCCGGCCGATCCCCAAGGCGGTCCTGGCGTTCGCCTGAAGGCGTGAAGCTGCCTTTCCGATCACAATCGCTCGACCGGTCGTGAGCGGGTAGACCACCTGAAAAGTCCTGCATCACGGTGAAACCGAGTCCGTCGTGATCGCCATCCGAGGGCTCCATTGACTGTCCCCGACGGAATCGCACGGTCGGGGACCATTCTGTGGAGTTTCCCCATGCCTGGCCTTCAACTTGGACCGACCGAAGACACCCTGCTGACCCGCAAGGAGGCGTCGCGCGAGCTGGCGACGATGGGCATCCGAAGAGCCCCCTCCACCCTCGCTAAGATCTTCTGCACGCGATCGGACGGGCCGCCCTGCCTGCATCTGGGCCGAACGCCCTACTATCCGAAGAGCAAGCTTCATGAGTGGGCCCGCAGCCAGCTGACCGACCTGCGCTCGTCCTCCAGCCAGCCCCGCCGCATGGGCGTATGGCAGGCCGCGGACCATGACGACCGGCCCGGCGCCTAGAGCTCCAGCCCCTGCCCTCGACCAAGCTGCTGGCCGAAGCGGAAGTCCACCGAGCCGCCTTGCAGGACGGCGGTCATCGCCTGGCCCCGGCAGGCCTCCAGAGCCGCCCGCCACGGCGCGAGGGTGATCCCGTGGCGGCCCTCTACGACCGCATAGGGCGTGCCGGCGACATGGATCTTCTCCATATAGACACCGGAGAAGCTCTGGTTCGTCCTGGCGAGTTCGACCGGCTTGCCGTTGGTTCCGAGCCGCTCGAACACGCTCTTCACCTCCGCCCCCCGCAAGGCCGTCTCGTCGGCTTTGCCGAGTCTGAGCGGCTCGCCCGAGCCGACGCCCCAGGCTCTCAGCACGCCGGCTCGCTCCTGAAGCCGGACACGCATCTCTTCGGCCAAAGGGCCGCCCGTGGCGATATCGACCTGACCCCGTAGTCCCCTATCCAGCCAAGTGAAGGCCTGCGCCCGCACCTGGGCCTCCAGCGGGCGCGGATCCCGAACCCGGACGCGTAGTTCCGTCGCTCCACGCTTCGCTCGATCAACGGCGGCGGCCGCCTCGGGATAGTCCGCCCCGATCGCGAACCGCCCCTCCCCCAAAGAGCGGCAGGCACCCTCGCGGCTCATGGCCTCCAGCCGCCGCAGATGACGGTCGATGAAAGCGGAGCTGTCTTCAGGTCTCAGCGCCCGGTGCACCTCCGCTGAGTAAACTCCGCCCCTCTCTCCTGCGACCTCCGCGATGGTCTGGTCGGACGCGCGGGCCGGGCGGGCCTGCGCATGGATCTGGACGATGGCCCCGGGCGGAACGCGATCCAGCACCAGAGCCGCATCTAGGCTGGGTAGTCGCACATGCCCCAACTGTCCCTCGAAGGTCTCCAGCACCACAGCTTGGGGCCCCGATCCGTAGGGCCCGATCGGCTGCACCCCGACATAGGCGCCGGTCACAGTCTCTCCCGCCGCCGGCTCCATCGGCCCCAGACGATCGATCTGGCCCGACCACTCCGAGCCCCACAACGCCTTGGCCGCCGCACGCTCCCGGGCCTCCCGCTCGCCGTGAGCCTGAAGACCTTCGCGGAAGTCCGCAGGCACCGACCACCGCTCCGGCCCCTCCCGCGTCACCCACCCGCGCGTCTCCAGATGGACCAGCCGGCGCAGGCTATCCGACTGCTGCTCGGGCGGGAGGCTCCCCAATGCCAGCTGTCCGTCGTGGACCCCGGCCAGCAGCGTCCGGTCCAGCCGCGTGAACCGGTCGGCCGTGATCTCCCGCTCGATGTCGGAGGATCGCTCCTGCCGCGGTCCGAGGATCTCGGTGGCCAGTTCCTGGGCGCGACCTCTGAGGCCGTGGCTGACATATTCCCGAGGCAGGACGAGGTCGCGGCCGTCGTCGCGCTTGCCCCTGAGCAGGATGTGGAGGTGCGGCCGGCCGGTGTCGAAATGCGCGCCCGCCACCCAGTCCAGCGGCGTGCCCATGTCGCTCTCAACCTGGGCCATGAAGCGCCGCGCAAAAGCCTTGAGGTCGGGAAGGTCGCGACCGTCTTCCGGGTTCACGATCAGCCGGAAATGATGCCGGTCCGCTTCGCATCGCCCGGCGAAGACGCGGGCGTCGGCGTCATCGCTGCGGGCGTCGAAATACCGCCCCTGCTCTCCGTCCGCGCCCGCGCCCTCGCGGGCTACGTAGCGGACGTGGGTCATCAGCGCCTTCTTCGCGCCCGGCGTCATGCGCACCACCCGAGCCTTGACCATCACCCGGCGTTGCCCGCCCGTCGTCGACCGCACCGGCCGCACCCGCCGGGCCGAGCCCTTGGCGGAGAAATGTCGCGCCCGGGCGCGCGGCGGCATCCCCGGAGTCGCCCGGCCGACCAGGCCAGCGGTCCGCCCGACCGGAGGCGTCTCTCGCCGGGCGGTCAGGGGCGGGCGCCAGTCGAACAGGTCCGGGTCGCGCGGCTCGGTCATGGACGGGCTCCCGCGTCCCGCACCGCCCTCTCACCGATGTACCCGGCCGGCGATGTTCAGGATCGCAGGCCGGATTTTATCTTGCCCTGCCACCCTGTCGCTGTGCCGCTGATCCCGCTCGATTCCCCTTGATGGATGCGATCGTCATTCGGGCCCGTCCTCGGTGACTTCCGCATGGCCGTGCACGTCGATGACGAGCCGGCGGCCCGACTGCAGGCCGGACACCAGGACGCTGCTTGAAGGAGTCCAGGGAAGCGTCTGCAGGGGATTGGCGAAGACCCGGATTTCCGTGTTGAAGCCTTCCTCCAGCCCGGTCACGACAGCCAGCCAATAGTTTGGTCCGGCCTGGCGGGCTCGCTCGAATTCCGCCGCAGTCAGCGACTCATTCGCGGGAAGGCCTCGCCCGTGGGCCTTGAGCTCGACGAACGTCTTCCAGTTGATGGCCCCATCCGCCCCGAGGCCGGGCACGCGTTGAAAGTCGATCAGCGGGTCGTCCTCGTCGCCGAGGGCAAGCTCCAGATAGCGCCAGCCGTCCGCCTGAAGCTGCTCCGACGAGTAGGCCTGCCGCGCCGAAGCCGGAGCGGCGGGCTGCTTTGCTCCAGGCGGCGGTGCGTCGCTCGGCAATGGCCGGCGTTTCTTTCGCCGCGGTCCGGGGGCCGAACCCTCCTCGGCCGCTTCATTGAGCGAGGCCGAGAAGCTGATCGCTTCCGGGAAAGCCTTGAGACGCCGAGGAGGCGGCGGGGGCGGCGGCGGCGGCCCGGAGTTCGCACCCGTCGCGGCGCCACCGGCCGATGAGGACTTCCGCGCCGTCGTCTTGCGACCCGGTTTTTTCGAGAGTTTATTGTGCAGCGCGTTCAGCTCGTCGGCGGTGGCGGTCTCGTCGCCTGCGAGGTTAAGGCGCTTCTGCCGCACGCCGGAGGCGGCGAGGTTCCAGGCCGAGACCCACGCAAGCGCCACGGCTCGGCGGCGATCCGGTTTGAAGTAGCGCGCGATGGCCCTGCCACCCTCCTGCACCTGGCCCAGGACGTCGGCGGATTCGACATAGACTCGGGCCGGCTCGACCGTGGCATGGGCGCTCACGCTCAAATTCCGCCTTTCGCTGCCTTCGAGGCGCAGATGAAGGGCCCCATGGCCCGTCACGACCAGCGTTGACTGCAGGAGCGCATCCCAATCGCCGGATCGATAGGATGTCTCGTCGTCCTTCCCCAGATCGGCCTCAAGGATTTCAAGGGCCGCGACATACTGATCGCGCATCTCGGGAACGGTAAAGTCCACTCCCTCGGCCACCCGCGGCTCCTCCTGGAAGCGAAGCCGTTCAATGCCGGCCTCCGCGCAGAAGGCCGCGATCGTCTCGACGGCGCACGGCGGGTCCCAGATGTTCATGTCCGGCAGTTGACCGGCCAAGCCTGCATGATCCGCGACATAGACGGGTCGCGTGGTCACCCATTTTGAGCCGCACCGCAGGGGGATCGAACGAGTCCGGCGACGATCGCGCGGATCCGCAGTCGGAAGGAGTTCGTTCAGATGGCGGTAGACGTCGATGAGCAACCCGGACGGCAGGGTGTCGAACGGCTCGCGGCTTGCGGCCTTCAGTTCTTCGACACAGTCCGAGATGGACGGTTGCCCGATATTGAGCGCGGCCCAGAGCGGCGCGAGCTCCGGATCACGCAGGACGAACGGGCGCCGGCCGTGAAAAATGTCGCGCCCGAGGTAGGTCGCGGACGGGGACGCCCATCCCTTGAGCTTGGGCGCCACCACCGGGTGAAGGAGACCCGGTCGATTGGCGGCGATACCGAATTTGCCGCGCACGTGCGCCGCTGAGAGGTCCCCGATCCGCCCCGTGGCGCCGGCGCTGCGGCAATGTCCGGAGAACGCCCTGTAAAGCCGAAGAAGCCGCGCTTCATCAAGGTCCCGGTCGTCGGCCCTGAGCGCCTCTATTTCCTTCAGGATATCGCTGGCGGGCGGATTGATCCGCATCCCCAACGCCTGGGCGAGAGGGGTGGCGGCGTCGCCTTCCTCGAGCATCGCCGCGAAATCTTCGGCGCCCTCGTAGATAACCCGCGTGACCCGGGTGGGGACGATCAGGTTACGCGGCGCGCTGACTTCGCCAACCACATTCTCGAGCCAGCGCGCGTCGGCCAGCTCCGCGATCCAGGTGCTCGGCAACCGGCTGTGGAAGGGTCGATTGCGGCGATCTCTATGAAGCATGGCCGTGGCCGCCCCAGCGTAGGAGCGGGTCCAGTTCGCAGCCAGGCAACGAAACAGGGCGACGCCCCGTCCAGGCGTCGCCTTTGGCCGCTTTCCTTTCGTCCGCCGCCGACCCGGCGCCTTGGAACCCTCCTTCGCTATGTCCTGCGCCACCAGGCGGAGATCCGGCGAGATTCGGTCGTCCACGATGATGCCCGCGCCAGCGCCCAGTTCGGAAACGCGAAGCTTCTGGCTCGTGGGGACCGGCCGGACGACCGGAGTGTCGACTTCCTCCAGACGCGGCGCGATCTCCGCGCCGAGAAGCATGAGGAACCTCTTTGCGCCCCGCGTCTGCGTGCTTCGTGAGCCTCTCCTGGCCGCGCGCGTCATCGACAGGACGTCATTGTACCTGGGTGCAAGCCATCTCAATCCCGTGGCTTCGCCCGCGGCCTTGCTCCAGCCGAAAGTCTCATCCTCGATCGTAGCCGGCAGATAGGCCTCCACCGGACGAACCTTCACCGGCGCGCGCCGGGTGGATTTGCGGTCGCTGTCTCTGACGAATTCGAAGCCGTCGAGGATCAGGGCGGCGCCAACCAACGGGCCCAACTCGTCAGCCTCTTTTTCCGAAACCCGCTCGAACAGATCCCTGAGATCCTGAAGCGTTTGATCCGTAGCGTCGCGGGGCTCCGCTGAGTAGCTGCCGGCGAACGCCCGCAGCACATCCCCAGGCTTGGGATCAATGACGAAGCTCGTTTCCTGTTCGAGCCAGTCGCGGACCGCTTCGGCTATCGGCTCTTCAGCGCCCAGCTCGGGATGAGCGAGTCGAAGCAGGTCATCGCCCGGGTGGGTGAACGACGGAAGGGTCAGGCATATCAGAGGCCCAGGTTCGCCGGCATTGGCGGGCCGGAGCAGACTTCCGTCCGCAAGCGGCAGCCAGGCGTGTTCGGTTAGAGGGCTTTCGTCCGCGTGCCGGATGATCCGGGACGCCAGGTCGAGAAACCATACGGGCGCCTTGGCCGCAAAGACGCCCCGCCCGCCAGCCTCCACCAGATCCGCCAGTTCCACGGTGCGGCCCAGGTCGAGATGGTCGAGGACTTCGCGCCAGCGGCCCTGCTCATCCCGCATATGCATCGGGAAGGGCGGCGCGTCCGTGACGCGTGCAAGGTCCTCCTCGTCCACGAGACCTTCGGCTTCTTCCGTTTCCCGAGCCAGATTCGAGAGAGCTGTCTGGTCGCCGGCGACGGACACGGTCGCGGCCTTGCCGAAGAGGTCAGCGGCCTCGGCCCACGCCGCGCCCAGCCGCTTGGCGACCCACGGACTCGCTGTGGTGGGGGCTTCGTCGAGAGGAACGGCTTGCCAGAGGGCAGGATTCCCCTCGCGGGCCTGGATGATCAGAGCGCCTGCGATAAGAGCGCCCGCCTGCTGGATAAGCCACTCGTTCCAGGCGCTCGGGGTGATCTCTTCTCGGGTGGTGGCCGGGTCGAACTGACCGTCCAGCGCAAAGGACAGACCGGTTTGAACCTGTGTGGGCAGTCCGAGGAAGAGATGCCCGATGAAGGTTCCGTCGGACGAGATCGCAACGGACAGTTCGGTGGTTTCGGCGGTCGCCTTTTCAAGCCGTTCTATCCCCGCAGGCACGGGGAGGATCATGGAGAACCGGTCGAAGGTACAGGTTTCGGCCTGGAGCCGCTGTCGGCTGAGCGTGGTCTCCGCCCCCTCCATGACTACCGAGACGGTCTCGGATAGGCCCGTTGGCCTGAGCTCATGCGACCACGCCTTGTCGGCTTCCCTGAGGTCCGTGAGCGACAGGGCGCGGACGGTGTTGAGAAACAGAAGGTCCGACGCCGACCATGCCTCGAACCAGTCGAGGAATGCCTCCTCGGAGAAGTCATCGCGCAGTTCGAGGACAAGGAGGGTCTCGCTTTCAGACCCGGCGTAAAACTCGGGAATGTTCAACGCGGGAGGCACGCGGACGGTCGTGCCGTCCACAAAGGCGAAGCTGTACGGCCAGCAGTGGATCGAGATGGCGGTCGCGATTCGGCCGAGGGTCTTGAGACCGACTCCGAAGCGCCCCTTCTTCCGCGGATTGTCCCGCTTCGTGGAAAAGAAGGCGTAGGTCATTGGCAACACGTCGGTCAGCTCGACCGGATCGCCGTCGTGGAGCACGAGGAGTTGCAGATGGCCAACGTGTGAACGGAGCGCAAATCGGACCTGACTGGCTCCGAGGTCGTCCGCGTTCTGAACGACTTCCCGAAGGCCATGATAGTCTTCGAGGTTCAGCCCCCGGGCGCTGACCCCGCCGCCCTCTATCAAGCTGTGAAGGACGCCGGGCGCAGCGCGCTGCTGTCGCTCCAATTCGTCCAGCGCTGCGTGGGCGTAGGCTTCGGACCGAGCGACCTGCTTGGGAGAGAAAGTCTTCGGCTTGTGAAAGTAGGACGCCGCGTCCTGTTGGGCCCGCGCCACCTCCGAAGCCACCTGGTCCAACATCGCCGTCCTCCTCAACTCTCGCGCAGCTCCGGGCCAACCTATGCTGCGGTGACGGCCACGCTCTCAACCTATCCGATTGCGTTCGACCTGCGCCACCGTAACAGTGAGGAGGAACAGGTTACGCGACGGGCCCCTCCCGCGCTTCGGTCGCTCTGTCGGTAAGTCTCGGCCGGCTGGTCGACCCGACAAGCCTGATGCAATTCGGGACCGCCGGACACGCGGCCCTGCGGCCGATAGGCGACCAGGCGCCATCGCCTTGTGGAAGCCGAAAGCGCCTCGCAGCTTTCACTATCCGCCTGGCGAAAGGCTGGCCTTCCGCAACGGGTAGAAAAGCGTCGCCGTCTGAACCGCTATATACCCGTTGGAGCCTTGGCTATGGCGTGATCGGCGATCATCTCGGGTGGTAGCAGGTCCGATCCGATGGGAGAGCGTGAAGTGAAACCGGCCCAAACGATCGCCAGAACCGAACTCTACCGGCTGGTCTGGGCCGAACCTCTGACCCGGTTGGCGGAACGGTTTTGCGTCTCCGATGTCGGACTAAGGAAAATCTGCCAACGACATGACATCCCCCTGCCGCCTCAAGGCTACCGACAGAGGGCCCAGGCGGGGCGGGCCCAGCCCCCGGCGCCGCTGCCCCGCGCAGGCGATCAGGAGATGATCGAGTTTCCCGCACCGCCCGCAGGTTCCGCATTCGCCACGGACCTGATGGATCGAGTCTACGGGCCGCTCATCGAGGCGGAGAGCCGACCCGACAGACGTATCGAGGCGCCTTCCGACATCGATCTGCGTCACCCCATCGCCAAACGGATTTTCAAGGCGTTGAAGGCGGCGGCGCCCGACATGTACGGCGCTGTCGTCTACGACGGTCCTGAGCCCTTCCGGGTACGCGTGCCGCCATCTTCCATTCTCCGCGCGGCGCGCCTGATCGATGCTCTGGCGCGAGCCTGCGACCTTCGGGGGCTGGAGATCCGCACCAGCGAGATGCCCAAAGGCCAATCCGGGATCATGATCGCCGGCGAGGCCGAACGCCTCTCCCTTGAAGAGGCCTCCCAGAGAAAAGTCCATTGGTCGACCGAGGCGGAGAAGGCCCGCACACGTCGCCTCGGGTACTCTTCCGCGCCGATGTACGACTTCGTTCCGAGCGGCGTCATGACCGTACAGATTTCCACCGCGACCTATCGGGACGGCGTGCGCAGCGTCTGGAAGGACGGCAAGACGCGACGGGTGGAAGACTGCCTCAACGAGGTTTTCATCGGCCTGTACCGGTCGTCACATTCCGCCGCCGTCTCGCGGCGGAAGAGCGAGCTGCGACAGGAGCGGGCGGACGCAGAGAACGCCCGCCGGCGCCTGTTGCGCGAAGAGAGGCTGGCGGCGGAGAGGCAGCTGGAAGATCTGGAGGCCCAGTCCGACGCTTGGGGCCGGGCGCAGCGTCTGCGCGCCTTCATCGCCGCCTACGAGGCCGCGAACCGCAGGGAAGCGGGTGACCTCGGACCAGACGCCGCGGCCTGGATCAATCAGGCGCTGCGACACGCCGACCGGATTGATCCTCTCACCCCGACGCCTGTCTCAGCCCTCGACTACGCGGAGGAGGACTTGCGACCGGTTTCGGCCTGGCAGATTCCCGACGACTGACCGACCCGGCTGGCGGCCTGGTCTGCCTGGATCGTCAGTCCGGCTTCCAGGCTGTCAGCAGGGCTTCAAGAGCTGTGGCCCGTTCCGCGATCAGGTCAGCCAACCTGCCGACGATCTCGTGCTTCAGTCCTTCGGCCTGCATCTCGCCAGCGATGGCCATGACCTCATCCGGCGTTCGGCCGGCCAGGTCCCGGGCGCGTTCAATCCACCGACCCGGATTTTGCCGAACCTCAGTCGCCATGCGCGCGATGTGACGCGCTCCGATGTCTCTTAGGCGGTATTCGCCGCCCAGCTTCATCGCCAATTTGAGCTTCTGATAGTCGAGGTCCCTGTACGGCAGGGCGCTGGCGATATCGTAGAGCGGCGCCAGACGGACACGCCCCTCGCTGGAGAGCAGGAGCGAGTAATTTTTCGCGTGGGCGTCGGTCCCCACGACGATCCAGTTGAACAGGATGGCGTTGAGGAAGGTGTTGATGTCCTCGCCGGGCGCGCTGGATTGATCGGCCAGAACGGCGACACAGTCCGGCACGCCCGGACCGTCCTCGTTCTGGTATTTCTCCGACGGCAGCCGGGCGAGGGCCTGGCAGAAATCTTCCTGGTGCACCCGCGCGATCCGGGCGCCGAGACGCAATCGATCATACCGTTCGACGACGATGGCGATCTCGCCGTCAAACGTCTCGACCCGTGAGGCGGCCGCCGGGATGCCGAGCCGCCGCGCCAGGGTGAGACACAGATGTTCGTTCTCCGCGTGCCCGTCGAACGCTGCAGTCGGGGGCTTGAGGATGTGGGTGGTCGGCAGTCGGCCTGATGGGACCCCCCAGCGTCCATCCTCCCACATCAGGGCTGTCTTGGGCTGTGCGCCGGCCAAGCTGAACTGGCCGGTATCGCGCGCGGCGCGCCAGGCGGCCTGATCTTCCCGCAGCGCCTTCAGCCGCTCTGCTACCTCTTGCTCTTCCAGCCAGTCGACGCTGTCTTCGGCGCCGCCCTGAAGCGCAGCCAGTCGATCCGGCCGGACAAACTGGACGGCCCCGGCGCAGTCCTCCCCGACTGCTCCGATGAGGGCGAAGGGGTTTTTGGGGGAGACCTGGAAGTGGCGAGCCCACCGGGCGATGACCACCTCGTTGTCGGGCAGCAATCCCCACAGGAAGGCGTTGACCGGGCCGTGCGGATGCTCCGTCGCGGTGAGAGGCATGGAAAGCGAGAGAGGATAGGCGTCCGCGCGCAGCCTCCAGGCCTCGTCATAGATCAGGGACAGTCGGCCCTGGCGGCGGCGTATCTCGCCAATGGTCTGGCCATCGAGGAGCAGGACAAGGAAGTCGTCAGCCATTGCCGCGGGCCTTGGCCACGATCGCATCAATGTCCACCGAAGGGCTGGAGCTCGTCGGACCGATCAACGGGTCCCCCAAGGAGAGCGGCATGTTGAGCGCCTTCAGGGTGCGCAACACCAAAGCGAGTTCCGCCCCCGCCTTGCCTCGCTCAAGCCCGCCGATCCATTGTCGGGTGACGCCGACCTGCGCGGCCAGGGAGGCCTGGTCGAGGTTGAGCGCTCTACGGCGCTGCCTCACGGCAGCGCCGAGGTCCTTGACCGAACGAACAATCATAGCACACTCGTTGTCAGCATTCGCTAACATCTATCATTGTTCGCGTTCGATTACAATTCGGATTGTTCGCGTTCGATGACATCGACAAACGTCATCGTACGCGAACACCGCAACTCCCCACAGTTGCCGGCTGCCGCTTCCAAACCCTCGGGAGCGGGCAACCGGCCTTCATCGAAGGCGATCCGGCGGATCCTCGGTCGCGGTGTCCTCGGGCGCGGTGATCTTCAGGAACCGCTGCCCCACCAATTCCGCAACGGCGCGGACCGGATCATCCGTCAGGTGGGCGTAGCGCTCCGTCGTGCTTGCCTGCCGGTGGCCCAGCGCCTTGCCAATGAGATAGAGACTTGCCCCGTCGGCCGCGGCGAAGCTCGCGAACGAGTGACGCAGGTCATGAAGCCGGACGCCCTCCAGCTTGGCGGCCTCCCGCACCCGATCCCAGGTCTTGTAGAGACCGACGGTCGGGCCCTCCCCGCGAGCGGCCGGGAACACGTATGGACCCTCGCGCGGCCGGCGCATGATTTCCGCAAGGGCGGCCGAGTTCAACGGGATCATCTTTTCGCCGGTCTTGGACCGATGCCAGGGCAGAAGGATACGGCCCCGCTCAAGGTCGACTTCGCCCCAGGTCAGATTGAGGATCTCCGACTTCCGGGCGCCGGTGAACAGCAGGAGCCGGATAATGGCCGCATGACTGTCCGGGATTTCCTCCGCTTCGACCAGCTCCGCCAAGGTCTCGATCATGTGCTTGGCCTCGGCCGTCGACAGAAACCGCTCTCGGCGACGGGGCGTGATCTTCTGGACGCCGATCGCCGGATTGTGCGGCAGGATCTCCTGCATCACGGCCCACGACAGCATCGCGGCCGTGGATCGGATAGTCTGGCCCGCGGCCCCGGGCCCGCCCCGGATTATCGCGCGCCCACGCGCCTTCGTCCGAACGTCCTTCGCGGTCTTGCCGCTCAAGACATCCGCCTGAAGCCGTTCGAGATCCCGTCGGGTGAGATCGCGCGCCAACCGATGCCCCAGCAAGGGACCGACGTGCCGTCGCAGGACCGAGGCGTCGCCCGCCCATGACGACTCCCTTTTGTTGGGCTTCGCGATCCGTCCTTCGTGAAGATACGCCTCGATCAACTCGGTGACGGTGACGGCCTCGTTGATCTCGCGCTTGGCCTGCATCGGGTCCTGGCCGGCCTTGACCTGACGCAGCAGTTCAGAAGCGGCCTCACGGGCCTCCTCCACCGTGTGGGGGCTGCCGACCTTGCCGAGCGTGTGGCGGCGCACGGCCGAGCCCATCCGGTATTTTACGATGAAGCTCTTCGTGCCTTATCGGCGAGCCCGAACCCCAAACCCGAGGACGAGGGAGTCCCAAAGGAAGGCTTCGGGAGCGCTGGTCGTAAAGGCGTCGATCAGTCTTTTAGTGAGCTTAGGCATGGGCGTTGCTCCCGTTCCGGAGCGCGAATCCTGGGACCCGTATGGGACCCAGGAGGCAGGATTTCGCGTCCATTCGCGGAAATGGACAGCAACGCCCAGACACCCATATTTTCGTTGCACAACAACAGGATGAGTGCTTTCTGGTGATTACCCTTCGATGTCTCTTTTTACTACCCGGGTCGGCTACGAATCTGAGGGTCGGACGTTCGAATCGTTCCGGGCGCGCCATTTTCTTCAAACCGCCCCTTCACAGGATCGCGCAGGCCTCACCGAAGGTCGGGCGCGGGTTGCGGGGGTGCAGGTTCTCGTCCGTGCCGTAGCCGATGTTGCAGATGAAATTGGTCCGCCATGGCGTGCCGGAGAAGAATTCCTCGTCCACGCCGGCGGCCTTGAAGCCTGACATCGGTCCGCAATCCAGGCCCAGGGATCGCGCCGCCAGCATCAGATAGGCGCCCTGCAGGGAACCGTTGCGCAGGGCGGTTTCCCGGGCAACGGCGGGATCGGCGAACCAGCCGACGGCGCCGGGGTTCCGCGGATAGAGCTCCGGCAGCCGCACGGCGAAATTCAGGTCGTAGCCGATGACGACATTGACCGGCGCCTGCAGCGTCTTGGCCCGGTTGCCCGAGGACATGAAGGGCGACAGCCGCTGTTTGGCCGCCTCGCTGGTCAGGAACAGGAAGCGCCCCGGGCAACAGTTTCCGGAGGTCGGTCCCCATTTGGCCAGGTCATAGACCTCGCGGATCAAGGCCTCCGACACCGCTTCCGGCGACCAGCCGTTGCGCGTGCGCGCGGTCAGGAACAGTTGGTCCAGCGAGGCGTCGGGCAGGCGATCGGACATGGCGGCATCGGCTCCGCGCCCGGACAGTTTGGCGCCGCCGCAGCCTATGCCATGGTGACCGTCGATCAATCGCAGGATTTGCCGACGCATGGCCCCGGCCGACGACACCTTCCTTTTGCCCGCGCGGCCCGAGCCCATTTCGCTCGCGGTCAGCCAGACGGCGGTGATCGTCATCGACATGCAGAACGCCTACGCCTCGCCCGGCGGCTATCTCGATCTGGCGGGTTTCGACATCTCCGGGGCGCAGAGGGTGATCGACAACAGCCGCGGGGTGCTGGCGGTCGCGCGGCGCGCCGGCATGCCGGTGATCTATTTCCAGAACGGCTGGGACCCCGACTATGTCGAGGCGGGTGGGCCGGGCTCGCCCAACTGGCACAAGTCGAACGCCCTGAAGACCATGCGGGCGCGGCCGGAACTGCAGGGCCAGCTGCTGGCGCGGGGCGGCTGGGACTATGAGATCGTCGATGGCCTGAAGCCCGAGCCGGGCGATATCGTCCTGCACAAGACGCGGTACAGCGGCTTCTTCAACTCCCAGCTGGACAGCGTGCTGCGGTCGCGCGGCGTCCGCAATCTGGTCTTCGTCGGCATCGCCACCAATGTCTGCGTGGAATCGACCCTGCGCGACGGCTTCTTCCTCGAATATTTCGGCATCGTGCTGGAGGACGCCACCCATCAGGCGGGGCCGGCGTTCGTGCAGCAGGCCGCCCTCTACAACATCGAAACCTTCTTCGGCTGGGTCTCCAGCGTCGCCGATTTCAAGGGCGTCGTCGGGCAGATCGCGCCGACCGCCTGACAGGAGATCCCCATGCCCAAGACCGTCATCACCCCGCCCGGCACGCAGACGCCGATCGCCCCCTTTTCGCCCGGGACCATGGCCGACGGGGTGGTCTATGTGTCGGGGACGCTGGCGTTCGACAAGGACAACAACGTCGCCCATGTCGGCGACGCCGAGGGCCAGACACGCGCGGTGCTGGAGACCATCAAGTCGGTGATCGAGACCGCCGGCGGGACCATGGACGACGTCACCATGAACCACATCTTCCTCAAGGACTGGGCCGACTATGCGGCCATGAACAAGGTCTATGCGGAGTATTTCCCGGGCGAGAAGCCGGCGCGGTTCTGCATCGTCTGCGGTCTGGTGCGACCCGACTTCCTCGTGGAGATCGCTTCCATCGCCCACATCGGCAAGCGCTGACCGTCTTGATCGAGACCGGCCGCGTCGACGGCGTTCACTATGAGGTTTACAGCGACGGTCCGGATGACAGCCGGGACGTGGTGGTCCTGTCGGCCGGACTGGGCGGATCAGGCGCCTTCTTCGCACCGCAGATGGAGGCGCTGACGGAGCGGTTCCGGGTCGTGCTCTACGACCATCGCGGGACAGGCCGGAGCGACCGCGCTCTGCCCTCGCCCTATGCCGTCGTCGATATGGCGCGGGACATGGGCGGCGTCATCGACGCCCTTGGCGAGGAAGCGGTGCATATCGTCGGTCACGCGGCCGGCGGGCTGGCTGGATTGCAGCTGGCGCTCGACAGTCCGTCGAAGGTGCTCAGTGTCACGGTCGTCAATGGCTGGAGCCGGCCCGATCCGCATATCGCCCGCTGCTTCCGTACCCGGATCAGCCTGCTGAACGACAGCGGGCCTGAAGCCTATGTCCACGCCCAGCCTCTGTTCCTCTATCCGGCTGACTGGATCTCGCAGAACGCAGAGCGGCTCGCTGAAGAGGAACCGCATCACCTCGCCGGCTTCCAGGGCCGGGAGAACATGCTGGCCCGGATCAACGCCTTGCTGGCGTTCGATATCGACGACCGGCTGGGCGAGATCGCCTGCCGCGTGCTGGTCAGCGCCAGCGCCGACGACATGCTGGTTCCGTCGTTGTGTTCGCGGCGACTGGCGGAACGATTGCCCAATGCGACGCTCGATGTCGCGCAATGGGGCGGTCATGCCTTTACGGCGACGGTTCCGGATGCGTTCAATGCGACCCTGATCGCCTTTCTGTCCGGCGAGCCCCTGCCCTCCTGAAGGATCACCCCATGGAAGTCGGCGTCTTCATTCCCATCGGCAACAACGGCTGGCTGATCTCCGAAACGGCGCCGCAGTACATGCCGTCGTTCGAGCTGAACAAGAAGGTGACCCAGGCGGCGGACCGCTATGGTCTCGACTTCGCCCTGTCGATGATCAAGCTGCGCGGGTTCGGGGGGAAGACCCAATTCTGGGAGCACAACCTCGAGAGCTTCACCCTGATGGCCGGGCTGGCCGCCGTCACTGACCGGATCAAGCTGTTCGCCACCGCCGCCACCCTGACCATGCCGCCGGCGATCGTGGCGCGGATGGCCGCGACCATCGACTCCATCGCGCCGGGCCGGTTCGGCATCAATCTGATCACCGGCTGGGCCGAGGCCGAATACAGCCAGATGGGGCTTTGGCCGGGCGATAAACACTACAAGGACCGGTACAACTACCTGGCCGAATACGCCCAGATCCTGCGCGATCTGTTCGACACCGGGGTGTCGGACTTCAAGGGCGACTATTTCACCATGACGGACTGCCGGGTCAGCCCGCGGGCGACCGACACCAAACTGATCTGCGCCGGATCGAGCACCGAGGGGCTGGCCTTCACGGCGCAGTATGCGGACTACAGTTTCGCCCTGGGCAAGGGGACCAACACCCCGACCGCCTTCGCCGACGTCAATGAGCGGCTTCGGGCCGCGAAGGAAAAGACCGGCCGGGACGTCAGCGCCTACATCCTGTTCATGGTCATCGCCGACGAGACCGATGAGGCCGCCATGGCCAAGTGGGAGCGCTATCGGGACGGCGTCGACAAGGAGGCCGTGGCCTGGCTGGTCGGGCAGGCCTCGGGAAATACCTCCGAGGACACCAATACGAAACAACTGGCTGCGGAAAAGGCGGCGGTGAACCTGAACATGGGCACGCTGGTCGGGTCGCACGCCTCGATCGCGCGGATGCTGGACGAGGTGGCGTCGGTGCCGGACACGGCCGGGGTGCTGCTGACCTTCGACGACTTCGAAAAGGGGATCGAGGATTTCGGCCGGCGCATTCAGCCGCTGATGGCCTGCCGCGCCCACGTCCAGAGCGCCTGACGGTCAGGCGGCTTCGGCGCCGAGTTCCGACCCGGCGGCGGCGAGAACCCGCGAGATGGCGGCGAACAGGGTCGCCGTGGTCACCGGTTTGGCGAGGTGGCCGTCGGCGCCGGCCTTGCGGCCCGCCTCGATATGTTCGGCCATGGCGTTGGCGGTCAGCATCAGCACCGGCGTGCGGCCCCAGCCTCGCTGCAACTCGAAGGCGCGGATTTCGGCGGTGGCGGTCAGGCCGTCCATCACCGGCATCTGCATGTCCATGAGGACCAGATCGAAGCCGCCGCCCCGGAAGGCCTCCAGGGCCTCGCTGCCGTCCGCGACGCACACGAGGTCGGCGCTGGCTCCCGACAACAGGACCTCGATGACCTTGCGGTTGGCCGGATGATCGTCCGCCAGCAGAATCCGCAGCGGGACCGCATCGGACTCGCTCTCTGAAATCGGCCCTGCGCCGGCCTGTTCGGCGTCGGCGAGCGGCAAGAGCGTTTCGAACCAGAAGCGGGAGCCCACGCCCGGCTCGCTGTCGCAGTCCAGAGCGCCGCCCATCAATCCGGCCAGTTCGCGGGAGATGGTCAGGCCCAGGCCGGTGCCGCCGAAACGGCGCGTGATCGAGCCGTCGGCCTGGTGGAAGCGGCCGAAGATGCGGGCCTTCTGATCCGGTTCAAAGCCGACCCCGGTATCGGTAACGGTGAAGCGGACGCGGTCTTCGACAACATCCTCGACGCTCAGCCGGACCTCGCCGTCCGCGGTGAATTTCAGCGCATTGCTGACCAGATTGGTCAGGATCTGGCGGATGCGCACCACGTCGCCGAAGACGAGCCTCTCCGCCTCCGCGGGAATTTCGATCGTCAGGGCGACGCCCTTGTCCTCGGCCTTGGGCCGCCACAGGGCGGCTGTCTCGCGGACGACATCGGCGAGGTGGAAGGGCGCCGGCTCGATGGTGATCTGGCCGGACTCGATCTTGGCGGTGTCGAGGATGTCGGACAGCAGGCGCTCGAGCGTATTGCTGGACGACCGGACGATATCGACCATCTCGCGCTCGCGGGGACCCAGATCGCTGCGGGCGAGGGCGTCGGCCATGGCGACCACGCCGTTCAGGGGCGTGCGGATTTCGTGGCTCATATTGGCGAGGAAATCGCTCTTCGACCGGCTGGCTTCCTCGGCCGCCCGGCGCGCCAGACGCAGGTGGCCCGCGGACCGCCATTGCCAGATCAGCAGGCCCGCCGCCGTCAGGAAGAAGACCACGGCGATGCCGACGGCCCAGCGTTGCGAGCTGATGACGTCCTCGTGCAGCCGGGTGTTGGTCCGCGCGGTTTCGAGCTGGCGGCGGCGTTCGGCCAGCTGTTCCTGCATGTCGCCTGTGACCTGGCCTATGCCTGCGCTGAACCGGCGCGCGGTCTGGACGTCCTGCGCCTTGTGATAGGCCTCGAGCCGCTGGAAGGCCTCGCGGGTCCGGCCTTCGGCGAACAGCAGGGCGGCCTCGACCCGGGGCACTTCCGAAAAGCCCTCCTCGCGGAACAGGCCGGCGGCTTCGCGGCGGCGAATCTCGGCCAGATCGCGGCGAGCCAGCCCGAGTTGACCGGTCCGCGCATAGGCGAGGGCGCGCGACGGCAGCATGTGCGGCGCCAGGAAGTCCGCCGCGCCCAGATCGGCGCCGTAGGGGGCCAGGCAGTTCAGGACCCCGCGCGAGTCGCCCCCGCCCTCGGCGACCATGGCGCACAGGTTGGCGTCATAGACCATCAGGCTTTCCATCCCCGCTCTCAGGGACAGCCGGTGGTGGGCGGCGTAGAGCCGCTCGGCCAGATCCTGATCGCCGACCTGAACCGACAGGCGGGTCAGATTGTAGAGGGCGTCGAAATCGGGCCGCGGATAGGCGGGATTCGAAAAGTCGATCTCGAAACGGCGGAAGGCGGTGGTCGCGCCCTCGATGTCGTTGAGCTTCATCAGGCCGATGCCGGTGACCTCCCACAGTCCAGCCCGGGCGGTGTCGGCGTAGGGAGCATTGCCGGGAATGGCGGCGTCGGCTTCGGTCAGGAGTCGGAGCCCCTCGCCGATGCGGTCCTGATCCATCAAGGCCAGCGCGGTGATCCGCATGGCGTGGGCCTTGACGAACCAGTCGGTGGTGGTGCGCGCGATCTGCCCCATCTCGACCGAGGCGGCCGTATCGCCGCTGTCATACCGGATGGTCAGGGCGTTCAGGCGGGCGATCATCTGATACCGCTCGTCCCGGCGGGCCAGGGCGGCGGTGGCGAGGCGGTTGTTCCAGACCTCGGCCCGTTCGAAATCGCCCTGGTTCAGCGTGATCCACATGACGTGGTAGAGCCGGTTCAGCCCCTCGCGGCCCGAGTGGGTCAGGGCGGCCTCACCGAAGGCCTCGAGGGCCGGAAAGCTGGTGGCGGCGGCCCGTTGCTCGACCCGTTGCGCCAGCTCGATCCGGCTCTCGCGGGACTGGGTCGCGGCTCCCGCGTCACCGGCCAGGGCGAGCGCAATAAGCAGGACGGCGACCAGAACAAGCTTCACTGAGGACATGTCGATTCCGTGATGACCGCCGATCATCGCCCACCGACCCTTTCACAAGCTTTAGCGATGCCAGACTTTTCTCCGGGCGCGCGTCTGTGGACTTCCGCCCGCGCCCGCGTCAGCGTCGCGGAATGGCCGAATCGTCCGTCAGAGAGACCGCGCCGGCGGGCTTCTATGAGTTTTTCGCCGGCGGCGGCATGGTCCGCGCCGGCCTGGGCGAGGCGTGGCGCTGTCTGTTCGCCAACGATTTCGATCCGGCCAAGGCCGCGGCCTACCGCGCCAACTGGGGCGACGCCTGCTTGCGGGTCGGCGACATCGCGGCGCTGACCGCCGCCGATCTTCCGGGCGCGGCCGACCTGATGTGGGGCTCGTTTCCCTGCCAGGACCTGTCGCTGGCCGGCGCCGGCGCCGGCCTGGGCGGCAAGCGGTCCGGGACGTTTCACGACTTCTGGGGGCTGGCCCGGTCGTTGGCCGCCGAGGGTCGCGCGCCGCGGATCGTGGCCGTCGAGAATGTCTGCGGCGCCCTGACCTCGCATGGGGGGCGGGATTTCGAGGTCATCTGCCGGACCTATGCCGATGCCGGCTACCGCTGCGGCGCCCTGGTCATCAACGCCGATCGGTTCCTGCCGCAGTCGCGGCCCAGGCTGTTCGTGATCGGCGTCCGGCAGGATGTCGGCCTCGACCCGGCCCTGACGACGCCGGTCGCCGACGGGCCGTTTCATACGCCGGCACTGCGTCGGGCGGTGGAGCGCCTGCCCGCCGAGCTGCAGAACAGGATGGTCTGGTGGCGGTTGCCCGAGCCTGGCCTGCCAAACGCGGGCCTGGAATCGGTGGTCGAGCCTGAGCCGTCGGGCGTTCGCTGGCATTCGAGCGCCGAGACGAGCCGGCTGCTGGCGCTGATGTCGCCCCGGAATCTGGCCAAGGTCGAGGCCGCGCGACGGACGGGCGAGCGCTGCGTCGGGGGGCTGTACCGGCGCACGCGGCGCGACGCGGCGGGGTCGCGGGTCCAGCGCGCCGAGGTGCGGTTCGACATCGCCGGCTGCCTGCGGACCCCGGCGGGCGGATCAAGCCGCCAGACCCTGCTGTTGGTGGAGGACGGACGGGTCCGGTCGCGCCTGATGTCGGCGCGCGAGACCGCACGGCTGATGGGATTGCCGGACAGCTACCAGTTGCCGGGTTCGTTCAGCGCCGCCTGTCATCTGACGGGAGACGGGGTCGCCGTGCCGGTGGTGCGGCATCTGGCGCAGTGGCTGTTCGAACCACTGCTGGAGGCCGGGGCGGGGCTGCGCCGCGCCGCCTGACAGCGCCCTTGCCAAAGCCGCCCAGCGGGGCATCATGGCGATGGGGGATCCGGGGAGGTCATCATGAGAGCCATACTGACGGGGCTGGCGATTCTGGGGTTCGCGACGCCGGCGGCGGCGGAAAACTGGCACGCGTTCTCGCGCAGCGCCAATGCGGCCTATATGGCCGATGTCGACGGCATCGTGGTGGAGGGGGATATCACGCGCATTCAGCTGGCCATCGTGCCTCTGCGCGGCGAGGCCGGGGACTTCAGCCACACCGTCGACACCTATGAATTCCGCTGCGGTCCGAAGCAGTGGCGCAGTCCCGTGTCGGTCGAATACGGCCCCGACGGCGCCGAGGCCGGCCGGTATCCGGACGAGAGCGACTGGTTGGGCGCCCGCGACGGCACCGTCCCGGGCATCCTGAAGGAGATCGCCTGCGACGGGGTGCGGGCCAATCCGCCCCACTGGCCGACGATCCGCGCCTTCATCGAGGCGGGACGCGCCTCGAACTGAGCCGCTTCAGGCGTCGACCGCCGCGTCGAGGGCGTTGGCCTGGATGAATTCGCGGCGCGGCTCGACCACATCGCCCATCAGCTTGGCGAACAGGTCGGACGCGTCCTCCTGATGCTCGACCTGCACCTTCAGCAGGGTGCGGGCGTTGGCGTCGAGGGTGGTCTCCCACAGCTGTTCCGGGTTCATCTCGCCCAGACCCTTGTAGCGCTGGATGGCGAGGCCCTTCTTGCCCGCGTCCAGCACCGCCTCAAGCAGGTCGAGCGGGCCGCGGACGGTGACGGCCTTGTCCTTGCGGCGGAAGACGGCGGGCACATCGAACAGGCCCTCGAAGGCGGCCGAGCGTTCGGCCAGGCGGCGGGCGTCCAGCGAGCGGATCAGGGCCTCCTCCAGCACGATCCGTTCGGTGACGGCGCGGCGCACACGTTCGAAGGCCACGGCCCCCTGGGCGCCCGGCGAACCGGTCCACGGACCGTCGCCCTCCTCGGCATAGAGGTTGAGGCGGTCGGCGGCCTTTGACGGGTCGGCGCTGGTCTCGTCGAACAGGCCGGCGAGGGCCGCCTGTTCGATGGCGAAGGTCGGGGCCCGCTGCGACAGGCGGTCGACGCCGGCCTTGAAGGCCTTGGCCTCACGGACGAGGGACTGGAGATCCAGGCCGGTGCGGCGCTCGCCGGTCGGCAGGTCCAGCTCGGCCTCGGTGGAGCCTTCCTCGATGAGGTAGGAGTCCATCTCGGACTGGTCCTTGAGGTAGCGGGACTGCTTGCCCTTGGCGACCTTGTAGAGCGGCGGCTGGGCTATGTAGACGTGGCCGCGCTCGATCAGCTCGGGCATCTGGCGGTAGAAGAAGGTCAGCAGCAGGGTCCGGATGTGGGCGCCGTCGACGTCGGCGTCGGCCATCAGGATGATCTTGTGATAGCGCAGCTTGTCGGCGTTGAAGTCGTCGCGGCCGATGCCGGTGCCGAGCGCCAGAATGAGCGTGCCGATCAGTTCGGACGACAGCATCCGGTCGAAGCGGGCGCGCTCGACGTTGAGAATCTTGCCGCGCAGGGGCAGGACGGCCTGGTTTTCGCGGTTGCGGGCCTGTTTGGCCGAGCCGCCGGCGGAATCGCCCTCGACGATGAACAGTTCGGACTTGGCCGGATCGCGTTCCTGACAGTCGGCCAGCTTGCCGGGCAGGGACGAGATTTCCATGGCCGACTTGCGCCGGGTCAGATCGCGGGCCTTGCGCGCGGCCTCGCGGGCTGCGGCGGCCTCTATGATCTTGGCGACCACCTGTTTGGCCTCGACCGGATGTTCCTCGAACCAGGTCGACAGGCCTTCCGAACACAGGCCCTCGACCGCCGGACGGACCTCGGACGAGACCAGCTTGTCCTTGGTCTGGGAGCTGAATTTGGGGTCCGGCACCTTGACCGAAAGGACGCAGGTCAGGCCTTCGCGGGCGTCCTCGCCCGAGACCGAGACCTTCTCCTTCTTCGCGGCGCCGGCGGCGTCGATATAGCCGCCCATGACGCGGGTCAGGCTGGCGCGGAAGGCCGAGAGGTGGGTGCCTCCATCCCGCTGGGGGATGTTGTTGGTGAAGCACAGCATGGTCTCGTGGTAGCTGTCGTTCCACCACAGGGCGAGATCGATCTCGATCCCCTCCTTCTTGCCGCGGATGACGATGACGTCCTTGAGGATGGGCGTCTTGGACTTGTCCAGGTGGCGCACGAAGGCCTCGACCCCGCCCTCGTAGTGCAGGATCTCCTCGAATTTCTCGGCCCCGCGATCGTCGCGCAGCTTGATGACCACGCCGGAGTTCAGGAAGGCCAGCTCGCGCAGACGGTGCTCCAGCGTCTTCAGGTCGAAGTCGATGTGGGCGAAGGTGGTGATGGAGGGGTAGAAGGTCAGTTCGGTGCCCGAAAGCACCTTGCCGTTGTCGCGCATGGGGGCGTCGCCCGTGACCTTCAGGGCCTCGACCGTGTCGCCGCGCTCGAACCGCATCTCGTGGCGTTTGCCGTTGCGGTAGATGACCAGTTTGAGCCAGTCCGAAAGCGCGTTGACGACCGAGACGCCGACGCCGTGCAGGCCGCCCGAGACCTTGTAGGAATTCTGGTCGAACTTACCGCCGGCGTGCAGCTGGGTCATGATGACCTCGGCCGCCGAGACGCCCTCGCCCTCGTGGATGTCGGTGGGGATGCCGCGGCCGTTGTCGGTGACGGTGACCGAGCCGTCGGCGTTGAGGATGACCTGGACCAGGTCGGCGTGACCGGCCAGGGCCTCGTCGATGGCGTTGTCGACCACCTCATAGACCATGTGATGCAGGCCCGAGCCGTCATCGGTGTCGCCGATATACATGCCGGGGCGTTTGCGCACCGCGTCCAGGCCCTTGAGGACCTTGATGGAATCGGCGCCGTAGGCGGCCTCTTCGGCGGTGTCGACGTTGCGCGCGGTCTCGGGTTTGTCGGTCATATATATCGGTCGGTGAAACGCCCTCTCGGAGGGCTTCGGAAGGCGGCGGCGAGACCGCCTTGAACGGACTGTTTTCAGGGCGCGAATCCGATCCACGCCGAGGCCCGCAACATATAGGGAATCGGGGCGGAATTGCGAGGAAAAGCGGCGCTTCGGAAGGGTCCGCGCAGCCGTCGGCGCCGCGCTGGAATCAGGGCGGTTATGGGAGGCATGGCGAAGCGTCCGGGCCTTCGCCCGGATGAGGGATTTGAGATACCGTTTCGGCGAAAGACAGACGCTCCGCGCGGCTGATTTTCCGGAAGCTTGCGGGAGGCGACCCTGTTCGGGCCTGGCCGCGGCGCCTCCGACGGGCAGGTCGGGCCACGATCCCGATCCCTGGAACGACCCGGGTGTCCGACCCGCGTCCTCCGGCCGGACGGGCGACCCTGTAAAGCCCCCGCGCGGTCCGGCCTCCCTGCCTGCGCAGGGAGATCCCGCTCCATCCGCTCCCGCCGCCGCTTCGGATCGCCGGCCGAGCGAGCCTCCCTGCGACGGGACGGGGGGAGTCTAGGGGGCGGGCTACCTATGGCGGGCTGGGGACGCTGTAATTTATGAAAGGCGAGCGGAGTCAGCGGGTTGGCGGCGCGGAATATGCTGGCAATCGGCGGATAGGTAGCAGAATGATGTAGCGTTCTCCCTCCCCTTCATGGGGAGGGACGATCGGCGCAGCCGATCCGGGTGGGGTACGCCAGTCTCGCAGCGACGGCGCCCGGCTTCACACTTCCCCACCCGGGCTCCGCTGCGCTCCGCCGTCCCTCCCCACTTCGGGGGAGGGAGACGGCATCATTCCACCGACAGGGCGCCGCCCTCCACCCGAACGAACTGCGCCCTCCCCCGCAACGGGTCAAACAGCTCCGCCTCGGTCCCCGTCAGGAAGGCCTGCAGACCCAGCGCCTCGATCTCATCGAACAGGGCGGCGCGGCGGGCCGTGTCGAGGTGGGCGGGGGCCTCGTCGAGGAGGAGGACGGGCGGCGCCGGCTGGTCGGCGAGGCGGGTGATCTGGGCGAGGATCAGGTTGAGCACCAGCGCCTTCTGCTCGCCGGAGGAGCCCTCGGCGGCGGGGCGGTTCTTGGCGCGGTGCAGGGCGGTCAGGTCCGAGCGGTGCGGACCGAACAGGGAGCGGCCGGCGGCGGCGTCGCGGGCGCGGGACCGGGCCAGCCCCTCGCGGAGGGCGGCGGCGATGGCCTCGGGGCCAGCGCCGGCGGTCGCCATGGCCTCGGCCTCTCCGGTGAGGCCGAGATCGGCCTGGGGGAAGGGGCGGTCGTTGCGGGCGTCGATGGCGGCCTGCAGCGTCTCGAGGGCGGCGGCGCGGGCCAGGGCGGCGGCCGCGCCCGCCTCGCCGAGGCGCAGTTCGAGGGCGTCGAGCCAGAGGGGGTCGGCGGCGCGGCCCTCGGCCCCTTCGGTCAGCAGGCGCAGGCGTTCGCGCAGGGCCTTTTCATAGGCCGAGACGGCGGCGGCGTGGGCGGGGTCGGCGGCGAAGACCAGCCGGTCGAGGAATTTCAGCCGCGCGGCCCGGGCGTCGGAGAACAGCCGGTCCTGTTCGGGCGTGGCCCAGACCGGGCGGAGATGGTCGAGCAGGCGGCCGGGCTGGGCCGTCTCGCCGTCGATGCGGACGATGCGACGCGCGGCGCCGGGGGACTGGACGCCGGTGCCGAGTTTGGTTTCATCCTCGCCATCGGTGAGGACGGCGGCGACGGCCCAGGCGCGGCCGGTCGCTTCGCCCGGTTCGCGCCGGCCCATCTCGGGGGCGGTGGCGCCGCGCAGGCCGCGGCCGGGGGTGAACAGGCTCAGGGCCTCCAGCAGATTGGTCTTGCCGGCGCCGTTGGGGCCGTGGAGCACGACGGCGCCCGCCGCGATGGGCAGGGTCGCGCTCGCGTAGGAGCGGAAGTCGGTGAGGGTGAGGGACTGGATCAATTGGGAAGGCTGAAGGGGCTGGCGAAATACTGCCGCCCCCTACCTACCCCGGCGAGAGGCAAGCTCTTCGAAAAAGACTCGCTTCCAGATGGCGAAACCATCGGATGGTCGCGAAGATGGGAGGACGTTGCGACAAACCAGATCTTCTGCGGTTCGCATAGAGCCACCATTGGCGGCCCATTGATCAGGTCGCGAGTCTTCACCGACGTAATCACCATCAATTGTGCGCGCGATCATTCGCCTCGCGCGGCTGCGGTGATTTACGCAATCGAACTCCATGAAGAGTTCGGCCTGTTGGTAAGGCTTGCCTGAGACCATCTGGGGCTCAGCCATTGCGGTTAGAAGAAGAACCGTACGGTGGGAGCCTTCACCCAATACTGTGGCGCGATCGACAACGAAGATGGCCTCTTCGGTCACGCCCACCAAATAGAAGGTCTCTGCCGCTTGAAATGTGGCCGACGTCAAACCCGCTGCAAGCGCCAGTCCAAGAAGCATAGCTAGGTACCTACACCCGCAACGGCATCAGCACATACTGCACACCCGGATCGCCCGGATCGAGGACCAGGGTCGGGCTGGCCGGGTCGGCGAATTTGAAGTGGGCGGTTTCGCCGGTGATCTGGCCGGCGACGTCGAGCAGGTAGCGGGCGTTGAAGCCGATCTCGAAGGGCTCTTCGGAATAACCGATCTCGACCTCCTCGACCCCCTGCCCGGCCTCCATGTTGCGCACCGTCAGGGTCACGCGGTCCAGTTCGAAGGCCAATTTCACCGAGCGGCTCTTCTCGGCCGAGATGGTGGCGACGCGGTCGACGGCCTGGGCGAACAGGGCGTTGTCGATGTCGGCCTGTTTGTCGTTCCCCTTGGGGATGACGCGCATATAGTCGGGGAAGGCGCCGTCGATGACCTTGGACGTCAGCGACGCCTGGCCGAATTCGAAGCGGATCTTCTGCGGGCTGACCATGACCTCGACCGGGCCGGAGCCGTCGTCGAGGAGGCGGCGGACCTGGTCGATGGTCTTGCGCGGGACGATGACGCCGGGGCCGCCGGCGGCGCCCTCGGGCGCGGGCATCTCGGCCAGGGCCAGGCGGTGGCCGTCGGTGGCGACGGCGCGCAGCAGAGGAATGCCGGCCTCGGCCACGGTGTGGAGGTACAGGCCGTTCAGATAGTAGCGGGTCTCTTCGGTCGAGACCGCGAACCGGGTCTTGTCGATCAGCCGGGCGAGGTCCTCCTTGGGCAGGGTGAAGCGCGTGCCCGAGGTGTCGGTCGACATGACCGGGAAGTCGCCGGCCGGCAGGACCGGCAGGTTGAATTTCGAGCGGCCGGCCTGGACCACCAGACGGGGATCGTCGCCGTTGTAGCTGAGCGAGACCTCGGCGCCGTCGGGCAGCTTGCGGACGATCTCATAGAGGGTGTGGGCCGGGGCGGTGATCTGGCCCTCGACATTCACCTGGGCCTCGGCCTCGTCGACCATCTCCATGTCGAGATCGGTGGCGGCGAACGACAGCTTGTCCCGGCCCGCCGACAGCAGGACGTTGGACAGGATGGGGATGGTGTTCCTGCGCTCGACGACGCTCTGCACGTGGCCGAGGGCCTTGAGGAGCGCGGATCGTTCGATGGTCAGTTGCATGTGGTCTCGCCCGCCAGCGGCGACTCACAAGCCGCCGCAAAGAGTTAGGGCTACGGACACTAGCGGATTGGCGGGGCGGGGCAAGGAAGTGGCTAGTGGTTGTTCACAGCCCTTCTCCCTCCCCTTCATGGGGAGGGACGGCGAGGCGGAGCCGAGCCCGGGTGGGGTTCGAAAGGGCCGGAGCGCGAACTGACGCGCCCCACCCTGTCGTCGCTGCGCGCCGACATCCCTCCCCATGAAGGGGAGGGAGAACGTCCGCGCTAACCCCTCAGCTTGCGCGTCAGCGTCTCGACGTCCCGGGCGATCTGGTCGTCGAGCCCCATCAGTTCCTCGATCTTGCGCACGCCGTGCAGGACCGTGGTGTGATCGCGGCCTCCGAAGCGGCGGCCGATGTCGGGGTAGGACCGGGTCGTGTGCTGTTTGCACAGCCACATGGCGATCTGGCGCGGGCGGGCGACGGCGCGGGTGCGGCGCTCGCTGAGCAGGTCGGCCTGTTTGAGGCTGAAATGATCCGCGACGGTCTTCTGGATCTCGTCGACGGTGATGCGGCGCTCGGGGCCGCCGCGCAGGGCCGAGCCGAGCAGGGCCTGGGTCTCGTCGACGCTGAGCGAGGACAGGCGGGCGCCGGCGACGGCGGCCAGGGTGTTCACGGCGCCTTCCAGCTCGCGCATCGAGCCGGGGGTGCGGTCGACGAGATGCTCCAGCACCTCGGCCTGGGCCTCGCCGGAGACGACGCCGAGCGCCGCCAGGGTCTGGATGCGGTTGCGGGCGACGGCCAGTTTGAGGGCGCGGTCGGCGGGCTCGACCGGGCAGGTCAGGCCCGAGGCGAGATGGCTGCGCAGGCGCGGCTCGACCTCGGTCAGGGCCATGGGCGGGCGGTCGGCGGAGAGGACGATGCGTTTGCCGTCCTCGATCAGGGCGGTCAGCGTCGAGAGCAGTTCTTCCTGGGTGCCGGCCTTGCCGCCGACGAACTGGACGTCGTCGATCAGCAGCATGTCGGCGTTGCGCAAGCTGTCCTTGAAGGCCGCCATGGTGCGGTCCTGGGCCGCGCGGACGAAGGTGGAGAGGAAGCGTTCGGCGGTCAGATAGACGACCTTGGCGTCCGGCCGGAGGCGCTGGGCCTCCCAGGCGATGGCGTTGAGCAGGTGGGTCTTGCCGTAGCCATAGGGGCCGCAGAAGAAGATCGGATTGAAATGGCCGTCGGCCCAGGCGGCGGCCTGACGGGCGATGGCCAGGGCGAAGGCGTTGCCCTGCCCTTCCACGAAACTGTCGAAGGTCAGGCGCTCCTGCAGGCCGGCGGCGCGCACGGCGCGGGCGCCGTCGGCGACCGGGGGCACGGTGGCCATGGGGATCGGCTGGAGCGGAATGACGGCGGCGCCCTCGGCGCGGCCGGCGGCGACCTGGGAGGCCGAGGGGGTCGAGCCCATCTCGGCGCGGCAACGCACATCCAGGCGGCGCGACAGGCCGTCGAGGCCCAGCCAAAGTTCGTTCATGCGGCGCAGGGCATTCTTGCGCACCCAGTCGCGGGCATAGGCGGTCGGGGTGACGATGATCAGCTGGCCGGCGCCGTCGGCGCGCACGGCCGAAGGCGCGATATAGGAGCTGAAGGGGCCTTCGCCGATCTCACTGCGCAGTCGACCCGCCGCCTCGGTCCAGATGCGATCCGGATCCGTCATCCCCGCCATTTGCGCGCTCCCCGTCATAGTCTGGCCACCCGTTAGAAACCCATCACCCGACGCACTTCGGGAGAGGCCTGGAACCGGGACGACTTCTCCTGTCCCGCGTGGCTTGCGCCTCGCGGGTGGGGTCGTACTCTTGAACAGGCGTCTCACGCCGACACGAAAACTGGTTCCGCGCCGCTTTCAATCCGTATGGGAATGGAAGTGCGTCAGCGGCTCAAACTTACCCTCGGGGAGGGGTGCGTCAACGCTGATTCGCGACTCGATTTGCAGTTAAAATTGTTGACTCCGCTAAAGCCAAACGCAGTCAACGAAAAACCGTATTTCGCCACAGGCGCGAGCGCTGATCCGGCTGACAGCGGTTACCAGCGCACGTGCAAACGGCGAGGGAGCCTTCGCGCCCTCGCCGTTGGAATCGCTGGATTTTGCCATGACAGCCCTGTGAAAGGCCGTCCGGGGTCCGAAAAATCAGGCGGTCGCCATCTTCTTCAGTTGGGCGGCCAGACGGCCGACTTTCCGCGAACCGGTGTTCTTGTGAACCACGCCCTTGGAGACGGCGCGCATCAGCTCGGACTGGGCCTCGATGAAGGCGGTCTTCGCCGCACCGGCGTCGCCGCCCGTGACGGCTTCCTGGAATTTGCGCAGGAAGGTGCGGACGCGCGTGCGGCGCGCCTTGTTCACTTCGGTGCGGGCAGCGATCTTGCGGATCGCTTTCTTGGCGCCGGCATTGTTGGCCATCAGTCAAACCTTACGAACGGAAACGCCGCGGAGCAGGGTCCACGGCGGGGAAATCTCGAAGAGCGCGCGGCTATAGCGGAAAGGGGTGGGGGGGTCAACGAGGAGTCTGGCCTGAACCTGTCGATCAGAAATCCGCGAACGCCGCCTCGTTGACGGTCACCTCTTCCACCATCCGAACCGTCACGCCCAGCCCACGATCCTTGAGCAGGTCGCACAGGGCATCGCCGTCGACCAGATCGATGGCCGGGGCCCCGTCGCGGGTCGCCTCGCGCCGGGCGTCGGCGGTGAAGGTTCCCGTGGTGATGATCAGCCCCTTGTCTGTCCGCCCGACCATGGCCCCTCGGAAGTCCCGCACGGCCGGAGCACCGACCGAGCCGGAGTAGCGCTTGCACTGGAACAGGACGTGGAAGGACAGCAGGTTGACCCGCAATACGCCGGTACCGTCGATGCCGCCGTCGCCGGACTGGCCAGTGACTTCGACCTTGATGAAGCCGTACTCGCGAAGGAGGCGTTGGCTGAGGCGTTCAAAGGCGGAGGGGTCCAGCTTGAGCAAGACCGCCATCAACTTGTCTTTCCAGTCGCCTTCGGTTTCGACTTGGTCCGGGAGCACAACGGCTTCCGAGGTCTCGCCGGCTTCCTGGGCCTTGGCGCGAACGCGGGCCATGTATTCTTGCTGATAGGCCTTGGGGATCGCGGCGACGTCTTCCGGCGTCATGGCCGCGCCCGCTGGTGTGAGGGTCCAGACGCCGCGCGCGCTGTTCTCGACTGCGCCGCCATTCTTCAGATAGCTGCGAGCGAAACCTAGTCGCTGTTCGACGGCCAGTTCGTTCCACTTACCATGACGGACCGCACGGACGTCCTCCGGCAGTTCCATGTAGGACGAAATATCGTCGGCCATCTCTTGATTGGTCATCGAACGGCCGTGCGCCTTGAGGCGCTCGATGATCGGCCACATGAAGGCTTCGAAGGGCGGAACATCTTTGATCGTTGCCATCTAGTACTCGTCCTCCGGCAGCCGCCAGTTCTTCAGGAATCCTGGCAATCGCGCCTCAATCGAACCAAGCTCTTCACCTGATGCCGGCTTGAGGCGGCCATCATGCTCTTCGATATAGACGCGACCTTCAAAGGAGTCGGGACCTCGGCCTGCACATCGAACGCGTTCGATCAAAATCACCGGGGGAGAGCTCGACAGTTCCTTACCAAGATTTTCGGCTGCCATACGCAGTAGTAGATGATCCGGTTGAATTTTGAGCACCTGTCTCATCGCCCCCAAGAGGGCAGAAGGGCTCCCTTCTTGCTGGGCCAAGCGGATCGCGAGAGCGCCGGCAGGTGAAATTGGCTCAGCCTGGATCTCGTCGATCATCGCCTCGACAATTGCGCTCTCGACTTCCGTCAGTGGCCGTTCTTCCTCTGGTCCGCTCATCCGGACCTCCTCCTCCGCATCGGCTTGGCCGTCGCAGCCAACAGACCCGCCGTCATCTTCTCATAGAGGGTGAACAGGTGTTCGACGCGCTCGCGGTCGCCGTCGAAGGGTGCCTTGCGGTAGAGGCGGTCGACGGCCTGATCCAGCGCCCGGTGGGCGCGGCGCAGGTCGGCGGGCATGACGTCGGGGTCGTAGAGATCGGCTAGGGTTGCGCCGCGATGGGCGGCGCGGGCGTCCAGCACCGCTTGGGCAAGACCTTCGAGGTGAGTCTTGTCCGCAACAGACACGCTCGGCCAAGGGAAGGGATTGTAGACGAGGCCGATTGAGTATCGATAGTCGCTCTTCAGCCGACCACCGATATGGCGCAGCCAAGACATGTGCATTGCGCTGGTCAAAATGCCGAATTCAACCAAGGACGCATCGGGCAAAAACAAGCAGCTATCATGCGCAATCTCCCCGCCCCGGTAGAATCCAATCGGGACGTATCGGCGCCGTTCCGAGGAGTGGCGTGGAATGAGGATGAACGCTCCGTCCCGCTGCCGAACTTCGCCGAAGACCGCTGGCGTCTGAGCAAGACGTAGGGTGGCTGCGCGAGTGCTGGCAGCGCGGTAGGAGCGCACCGCCGCCAGTCGATCCCCTACAAGTGCGTTTCCTCGCAACACTCTCGGAGGCGCGGCATCGAGCCACAGGCAGAAACGCTTTTCACCGTTGAGCGAGTCATGAGCACCGACGAGCTGGCGCACATAGGGCGCTATAGCTGTATCAGTCTGGATCGCAGCCGCTGCTTCCGCAGGGGAGAGGATCAGATGGCCGCCGTCGTTGGGCATATTGCCGAAGAGCATTTGCGGCCGTGTCGAGAGTGCCGCAGTGGTTTCTCGGACCACAAGATGCCGGTCGGCCAACTGGGAAGCATCGAACAGGTAGGGCGACAGCGCCGTGTGCCGGGTTTCGTCCGGATCACCGTTGATGTCCTCGTAATTGAAGAGGCGCTTCTCGACTGGTTCATATTCTCCCCGTGTAAGGCCAATGATGACCACATGGACGTGGGCCTTGCCGCGCGCGTCCGAGCCCCATCCGAAGGTGCGATGGGCGAAAGCGATCTCAAGTCGGTGCTTTTGAAAAAGCAGAGGCCATAGCTGCGCGACCTGCTCGCCCTGGGTGATGGAGTTGGTCGAAACGAAGCCGATACGGACGCTGGCGTTCTGGACGTACTCGCCCGCCTTGATGAACCATGCGGCCACAAAATCGAGGGTGCCGCCTGATCCGCCGAGCCCTGCGACGCGGCGTACCTGCGCACGCTGGGTTTCGCTCTGCACCTTGGCACCGAGGAACGGCGGATTGCCGAACACATAGCTGCACCGCTCCGGTGCCAGCACAGTCGCCCAGTCCGTTTCCAGCGCATCCCCGTGCACGATATGCGGCGCGGCCTTGAGCGGAATTCGGGCGAAGACCTGGCCGAACTCGAGGCTCAGCCGGTTGTTCATGATGTGGTCCATCATCCACATCGCCGTCTCGGCGATACGGGCGGGGAACTCATCGATCTCGATGCCGTAGAATTGGTCGACATCGACCTTGGACAGGGCGGTCGCGTCGAGATCGCGCTGGCCTTCGGGGTAGAGCGCCTTGATCACCTCGATCTCGAGCGCCCGGAGCTCACGATAGGCAATGATCAGGAAGTTGCCGCAGCCACAGGCGGGGTCGAACAGGTTGAGGCCGGCCAGCTTGTCCTGAAACCCCCGCAGGGCAGCCTCCTGACCGCGTTTCAGACCCTTGATGCGGGACAGTTCGGCGCGGAGGTCGTCGAGGAACAGGGGCTCGATCACCTTCAGGATGTTCTTTTCGGTGGTGTAGTGGGCACCCTTGGCGCGGCGCTCCCTGGCGTTCATCACCGACTGGAACAGGGCCCCGAAGATGGCCGGACTGATCTTCTCCCACGAGAAGCCGCAGGCCTCGATCAGGCGGTCGCGCATCGCGGTGTTGAAGTTGGCGATGGGCAGGGTTTCGGCGAACAGATCGCCGTTGATGTAGGGGAAGCGGTTCAGGTCTTCGTCCAGACCCTTTCGCCACGGCGCATCCTCGGGCGTGTTCAGGGTCTGGAAAATCAGGTTCAGCTTGGCGCCAAGGTCGTGGCCGTCAGGCGCGGTGCGGTCGCTCAGATAGGTCTCCAGCATGCCCCGTTCGGGGAAGATGCCGGTGTCGTCGGCGAACAGGCAGAACAGCAGCCGGACCAGCAGCCGCTCCAGCGGCGCGCCGTCATAGGTAGGCTTGAGCGCGTCGTGCAGCTTGCCCATCAGTTCGGCGGCGATGATGTTGACCGGGTCCTGGTCCTGGAAGACCCGTTTCTCGACCCCGACGATGAAGCCGAAGGCCTCGACGTGTGCGGGCAGGTCGGCAAGGGCGAAGCGCGTCTCCTCGCGCGTGTCGAGGTCGATCAGCTCGAAGAACTGGAAATCACACAGCAGGATGTAGCGTGGGAGTTCGTGGTCCTTTAGGCCGGGGAAATAGTCATGGGCCTGCTGGCGGGCGCGCGTCAGATCGCGACCGGCGCTCTTCTGCTCGACCAGCAGGACGCCCTTCCAGAACAGGTCGATGAAGCCCTGTTTATCGCCGAGCTTTTTGACCGGCTCCTCGAAGGTCGCGACCTTGCGGCGGCGGATGCCGAAGACCTCGAAGAAGTCGTTGTAGAAGCTCTGCGTCTCGCCCTTCTCATAGTGGGCATCCGACCATTCGCGCGCGAAGTCGGCGGCGCGGGCGCGGATTTCGTTCCAAGTCAGACGCAAAGGCGGTGCCCTCCCCCGGCCCGATCACTTGGCCCGGTTCGCCCGGTGGTGGCAAGCGAAGGCTCGTGCGGTCCTGACCCCTCCACCACGCTTCGCGTGGTCCCCCTCCCCATTCGCTTCGCGAACAGGGAGGAGACGCCAGCCGCGCTACTCGCCTACTTCCCCGTGAACACCGGCTTCCGCTTCTCCACGAACGCCGCCATCCCCTCCTTCTGATCCTCGAAGGCGAAGAGGGAGTGGAACAGGCGGCGTTCGAACTGGACGCCCTGGGTCAAGGTCGTCTCGAGGGCGGCGTTGACCATCTCCTTGTTGGCCATGACGGCGAGCGGGCTCTGGGAGGCGATCCGGGCGGCGATCTTGCGGACCTCGTCCAGCAGGGTCTCGTGCGGGACGACGCGGCTGGCGAGGCCGGCGCGTTCGGCCTCGGCGGCGTCCATCATCCGGGCGGTCAGGACCATGTCCATGGCCTTGGCCTTGCCGACGAGACGGGTCAGGCGCTGGGAGCCGCCGATGCCGGGGGCGACGCCGAGATTGATCTCGGGCTGGCCGAATTTGGCCTTCTCCGAGGCGACGATGAAGTCGCACAGCATGGCCAGTTCGCAACCGCCGCCGAGGGCGAAGCCGTTGACCGCGGCGATGATCGGCTTGCGGAAGCGGGTGATGCGGTCGTGGCCGAGGGCGAAGAAATTGCCCGTGTACATCTGGGCATAGGTCTGGTCCTGCATCTCCTTGATGTCGGCGCCGGCCGCGAAGGCCTTGTCGCCCGAACCGGTCAGGATCAGGCAGCGCACGCCGTCGTCGTGTTCGACCGCGTCGAGGAAGTCCGACAGGTCCTTGAACAGGGCCGAGTTGAGGGCGTTGAGCGCCTCGGGCCGGTTCAGGGTCACCAGCGCATAGCCGTCGGCGTGGCGTTCGATCAGGAGGGTGGAATAGGTGTCGGGGGTATCGGCCATGGTGTGCGCTCCGGTGTGTGCGCCCTACTTACTGATCCGCTCATCCCGGCGAAAGCCGGGACCCAGCGCTTTGGAAGATCAGTGACTGGACAACCGCCTCAACGTTCGTCCTGAAACGCCGGCGTCAAGCTGGACAGAACTGGGTCCCGGCTTTGGCTGCTACGCGCCGCCCTGCGGGTCGCCGGGATGAGCGGAGTGGGGGATCACGCTTCACCGCTTCTGACAGGAGGGGCACCAGAAGGTCGAGCGGCCGGCCTGGACGGTGCGTTTGACCACGCCGGAACAGCCGTCGGCGAGACACGGCTTACCCTCGCGGCCGTAGACGTCGAAGCGATGCTGGAAATAGCCCTGGCCGCCGTCGGCGTTGGCGAAATCCTTCAGCGTGGAGCCGCCGGCGCGGATGGCTTCGCCCAGCACATCGCGGACCACGGCGGCGAGGGTTTCGAGGCGGGGCCTCGAGACCTTGCCGGCGGCGACGAGCGGCGAGATGCGGGCGCGGTACAGGGCCTCGCAGACATAGATGTTGCCGAGGCCGGCGACGACGCGCTGGTCCAGCAGGCTGACCTTGATGTTCTGCTTCTTGCCGGCAAAGACATCGGCCAGGTGGGCGCCGGAGAAGCCGTTGCCGAGCGGTTCGGGGCCGAGGGCGGCGAACCATGGATGGGTCTCGACCTGATCGGTCGGAATCAGGCCCATGAAGCCGAAGCGGCGGGCGTCGGCGAAACCGAGGCGGGTGGTCGCGCCGCCCTTCACCGCGCAGAGGCTGAGGTGTTCGTGCTTGCCGGCGATGGGCGCGGCCTCCTCGAACTCGCCCAGCTGCTCGCCGTCGAGGGTGAAGCGGCCGGTCATGCCGAGGTGGCTGACCCAGGTCTCGCCGGTGGAGAGCGGCATGAGGAGATATTTGGCGCGGCGGTCGATGCGTTCGACGACGGCGTCCTCCAGCCGCTCGGGGAATCGGTCGGGAAAGGGGAAGCGCAGGTCGGGCCGGTTCTGGCGCACCCGCGTCAGGCGCGCGCCGGCGAGGACGGGCTCAAGGCCGCGACGGACGGTTTCGACCTCGGGGAGCTCTGGCACAGGTGTTGGGTTCTGGGGGTTAGGGAACAGGGATGAGGGATGAGGGATGAGGGCGGGCCATGATCTCACGCCACAGCCCGGACCTCCGCTCTTTTCTCATCCCTGGTCCCTGGTCCCTCATCCCTCAGCCAGCCTTGTACCCGTCATGACACGACTGGCAGCTGGCGCGGACGACGGCCCATTGGGCGGCGAAGGCGGCGGCGTCCTCTCCGGCGGCCAGTTCGGCGAGGCGGTCGGCGGCGGCGGCGTAGTCGGCGGCCCGGGCGTCAAAGCCGGCGCGGTCGCTCCAGATTTCGGCCTTGGCGTTGGTGCGCACGCCCGCCTCGGCGCCGCTGCCGGCCGGGAAGGCGCCGGGGACGGCATGAGCCCAGCGCGCCAGGGCGCGGGTCGGGAAGCGCTGGCCGGCGATGGGCTGGCCGGCGTCGATCGCCGCCTTGATGGAGCCCATGGCCACGCCCGAGAGCATCATCGCCGCCTGCCGCGCCTCGACGATATCCGCCGCCGGGGTTCTGGCGTCCTGGGCGCCGGCCGCGCCGCCGAAACACATCAGGCCAACCACGGTCGCCGTCAGGATCCGCTTCATCGTCTCTCTCCCCGTTCGGCGCGAGGCTCTGACGGGGCGGGACGGGAGTCAATGAGCGAACGGGGCCGAAGCACTTACCCCTAGCCACTGGCCACTTTTCCGGCTTACCTCCGCCCAACAAGGGAGAGGGCCCACATGACCGACACACCCGCGAGCGCGCCCGTGAGCGGCGTCAAGCGTATCGAACTGACGCTGCGCGCCCTGGTGCTGGGCTGTTTGCTGGCGGTCGTGTTCACCGCCGCCAACACCTATCTGGGCCTGAAGGTCGGACTGACCTTCGCCTCGGCCATTCCGGCGGCGGTCATCTCCATGGCCATCCTGCGGATGTTCAAGGATTCGACCATCTGGGAGAATATGACCGTCCAGACGGTGGCCTCGGTCGGCGGCGCGATGAGCGCGATCATCTTCGTCCTGCCCGGCCTCGTCATGGTCGGCTGGTGGCTGGAGTTTCCGTTCTGGGAGTCAGTGCTGATCTGCGTCTTCGGCGGCGTGCTGGGCGTGACCTTCTCCATTCCCCTGCGCAGGGCGCTGGTGGTCAACAGCGACCTGCCCTATCCGGAGGGTCGCGCGGCCGCCGAGGTCCTGACGGTGGGCTCGCGCGGCGCCGAACAGACCGACAGCGCCGTGCGCGAGAACGCCGCCGGCCTGTGGGTCGTGATCACGGGCGCGATCGTGTCGGCGGGCTATGCGCTGCTGGTCGCCGGGCGGGTCTTCGCCGGCGAGGCGGTGCGTTTCATCAAGCTGCCGGCGGCGCTGGGAGGCGGCGCGACCGGAATGGGCTTCGGCATGCAGTTCGCCCTGCTGGGCGCCGGTCACCTGATCGGCCTGGCGGTCGGGCTGGCGCAGCTGTTCGGCCTGATCCTGGCCTGGGGGATCGCCGTGCCGATCCTGACCAGTCCGGACACGATCGCCTGGATGACCGCCCACGGCATCCCCTCGATCGCCTCCACGGTGTCGGCGGGCGCGCCCGCCGAGGAGCTGGCCGGGACGGTCTGGGGCCGCGAAGTGCGGCTGATGGGCGCCGGCGTCATCGGCGTGGCCGCGATCTGGACCCTGATCAAACTGGCCGGACCGCTGATCACCGGCCTGACCTCGGCCCTCGCCGACAACCGCCGGCGTCAGGGCGGCGCGGTGCTCGAACTCACCGAGCAGGATATTCCGATCAACATCGTCGCCGGCCTGTCGGTCGCCTGCCTGATCGGCATCGGCGGGCTGCTGGCCTGGTTGGCCCAGGGCAATCCGACCCTCGCGGGATCGACCGCCCTGCTGGTGGGCGGCGGCCTGATCTACGTCATTCTCATCGGCTTCGCCGTGGCCGCGATCTGCGGTTACATGGCAGGCCTGATCGGCTCTTCGAACAGCCCGGTGTCGGGCGTGGGCATACTCGCCATCGTCATCGCCTCGCTGCTGATGCTGGGCGTGCTGGCCCTGGCGGGCCTTCCGGCCGACCCGTCGGTGATCGCCTTCGCCCTGATCGTGACCGCCATCGTCTTCGCGGTGGCCGTCATCGCCAACGACAACCTGCAGGACCTGAAGACCGCCCAGCTGGTCCACGCCTCGCCGTGGCGCCAGCAGACGGCCCTGATCGTCGGCGTCTTCGCCGGCGCCATCGTCATTCCGCTGATCCTGAACCTGCTGAACCAGGCCTTCGGCTTCGCCGGCGGGCCGGCCGGCATCGCCAATGAACCGCTGGCGGCGCCCCAGGCCACGCTGATCTCGGCGCTGGCGCGCGGCGTCATCGGCGGCGATCTGCGCTGGGACCTGATCGGCCTCGGCGCAGCGATCGGCGTGGTGATCATCATTCTGGACGCCGTGCTCAGCGGGGCGACCAAGGGAAGGATGAAGCTGCCGCCGCTGGCCGTGGGCATCGGCTTCTACCTGCCGGCCGCCGTGACCACCATGCTGGTGGTCGGGGCGGTGTGCGGCTGGGTCTACAACAAGGCGATCCGGACCACGCGGTTCGCCGACGTCGGCCGCCGCATGGGCGTGCTGCTGGCGTCCGGCCTGATCGTGGGCGAGAGCCTGTTCCTGGTCATGACGGCCGGGGTCATCGTCTCGACCGACAACGAGGCGCCGTTCGCCATGCTGCCCGAAGGATCGACCTGGCCGGCCATGATGGCGGGGATCGCCGTCTTCGTGGTGCTGACCCTGATCCTCTACGCCTGGGTGCGAGGGCGGTCGGCCAAGGTCTGATCCCGCCCTCTCGTCGCCGCTTTCATCGGCGATAGAACCGCCGTTACGCCGGTGCGTGTTCCTCACGCACTGGCGTTTCCGCGTGCGCCCCTGTAAGAGGCGCGCGCTCCCCGCACCGTCGCCTGAACCCAGCCGCCGCCCCAACGTTTCCACCGGGTCGGCCGCCCTGCACGTCTGATAGTCAAATGAATCTGCGCAACGTCGCCATCATCGCCCACGTCGACCACGGCAAGACCACCCTGGTGGACCAGCTTCTGGCCCAGTCGGGCGTGTTCCGGGCCAATGAGGCCCAGTCCGAGCGGGCGATGGATTCCAACGACCAGGAAAAAGAGCGGGGCATCACCATCCTGGCCAAATGCACCTCGGTGCTGTGGCACGGCGAGACGGGCGACACCCGTATCAACATCATCGACACCCCCGGCCACGCCGACTTCGGCGGCGAGGTGGAGCGCATCCTGGGCATGGTGGACGGCTGCGTCCTGCTGGTCGACGCCGAAGAAGGCGTCATGCCCCAGACGAAATTCGTGCTGACCAAGGCGCTGAAGATGGGCCTGAAGCCGATCCTCTGCATCAACAAGGTCGACCGGCCCCACGCGGATCCCGACAAGGTCCACAACGCCGCCTTCGACCTGTTCGCCGCCATCGGCGCGACCGACGAGCAGCTGGACTTCCCGCACATCTACGCCTCGGGCCGCTCCGGCTGGGCGACGATGGATCTGAACCAGCCGTCCGACAATCTGAACGCCCTGTTCGAGCTGATCGTCAAACACGTGCCCGAGCCCAAGGTCGTCGAGAACAAGGACAAGCCGTTCCAGATCCTGAACGTGCTGATCGAGAGCGACCCCTTCCTGGGCCGCCTGCTGACCGGTCGCATCGAGAGCGGCAAGGCCGCGCCGGGCATGGCCATCAAGGCCCTTTCGCGCGACGGCAAGACGATCGAACAGGGCCGGATCACCAAGGTGCTGGCCTTCCGCGGCCTGAAGCGCCAGCCGGTGGACGAGGCCGAGGCGGGCGACATCGTCGCCATCGCCGGCATGTCCAAGGCCACCGTGGCCGACACCCTGTGCGCCCTGGAAGTCACCGAGGCCCTGCCGGCCCAGCCGATCGATCCGCCGACCATCTCCATGACCGTCTCGGTCAACGACAGCCCGCTGGCCGGTCGCGAAGGCGACAAGGTCCAGTCGCGCGTGATCCGCGACCGCCTGCTGAAGGAAGCGGAAGCCAACGTCGCCATCCGCGTCACCGAGACCGGCGGCAAGGACGCCTTCGAGGTCGCCGGCCGCGGCGAGCTGCAGCTGGGCGTGCTGATCGAGAACATGCGCCGCGAAGGCTTCGAACTGTCGATCTCGCGTCCGCGCGTGGTCTATCAGACCGGCGAGAACGGCGAGCGGCTGGAGCCGATCGAGGACGTCGTCATCGACGTCGACGACGAATACACCGGCGTGGTCATCGAGAAGCTGTCGGCTCGCAAGGCCGAACTGAAGGACATGGGCCCGTCGGGCGCCGGCAAGACGCGCCTGACGCTGAAGTCGCCGTCGCGTTCGCTGATCGGCTACCAGGGCGAATTCCTGACCGACACGCGCGGTTCGGGCGTGCTGAACCGGGTGTTCAGCCACTATGAGCCGCACAAGGGCGCCATCGAGGGCCGCCTGAAGGGCGTGCTGGTCTCGAACGGCGACGGCGAGACCGCCGCCTTCGCCCTGTGGAACCTCGAGGACCGCGGCGTCATGTTCGTCGGCGGCGGCGAGAAGACCTACCAGGGCATGATCATCGGCGAGAACGCCCGCTGGGACGACCTGGACGTCAATCCGATGAAGGCCAAGGCGCTGAACAACATCCGCGCCTCGGGCAAGGACGAGGCCGTGCGCCTGACGCCGCCGCGGCGGCCGTCGCTGGAGCAGGCCATCGCCTATATCGAGGAGGACGAACTGGTCGAGGTCACGCCCAAGTCGATCCGCCTGCGCAAGGCCGTGCTGAACCCCTCGTTCCGCAAGAAGCGGGTCCGCGAGGAGTAGGCGACTCCAGACCTTATCGTCCCGGATCACCGCTTCGCTGCGTCCGGGATGACAAGACCAGCGATGCCCACAGCCGGATAAGGGCGATCCGCGAGCCGGAATCGGCCAATCAGGGCACAGCCAAGGTCATTTCGGGGCGACCGAAACAAACCGTCACGACCTGTGTTTGTCTAGTCGGTGCGAGCCCTCCCCGCTCGCGTAGACAAGGCAGACATCATGCGAAAGACCGCGCTCCTCACTGGCGTCGCCGGCCTGCTCCTCATCACCGCTCCCGCGTTCGCCCAGGACAGCACGGCCCCGCAAACCCCGCCCGCTCCGGCCGAGGCGGCCCCGCCGGCGGCCGAACAGCCCGCGACCGAACAGCCCGCGACCCTGACGCTTCAACCCGGATCCGACGTGATGGGTTCGGACGGCACGGTTCTGGGCCAGCTGGAAGGCGCCCGTAACGCCCCGACCGGCCAGGAACTGACCGTGCGTGGCCCCGACGGCCAACTGCGCGCCGTCCCGGTGACCGCCGGCGTGCGTCAGGAAGGCACGGGCGTCGCCGTCGGCTGGACCAGCGCCCAGTTCGCCTCGGCGCCGTCGATCACCGATTCGGCGGCTGACGTGGCTGAACCGGCCGCTCCGCCGATGCCGGACCAACCGGCTGCTTCGCCGCTGACGACCGAACCGGGGATGGTTCCCCCGACCCCGCCGACCCTCCCGGAGCCGATGGAACCGGCTGACCCCGCCCCTGGCGAGGGCAAGACCACCGACCCGGACGCGCCGGGCGCCTGACACCCGCATTCCGGACAAGAAAAAGGGCGGCTCCTCGCGGAGCCGCCCTTCGTCGTTTCAATAGCGAGGCGTCTAGCGTCGCTTGACCAGGCCTACCAGGAACAACAGCAGGCAGGCGCCGGCGAAGGCGACCAACAGTGTCATGAAGTTGAACCCGCCCACATCCATGCCGAGGAACTGGCCGGCGATCCAACCGCCAAGCAGGGCGCCGACGACGCCGACGATGAGGTTCGTCACCAGGCCGTGATTCCGACCCATCACTTTTTCAGCCAGCCAGCCGGCCACGATGCCGATGATGATCCAGCCAATGATTCCCAAGCCCATAGTGTCTCTCCTGACATTCCCAAGCGCGATCGCTCTGTCGCCTTAATGCGTCGCTGCGGCAACGGTTGCGCCGGCGCCTGCAAAACGCCGCTCGCTGACAATCCCCCGTCACGCGAGCGCGGCATGGTGCTTGCCGCGTGAAGGGCGAGCCGTCCCGCTTCGGGACAGCCCGCCAACAAGGGGAAATGGGGCCATGGCCACCGATATCGACCTTCACCTGGGGCGCCGCCTGCGCCGTCGCCGGCGTCTTCTGGGCCTGACGCAACAGCAGCTGGCCACCCAGGTCGGCATCCGCTTTCAGCAGATCCAGAAATACGAATGCGGCGCCAACCGCATCTCGGCCGCGCGCCTGTGGCAACTGTCCGAGGCGCTGGAATCGCCGGTCAGCTATTTCTATGACGGTCTGGAAGAGGCCATCGAGCGCAAGGAGGCGGCCAACCAGGGCGGCGAGATGTTTTCCCGCAAGGAAACCCTCGACCTGATCCAGGCCTATTATCAGCTCGACGAGAAGCCGCGCCGCCGCCTGCTGGACCTCGCCAAATCGCTGCACGCCGAGGGCGACGCGGCGTGATGCTCGCCCTGCCGCGCTTCGCGCTACTTGAGGGCGGACTCGCGCATTGCACGGCGCGACTGTAGCGGGCCTCAAGTAGCCGCGAGGCGGTAGGCCCTACTAACAAAGTGACATGACGGCGGGGCGTGAGTATCCCGCCTGTCATGACCGAGTACGAACTGTTCGCCGTCGAACTGGCCCGCGAAGCCGCCCGCGTCTCCCTGCCGTATTTCCGCGCGGCGTGTGAGGAGGCGGACAAGGGCGGCCCCGGCGCCTTCGATCCGGTCACCCAGGCCGACCGCGAGGCCGAGGCGGCGATCCGCCGCCTGATCGCGGCCCGCTATCCCGACCACGGCGTCATCGGCGAGGAATATGGCGAGGACCGGCCGGATGCCGACCACGTCTGGATCCTGGACCCCATCGACGGCACCCGCGCCTTCATCGCCGGCCTGCCGCTGTGGACCAATCTGATCGCCCTGCGCAGGGACGACCGACCGGCGGTCGGCGTCATCGGCCAGCCGTATCTGGATGAAATCTTCCTCGGCGGCCCGTCGGGCGCGCGCCTGCTCAGGGGCGGGGCGGAGACGCCGCTGGCCGTGCGGCCGTGCCCGCGCCTGACCGACGCGCTCATCGCCACCACCGATCCCGACCTGTTCACCGGCGCGGAACTGGGGGCCTGGACCCAGGTGCGGGCCGCCGCGCGGCTGGCCCGGCTGGGCTGCGACGCCTATGCCTACGCCATGCTGGCCGCCGGCCGGATCGACCTGGTGGTCGAAAGCGGATTGAAGGTCTGGGACTGGTCGGCCCTGGTCCCCGTCATCGAGGCGGCGGGCGGCGAGGTCACCGACTGGCGCGGCGGGATCCCGGACGGCAACGGCCAGATCCTGGCCGTAGGGGACGTCAGCATCCGCGAACAGGCGTTGGTGACGTTGAGAAGAGCTGCCCTGTAAGTTCGCTCATCCCGGCGAAAGCCGGGACCCAGTTCTTTGGGTGTAGCAGCGGTTGGGCGAGCCCAAAGAGGCCACATCCTGAAACGCCGGCGTCAAGCTGGACAGCACTGGGTCCCGGCTTTCGCCGGGATGAGCGGAATTATTTGGTTCAGGCCGCTTCGTTCGGTTCGCTGACCGCCGCAGGAGCCGTCATCGGCGACAGGTCCTCCACCGGCGAGATATAGGCCCCCATGGCGTCGAACTCTTCCAGGAATATGGCGCGCATGTCGTCGGCCTCCATGATGATCTCGTGTTTGGCGCCCGGAATCTCGACATAGCGGCCCCGGCCGAGCCGTTTGGCCGCCCATTTGTTGGTCTGTTTCCAGACGCGGTCGTCCTCGGCCGCCTGGACGACGGCGACGGGAATGCGCACGGCCTTCAGGGCCTTGGGCTTGAGCGATCGCTCGCCGGCGTCGAGCGCGAAGGCCAGCCAGCCCCAGGTCGGGCCGCCGACCGCGAGGTGCGGGCAGGCGTAAAGCTGTTGCCGCCACTGTTCGTAGCGGCTCTCGTCCGAGGTCAGGGCGTCCTTCTCGAAGGTATGGTCGAACGGGTCGTCGGCGTCGTCGAGTACATAGTCGCCCGCCTTGCCGTGGCGCAGGTTCCAGCGGACGGCCAGTTTGACCGACCACATCGACCGCTTGCCGGTCTTGATGCGCAGCATGGGGCTGGACAGGATGGCGCCCGCGAACCGGGTCTCGCCGCCCTGCAGGGTCATCAGGTTCAGCGTGCCGCCCATGGAATGGCCGACCATGACCCACGGCTTGGGCGCGCGGCCCTCCCAGGCGTCGAGCAGGCGGGCGTAGTCGTCCAGAAATTCCTCCACCGCGCGGGCGTGGCCCTTGAGCCGGTCGGGCAGCAGGCGGGCCGACAGGCCCTGGCCGCGCCAGTCGTGGGCGAGGACGCACCAGCCGCGGGCGAGGAAATTGCCGATCACCTCATAGTATTTCTCGATCGGCTCGGTGCGGCCCGGGCTGACGATCACCGTGCCGCGCGGCTTTTTCGCCACCAGCGCAGACGGGGTCCAGAAGGCGGCGCGCAGGCGCAGGCCGCCGGCGCCGCGAAACCATTCGCCGACCCCGCCCGGAGGCGCGGAGGCGCCCGGGACCCCCATCAGGGGTGCATTGGCGGCATAGGCGGCGGCTCGGTTCACTCTGGCTTCCTGAATCTCAAGGTCATGCGGTCACTCTCACCAATCGCGTCGTATTTCGACCGGTCGAAGGTCGGATCCGGCGGCGAGCCGCGCGGCGCCGTCAGCCCCATGGGCGGAAGGGTTTCAACGCCGAACGGATGATCCTTGGTATCCCTTTCATTCGCGTTGATTTCCGAGGCGGCGACGAAGGCGAAGCCCGCTTCCGCCGCCAACTGTCTCACGAACGCCTCCTGGACGTATCCGTTCGCGGCGGCGGGATCCTGATCCTGATCCGGGCCCAGCCTGTGCTGTTCGACCCCCAGCACCCCGCCGGGGCGGAGCGCCGCATAGGCGTCGGCGAAGGCCTTTTCGGCGATTCCGGCGGCCATCCAGGCATGGATGCTGCGCATGAACAGGACCATGTCGGCCGTCCCCGCGACCGTCACGGGCCCCGACGTCGGGCCGAAGGCGCTGAGTTCGATCTCTCCGTACAGCCGCCGGTCGTTGGTGAATCGCTGCTGGAAGGCCGCCATCAGGGCCACCTGGGACGGATCGGCTCCCGGTCCGGTCTGAAAGCCCGCGGCGACGTATTTCCCTTTGCCTTCATCCAGATAGGGGGCGAGGATTTCCGTCCACCAGCCGCTGCCGGGCCAGAATTCGACCACCGTCATGCGCGGTTGAAGCCCGAAGAAGCGCAGGGTCTCCATCGGGTGCCGGGCGGGGTCGCGGATCTTGTCCTGGGCTCGCCAGGGGCCGGCGACGGCCCATTCCAGCGACCCTTGGGGCGGTCCGTCGGGCGTGGGCGGCGGTTCGGCGGTCGGCTCCTCGCGACCGCAGGCGACGAGACCCGTCAGCGTCACGGCCGCCGCGCCGGACAGTACGCTCCGACGCGACAGCGACAGCCGCCAGTCCTGTCTCGAATTATGCATCCAGATCCCCTGGAAGCCGGTTCCACATATTCACACCGGGCCCCCGAACGCAGGGCTTAACCCTGTTCCCAGGCCCGGTCAAAACGGTTCCCGGCATCGGCGGACATCATCCCGGCTTGCGGAAACGCAGGGTCATGCGGTCGCTTTCGCCGATCGCGTCATACTCGGCCCGTTCGGCCTCGGTCAGGGGCGTGGGCCGGTCCGTGGCGTTGTTCTCGCGCGGCGCGCTGACGCGAACCGGCGGAAGGGTCCAGACGCCATAGGGATGGTCGTGGTCATCCTTGGGGTTGGCGTTGAGCTCGCTGCGGGCGTCGAGCACGAAACCGGCGGCCTCGGCGGCGCGAATGATGTGGCTTTCGGGCATGTAGCCGGTCGGGGCGGTGACGTCCGGGTTCAGACCGTCGACGCTGCGATGTTGTTCAACCGCCAGCACGCCGCCCGGCTTCAGCGCCTTGAAGAAGGCCGCCAGATAGGGATCCGTCCGGCCCGCGCGGTGCCAGTTGTGGAAGGCGCGGGCGACCACGACCATGTCAGCGGTTCCGTCCTCGACGCCCATGCTCTCGAGCGGGCGGCTCACCGCGACATAGGTTCCGCCTGTGGCCGCGGCATAGGGCTCGAGGATGTTGCGCCACCAGCCGGCGCGGCCGGGCTCGATCTCCACGATCGTCGACCCGGGCGTCAGGCCCCAGAAGGTCAGGGTTTCGAACGGATGGCGATGGATGTCACGCGCCACATCGGCGGCGGGCCGGGCGGCGGAGCCGATGGCCGCCTGCAGCGCCGTGTCTTCCTGCAGCACCGGCGGGGTCATGGCGGCGCGGCGGACCGTGCGCTGCGCCGAGGTTTCGTCCAGCGTCGGCATGGCCGGCAGGGTCTGGGCGGCGGACACGGCGGGCAGCGCCAGCGCGGACGTCATCACAAGGGCGAGCAGGCGCATGGTGGGTCTCCTGAGCGAATGGCCGCCGAACCCTAAGGCGTCTGGGCCCGGGAGCAAGTCATGACGACCGGGAGGCGACAGATTGGCGCGGCGCCGGCGCCCCTTGACGGTTCGAAGGCGCTTCCCACATCCGCACCGAGGCCGCCGATTTCGGGGCCTCCAGACCGGACGGGGCCGATCATCGGGCCGACCGGACTGAACTCCCACCGCCGGTCCGGGCCTCAAACCGCGGGACCGGTTCAACCTTGCTGATCCTCAGGAGGATGACCCATGCGTACCTATGATTTCACCCCGCTGTACCGTTCCGCCGTCGGTTTCGACCGTCTGGCCGGTCTGCTGGAAAGCGCCGCCGCGACCCGCCAGGAAAACGGCTGGCCGCCCTACAATATCGAGACGACGGGCGAGAACGCCTACCGGATCGAGATCGCGGTCGCCGGCTTCAAGCCCGACGAACTGACCCTCGAGGTCAAGGAGAACCTGCTCACCGTCACCGGCCGCAAGACGGCCAATGACGACGCCGGCGTCGAGCGCACCTATCTGCACCGCGGCCTGGCCGAGCGTGACTTCGAGCGCCGGTTCCAGCTGGCGGACTATGTGGTGGTCAAGAGCGCCGACCTGGCCGACGGCCTGCTGTCGATCCAACTGGTCCGCGAACTGCCCGAGGCGCTGAAGCCGCGCCGTATCGAGATCGGTGTCCGGACGTCGGACCAGCCGCTGATCGAGGGCAAGAAGACCAGGGCGGCCTGACGGGACTCAAGCAGCGAGCCACCGCGTGGCGAGCGATAGTCCACAAACCACCGAGGGGCGGCGTTCGCGCCGCCCCTCTTTCGTGGGCGGGATCAGGCGGCGACGGCGGGCCGCGACGCGATCGCCAGCCGCTGTTCATCAGTGAGCGCGCCTGCGTCGATCCGGGCGCCCGAGACATCGGCCCCGTCCAGCCGCGCACCGTCCAGGTCGGCCCCCTCCAGCCGCGCGAAGCGGAGGTTCGCCTCGACCAGCATGACCGGCATCGAACGGTCCTTGCCAAGCGCGAGCGCGCCCAGATTGGCGCCGCGCAGGTCGGCCTTGTTCAGCAGGACGCCGTTCAGACGCGCGCCCCGGAGGTCCGCCCCGCGCAGGTCGCAGCCACGCAGGTCCGATCCTTCCAGTCCAGCACCCTGCAGGCCGACGCCCCTGAGGTCCATGCCGGCCAGGCAGGCGTGTCTGGCGCTGAGCCCGGGCAGTCTGAGACCTTTCAGACGGTCGCCCAACGGGCGCAGGTCCTCGCCGTCGAACATGGCCGGTTGACCGAACACGCCGCCGCTTTCGGCCCAGGCGTTGGCGTCGAGCGCCCGTTCCACCAGCACTTCGGCGCGGGATCGGGCGTCGACGCTCGGACTGCGAAGCACGCCGGTCATGTCGGTGCGCGTGGTCGTGGCCCGTTCGAACGCCACCCCGGTCAGGATCGCCCCCGTCAGACGCGCGCCCTCGAGATTGCAGCCGTCCACCGAGGCGTCCTCCAGCATGGCGCCGGTCAGATTGGCGTCCTTCAGATTGGCTCCGGTCAGCATGGCGCCGCGCATCGAACAATCGGTGAAGTCCGCCTTGAAGGCGTTGATCCCGTCGAAATGGCCGCCGTCCAGAGTGGCGCCGGCGAAGGTCGCGCCGTCGGCGATGCCCTGGCGGGTCTCGTGCTTGACCGCCGCCAAACCCTTGGTCGCATGGGGCACGGCGATGACGCCCTCCCGGAAGTCGGCGCGGGTGAGGTCGGCGTTCATCAGGCTGGCGCCGCGCAGGCAGGCGCCGCGCAAATCCGCCCGCACCAGCTGGGCGCCGGTGAAGTCCGCGCCCCTGAGATCGCAGCAGAACAGCACGGCGCCGTTCATCCGGGCTCCGACCAGCCGGGCGTTCTCGAGCGCGCAGCCGGTGAAGTCAGCCTCGGCCAGATTGCGGCCCGACAGGTCCAGTCCGTTCAGGTCGACGAATTTCAGCGTCAGCCGCCGGCCGCCCGGACGGCCCTCGATCAGACGCTCATGGGCGATGACGAACATATCCAGGTCGCCCTGGGACAGGGGACGGCGAACGAAGGTCATGCCACGGCGTCCACGATCTCGAGGCCGCGCGCCCCGCTTGTGTTGGTGTCTGTCAGATCGGCCTGACGCAGACAGGCGCCGAACATCACCGCCCGGCTGAGGTCCGCGCCGACCAGGATCGTCCGGTTCAGGTTGGCGCCCGTGAGATCGGCTCCACGCAGGCAGGTTCCGGTGAGATCGGCGGGCAACAGCCGGTCAGCCCCGATCATCAGAGGCCCTAGCTGGGCGCCGCGCAGATCGGCGCCGTTCAGTCGGGCTCTCGCCAGGCGAGCCCCGCGCAGGTCGGCGCCCTTGAGATTGACGGATCGAAGGTCGGCATCCTCGAGATGAGCGCCCTGAAGCTGCACCCCCTCCATGTCGAGTCCGTAGAAGACGGCGCCCCGGGCCGAAAGGGCGGTGAGATTGTAGCCGTTGATCGAGCGCAGGGCCCGCAGGTCGACGCCGTCGAATACCGACGGGCGGCCCTGGACCCCGCCGGTTTCGCACCACTCGGCATGCTCGGCCAACATCTCGGCGGCGGGCATCTTGCCGACCGGGCTGCCCGAGGACCGTTCATCGGTCAGGGCGCCTGTCATATTGGCCCCGTCGGTTCGCCACATGGCGATCTTGACCCCGACCAGAACCGCATCACGCAGATCGGCGCCGGACAGATCGGCGCCGGACAGGTCAGCCCCGGACAGGTCCGCGCCGCGGAAGCTGGCCTGTTTCAGATTGGCCCGGACCATCTTGCAGTCCTTCATGATGGCGTCGGTGAAATCCGCCGCCACGGCCACGATCCCGGTCAGTTTGGAGCGTTCCAGATTCGCCCCGGCCAGACAGGCGCCCTGGGCCTCGGTCTCGTTGCGCGACTTGGCCTCGACGATCTTGAAACCCAGTTTGGCGTCGGCCGCCGCGATCGTGCCTTCGCGCAGGTCGGCCTCGAACAGGTCGGCGCCGGTCAGGTCGGCGCCGCGCAGGCAGGCGCCGCGCAGGTCGGTGCGCCGCAGGCTGGCCTCGACCAGCAGACAATCCTGCATATCGGCGCCGAAGAAGGTGGCGTTGTCCAGCCTGGCGCCCGAGAGGTCGGTCCCGATCAGGCTGGCGGCCGCGAAATCCGCATCCGCGAGGTTGCGGCCCTTGAGCGAAAGACCGGAGAGATCGAGCCAGGCCAGGACCGCGCGGGCGCCGCCCGGCTTGGCCTGCCACAGGCGGTCGTGCCGGGCGCAAATAGCGTCCAGCTCGGTCTGATCGATGCGCCTTCTGGCGGCTGATTGGGCGGTGTTCCCCGACATAATCCCGATATGGCACGCCTCCGCTTAAGGAAGGGTGTGCGGGGAAGGAGTGACTAGTGGCTAGTGGCTAGTGATCGCCGCCTCCCTGAACGGCGGAAGGGCGGCGCGGTCAGCGCTTCACCCCGACTGGCGGCCAGCCACTGGCCACTAGCCACTCGGCTACTGCGTCAGCAGGCCCTGTTCGGCGAGGGCGTCGGCCAGTTCGCCCGGACTGACCCAGACGCGGGTGTAGCCGGCCTCGCCCAGACGCTTGAGCTCGGTGGTCAGGTCGGCCTTGGCCGAGGCGGCGAAACGGGCGTCGAAGCCCTCGCCGTCAGCGCTGATCCGGACCATGGGCCGGCCGGTCTCGACCCGGTGGAGGTAGCCCTCGTAGAGAACCGCCGCCTCGGCCGCGAGCAGGCCGGTCTCGACCTCGAGCCCGGCCTTCTTCAGCCGCTCGACGCCCCGGCCCGAGGCGAAGGGCGAGGGATCGACCGCCGCCACGACCACGCGGCTGACGCCCGCATCCATCAGGAAATGCGAGCAGGAGGTGCGGCCCGAGGACCGGGCGCCGCAGGGCTCCATGGTCACATAGGCGGTGGCGCCGCGCGCCCGGTCGCCGGCGGCGGGCGCGGCCTGTTCCTCGGCATGCGGACGGCCGCCGGG
>CALRJO020000011.1:0-55778 GCA_943367565.1 Brevundimonas vancanneytii
TACGCACAGGCGCTCACCGGACAGAGCGGCCGGTCTGCTGCGCTGGTTGATGGCTGCTCAGACCGGCCTATTGCCAACCCCGCCAACACCAGTTCAGATCAACCAAGGACTCTCGTTATGGCTGGATGAGAAACGGGGGTCACGTCACGATGAATCTGCTTCTCGTGCCACTAACTATAAATTGCAGACCGTCGGTTAACGGACCGATGCTCACTTTGATGTATGAATCAGCGAGAAACCGACCACCGCCGTCCCGCAGCACAGTATCTGCGGATGTCGACGGACCGACAGGATGTGTCGCTCGAATACCAGGCGAAGACTATCGCAACTTGGGCTGCAGCCCACGGCTACCAGATCGTTGAGACCTACGCTGATGAGGGTATCAGCGGGGTGGGCATCGAAAAGCGCCAAGCCCTCAAAGACCTGCTTCGAACCGTAATCGGCGGTCAATCGGCCTTTCAGGCCGTCCTCGTCTACGATGTCAGCAGATGGGGCCGCTTCCAGAACCCGGACCAAGCAGCTCACTACGAGTTCATGTGCCAAGAGGCTGGCGTGCCTGTGGAATACTGCGCCGAGTCGTTCCGCAATGACGGGTCGGCCATGTCTGGGTTGATCAAGCACGTCAAACGCACGATGGCAGCCGAGTTCAGCAGGGAGTCTAGCGCCCGTCTGACGAGGGCGAAGATGGTTCTACGGAACCGGAGCTATTGGACCGGCGGCCTGCCCGGCTATGGCTATCGTCGGGCTATCGTAAATCCGGAAGGACTTGTGCTTCGGATCTGCGATCACCGGGAACGTGCCAGTGCTGAGCACTGCCACACTCGACTCGTATTCGGGCCTTCAACGGAGGTCGAAATCGTGCGCCGCATCTTCAACGACTTCCTCGCGCCCAGCGCAACATATACGTCGGTCATGGAAGCCCTGAACCGGGAGGGTATCCTGGCCGAACTTGGCGTCCGCTGGACACTTGCCCGCGTGCGGCAGGTTCTGACCAACGGTAAGTACTGCGGGAGGCTCACCCAAGGGAAGTCCAGGCATCGTCTCGGCGGCATTCGGGAGCCGGTGGATCAGCGCTTCTGGGTCGTTACACCCGACGCTTGCCCTGCGATAGTCGGTCATGATGTTTTCGAGCAGGTGCAAGCCAAGATCGAGAGCGTCAAGTATCGGCCTTCGAAGGAGGAAATTATCGCCGACCTTCGGCGAGTAGCAGCGGAGAGGGGTAAGCTGAGCGACCGCGTCGTTCGGGACCACTGTAGATTCGGTCACGTCGCGATAAAGCGGGCTTTCGGTGGTTTGAAGGGGGCGTATGAAGCCGCCGGGTACGTCCAGAGCCCACTGCAGAAGGCGTACGCTGATCGCATCGAGCGAGCGCCCAAGGCGATCCCGGTATCGCGCTATGAGACTGTTGAGCTGCTGGACATGCTTCGCAAAGTTTTGAAGCAACATGGGCGTCTCAACACCGACCTAATTAACGCTACGACCGGCGTGCCAAGCCCTTCAACTTTCACCCGCCGGTTTGGTACAATTTCTGATGCCTACATAGCGATTGGCTATACTCCCAACGCCCAACAAACTTTGATGGCTGATCGGACCCGCAAGTGCCGCCGTCCGCCGTCCAGGAGCCTTCAAGTGGACCTGCGACCGTCATAAATGCGTAGATGCACGTGAGGCCGTACGATAGCTCCCCTGATCCTTACAGTTGGCGCACATTGCAGCCGCAGCAGGGTGCGAGCTCAATGCCCTGCTCTGACTCATAGGAGACCTATGGAGAGTCTGCTTTCGGCTGATACGTATGAACATCGGCTGACGTAGTGCGAGTGTTTACCGCCGTAAGTGCTCGGCCTATTTCGGCGACCTAACCATCGTCTCAGACCGGTGCCGCGAGATATTGCTGAACCTTAGCGATGCGTTTTTCCAGCCAAACCTCGTAGCCGCTTATGAGCTCCTGAACGCCCTCGTTGGCGAGAAGAATTTCTCTTGCTGAGGCCAGGGCGGCATGCAGCGTAAGCGGACCACCCCGATCGACGAGAAGCCGCTCGGCCAATTCGCGATCGGCGTCGTGACGGTCCGCCTCACTGAAGGCGGACCGATATTCTGCATGCAATAAGCGGCGACCGAAGGCTTGAATGCGGGGATCCGTAAAGCGGTCGATGAGACATCGACGCTCCGCCTTACCTGCCTCGTGAAACTCGGTCATCAGGGCTTGGTCGGCGTCGTCCGGGAAACCGTCGTAGAGTTGGAGTTCGACGTGGGGCGATGGATCGCGCGAGGCCCAGCGCGTCGCCTGAATTGTCGCCAGTCTTGTCCCAAAATCCGGATTCTCGCGGAGCCAATCGGCCCGGTGCTCGGCCTCACCGACGTCGCCGAGATTCCAGGCCGGCGGCGCATCCCAAGGCATGGCGATCGCCGGTCCCGCATTGGTCCTCAGACGTCGCAGCGGTCCGTCCGGCCGGGCGGCCAATTCGGTCAGCGCATTCTCGGAATGCGACGCGGCCTCGACGGGATCTATGGCGAGGTCCCAGCACAGGCGGCCGTTGGGATTGCCGGTCTCTCGTGCGACGCAGGAGACGTGGCGGTGCGTTGCCTGGAAGCCGAAGAACTCGGTCAGAACGAGCACCGGCTCGGACTCGACGAGATCGTTGACCGCAGTCTTGTTGGCCGTGCGGACGAACCGACTCCAGATCTCCGGCGCCTCCCTCGCCACACGCCGGCAGAGCGCCAGCGTCGTCTCTGCGTCGGTCAGGGCGTCATGCGCAAGCCCGAGATGGATCCCGTTGGCGGCGGCTATTGCCTCAAGGCGAAAGGTGGGAACGCCATTTGCGCCAGCGGCCAAAGTCAGACAGGGCGCGGCGTCCGCGCAGGCGGCGAGCACGATGTGCATCGCGTCAGCGCGGCCGCAACCGGGTGTCGAAGTCAGGTAGGCGGGAAAAAGGGACTGGAAAAGGGCGTGCCGAAGCATCTCCTCGTCAAAGCGGATCGAGTTGTAGCCGACGAAGATCGCCTTCCCCCACCGGCCCAGTCGCCAACGGAGGTCACACACCATCTCGTAGTGTGAGGGAAGGGCGGGGTCTGTGAGCTGTTCGATCGAGAGCCGGTTCGATACCATCGCCTTGGGATGCGGGATCACGTGGGGCTGAATCCGGCAGCGCAGGTCAAAGCGATCGAGTTCGTTGAGATCGGCGTCGGTGTGGATGGCCGCAAACTGGACGATCTGGTCGAAGCCCTTTTTGAGGCCCGTCGTCTCGGTGTCGTAGAAGACGAAGCTCATCGTGGTCTCCCTTACGCCATCAGGCGATATCGCACCATCGACGCACTGACCCGGAACCGTCTGGCGAGGGAGTCGATCTTGTCGTCGTCATCAAGGTCGATCCCACCCGCGTCGATCAGGCCCTCGAGCAGGAACTGCGGGATCAACAGTTCCGAGGCGAAGGCGTTGGCCTCGATTTCCCGCCAGTCGACGCCTTGGCTGGCGAGGGGGCCCCGCATGAGCATCGGGAATTTCCGGTCCACATGAACCTCGGCCGACAGAATGTCGGCGTGAAGCCGATGGTGGGCGAACTCGTGCGCCAAAGTGAAACGCTGCCGGTTGGGATGATGCAGCGCATTGACGCCGATGATGGCGACTCCGTCCTTGATGAAGGCCATGCCGGACAGTTCATCGGCGAGTGGCGCGTGCTGAAGGACGACGCCGCTTGCGCGAATGATGCGCTCCACGGGGACTGGCGCGGAGCGAACACCGGCGTTCGTCACGACCTGACGGGCCTCGTCCCGGGCGCGAATGATATCGGGCCGCGTCATGAGCGAGGCCTGCCTGCGGCCACAGCGTTCGCGATCAAACTGGAGATCTGGGCGCGGGCGGCGGGGCTTACCGCATCGGATAGGGCGAATGCCTGATCTTCGAGGGAGCTCGGCCTTGTCGGGGGCAGTAGGTCAGTGAGCTGAAGCCCTAGCGCGGCCGCGAGGTCGATCGCCTGATGGAGGAGAACGCTCTGGCGACCCCGCTCGATGTTGGCAATCGAAGCCCGGGAGAGTCCGACGCGCTCGGCCAAGCGGGCCTGCGTCATCCGGATCTGGTCGCGGCGGACGGCAACCGCGGCTCCGAACGATTCATATCGGGGGTCTGGCGTCATGGCTCGAGGTTTGGTTTGCGCCGCGGGCGGTGTCAATGCGGCAAACAAGTTGTGAGTAACACAAACATTGTAAAGTTTGTGTTGACGTCATTCGAGATATGGGGAATCAATGGCGACACTCGGTCTCCCCGCGAGTCCCAGTTCGGATGCGAGCCTCTGGCGAAATCCGATTTCCCCATCGGCCGAACGAGGAAGCCATGCCGAACAACGACAAACCTGACCGCCCGGGCCAGCCGGGTCGCCCTGACAATCCGGGCCGGCCCGACAACCCCGGAAATCCGGATCGTCCTGACCACCCTCAGCACCCGGACGTGCCGCCGGGGCCGCCCAGCCACACCCCCGGACGACCGGACGGTCCGCCGGTTCCCAGCCACCCGCCCTCGCACCGACCGGTGGGCTGACATGGACGGCTCGGCGCAGCGCGGGAGCGAACTCGACTGGTGGCGTCGCTTTCCCGCGCTGCTCCAGGCTGAACTCGACGCCTTCAAGGCTCACGGGGCGACGGCCTCCGTTGTCTCCAGGGCGAACGGCTTCCTGGTTCTGGAGGTGCGGTGGCCCACGGAAGCTGGTGGCCTCGCATTGAAGGTCGGCTACTGTCCAACGCATCCTTACGGCCGCCCGTCCGTGGCGACCTCTGAGCTGTCTCTGTCGCGTCACCAGTGCCCGTTCAGCGGTACCCTGTGCCTCCTGACGCAGGACTCCGACCAATGGCGTCCCGGCGAAAAGGTCGCCGATCTGATAGCGTCCCAACTCCCCCGCGCAATCCTGGCGGCCCAGGCGCACGACCAGGGTCGATCCGGCGACGCCGCTGCGCTCGAGGAGCACGCGCCGGACCCGCTGACCACGTATTTCGACCATCTGTGCGACCGTGACTCGATCGCACTGTACGACGCCGCCTTGCGGGCGCCGCCCGGGTCCTCGGGCCCCGCGACCTTCAGCGTCCGACAGCGTCCCACCGGAGGTGTCGAGTTCATTCTGCGCACCCTCCGGCCGGCAAAGGGACCCTGGTACGCGCCGGAATTCGAGCCTTGGGCAGAAACGGTCCCGGTCCAGTCGGTCAAGGGGCGCTGGGTGCGGATGAAGCCGGAAGCGACCTCGGATCTCGCCAGCCTAGGGGCACAGGTGGAACTGATCGTCGCGCGGGACGGCGCCGGCCCCAAGAAGGAACCGCGGAGCGCCCGCCCGGCTGCCGCCGGCCCTGAACTGACGGTCATCCTGCTCGATGAGGAGGTCGAGTACGGTCGTGACGCCGCGGGCTGCCTTTTCCTTCACCGGTCGGCCCAGAACCAGTTCGCCCTCGTGCGCGGGCGCCGGATCGCTCCTGACCTACTCGCCCGAACCCCTGTTTCGGCGGGCCTGCGGGATAAGCGAGTCCTGCTCGTCGGCGTCGGCGCAATCGGCGGCTTCGTTGGCCTCGAGTTGGTGCGCGCGGGTCTGGGGCGCCTCGACGCCGTCGACGGCGACACGGTCGAGCCCGGGAACAGCGTCCGCTGGATCCTGGGACGGGAGTACTGGGGCCGCCCCAAGGTCTACGCCCTTGCCGATTACGCGGCGCGCAACTATCCGTTCAGCCAAGTTACAGGCCATCCCCTCAAAGTGGGCGGCGCCGTCAACACGGCTGAGCGGGCCATGGAGTGGGGCGGCCATCCGCTCGAATGGCTGCGGGAGAGGGTGTGTGAGGCGGACCTCGTCGTCGACGCCACCGCCTCCGTCGAGTGCCAGCTGTTCCTCCAAGGATTCTGTCGCGAACAAGGCAAGCCTTACATTTTAGGCCATGCCACCGAGGGAGCTGCCGGCGGGGTCGTGGCGCAATTCGCACCCGACCGGCCTGGCTGCCGCGTCTGTCTGGACGAGCACTGGTCGGACAAGACCCTGCCCGAGCCCAACGTCGACCCCTCCGGCGTACTTACCCCGGTCGGATGCAACCAGCCCACCTTCACGGGCGGCGCCTTCGACTTGCAGGAAGTGTCGATGGAGATGGTCCGGGCCGCACTCGGCGTTTTGGTCCCCGACATCTATCCGAGGCGTGGACCGCGGCTCGCGGTCGTGAACCTGGCGGAGCCCGCCGGCGGTCGCCTCACACCGTGCTGGACGAACCACGACCTGACGCCGCATCCGCGCTGTCCGTGCGGCGGCCGATGAGGCTCTGGCTCTCTCAACCGGCCCTCGCGGAGATTACCACCTTGGCCGAGCGGTACGGCCCGCTGGAAACGGGAGGCGTCCTCTTGGGCTGGCGCCGCGGGCCTGACCGCGTTGTCGTCGGTGTCGTTGGCCCCGGGCCGCGCGCCCTACACGGACGCCACATGTTCCTGCCGGATCACACTTGGCAGGTGGCGCAGATCGACCGGGCGTTCGCCAGGTCGAGCGGCGACCTAGACTACCTCGGGGATTGGCACACCCATCCCGAGGGGGACGCCGCGCTCAGCGGCCTCGACCGCAAGACCCTGCAGAAGCTTGGCCGCAGGACGGTAGACGCCGTCATGGCGATCGCCGCGCCGGCAGCGGAGGCTTGGACGCTCGCCGCCTGGCGGCAGCCGCGCGGCAGCTGGTTGGACCGGCCTTCCGCTGAGGCCTGCGACCTCGTCGTCTTCGATCCCGCGCCGGGCTCGCCGGACTGGATGGTCCTGGCCAGCGACCCTACCAAACTGGAGACTCGAAATGCCGCTGAGTGACCTTTCCGCCGCGTTCGACCGCATCGCGCACAGCCTCCCCCAAGCCGCCCGGGAGCGCTCCGCAGGCCTTGCTTCGCATGCAGCCAAACAGGAGGGGCTGATAGAGCTCGGCGACGGCTCGCCGTCCCAGCATCACATCTGGGAGCGGCGCGACGGGGAAATCGCGCTCCGCTTCGAGTGGCGATGGTACGACCAATCCAAAGCCTTCTCGATCCAGCCCGACATGAACATCCTCAGCATCGAGCTCCGTCAGGGCGACTCGCTTCTCAAGGGAGCCAGCGATCGCTACGAGGACTGACGGGGCCACGACCGCTCTCGCGTGCGCCTCGCGATGGGGGCATAAGTCTGGGATGACTCATCAGTGACGTCGGGAGGGGCTGCTTGCCAAGTTTGGCACGATCCCGCCGATCTCGGGCACCGGCGCAACTTGCCTCGATGGCCGGGATTTCGGCACCGAACCCCGCCTATAGCGCAACAGATAACCCTGACTCCTCAAGGCTAGGCGGTAACCAATGGCGGGGCGGCACCCTGCGATCGGATTATCGCCACGCGGGTCCGTGCTCGGGTGATGGCGACCCGCAGCAGACGCCGAGCATGCGGCGACGGGGGCGGATCTCCCTTCTCATCGAAGAAGTGCGACTTGAACTGGCCCTCGACCAACACCACGCCGTCGAACTCCTTGCCCTTCGACTTATGGATGTTCATCACCACACAGCCCTGCGGCTCAAGTTCGGCCGAGATCAGACGCTCCTGATCTAGCGTCTTCTTCACGAAGACGGCCGCACCTTTATAGGCACCGGTTCCGACCCACATGGCGGCTAGGCCTTGGCCTAGAGCATCGGTGGCCCTGAAAAGACGGACGAGCCGGACCTGTTTCAGCACGTCGGCTAGGACGGGAATGCCGGCTAGCACGGCTCGAGCGGCCCGCCAGTCGGCCACCGGGTCGCCACGCATCTCCACGCCGATCAAAGCGGCCGCAGCGATCTCCTTGCCATATTTGTTGCGCAGCGCCTTACCCTCCAAGGCGGCCTGCGCGGCACCGGCGAATCCGGCTGCGGCGGCTTGGGCGGACTGCGAGGTTTTGACGGCATCTTTTAGCCGGCAGTAGGCGGCCGCTGCCCGCATGGTGGCGGCGCCCGCCTCGACTGGCGACAAGGTTGGCCATTCCAGGATCGAGGCCAGAACCACCGCCGAGGCAGCGGACAGCTCGGCGTCCCAAACCACCTCGTGGGCCACCGGCTTGTAAGTCCGTCCGCTGTAGACGTTCTCCTGACTGAGCGCGGCTGAGATATCGGACACTAGGGCGTTGCTCCGGCAGAGGACGGCGACGCTGGGGTTTTCGACCCCTTTGCTGGCAAGCTGGCCGAACATCCAGACCACCCCAGCGTGGGTCGTGGCGGGAAACATCCTCGGTGGATAGGCGTGCTGGGTCACTTCCGGGCACGGCTTCGGCAGGGCGGTGTTGCTCAGAACGGCGTCGGCGAACTTCAGGATGCCGCTGTTGGGACTGCGGTGATTGTCGCCCGCCAGGTCGACCAGCGTCGGGTTCAAGAACGCCACCGCCTTCTCGATCCGCTTCGGGTCAACTTTCGTGTCATATTGGAAGATGCTCTGGTCGGGGTCGGCGAGGCAGAAGATCGTCGTTACTTGGGAGAGCGCCGCCACCAGCCGCCACTGATCGTCGTCGGTGTCCTGGAATTCGTCGACGATGATCATCGGGTACTTGCGGCCCAGCAGGCCGCGGACCGCCGCGCACCCGTCGACCAAGGTGGCTGCGAAACCGGCGAACTGGTCGAAGCCGTATATAGACGCCTCACGCGCCAAGCGCGCCGCCTCGGCGGGCCAATCGCCGGCGAAGGCGGCCTTCTGCAGTCGGTCCTCGTCTGGGTAGCGGATCGACGGCGGGCGGCCGGTCAGGAGGCGGCCATGGGCCTTAAGCAGCTCCAAGCAGAACGAGTGATAGGTCTGGACTTCGATTTGGCTTCGCTCGGCTGCGGACAAGATGGCCTTGCATCTCGTCACCACGGCCCGGACCGCAGCCCGTGAGAAGCTCAGGAACAACACCTGCTGGCCGGCCGTAAGCTGCGGCAGGATGGCCTGCGCCTTCAGGAGCGCGATCGTGGTCTTGCCGGCGCCGGGCCCCCCGCTAACCAGGAGGTGGCCGCCGGCCGCCAAGATCGCCTTCCGTTTAGCGTCGAGCTCGAGGTTCAGATGACGTCTCCAAGCAGGTCGGCGAGGTCATCGCCACCGCCATCGTCGTCGGGCGTGGCCAGCCCGGCGTGGATCGCTTCCAATATACCCCGGATCGTCTTCGGAAGCTGATCGGCCGTTTGGCATTCGCGGATGAACATGGCCGCGTATCCGTACCCTTCGCCTTTGCGCGCTTTCAAGACCTGCAGCGCCAACGCCTTGGCCTTGACCGCATCGTCGAAAAGAACGTCGAATTTGCCGAGTTGCGCGGGGTAATCGTCCCGCTCCTGGACGGCGAGCAGGAAACGCTCGTGAATGGCGCTCGCCGTCTCTTCCACCAACAGGACCTCGACGCCCTTGTGCGGTGAGAACCAATGCTGGGTGTATTGAGCGAGGAGCCCGGCGGCCTCCACTGTCGGTGGGGAGTTCGGCTTGTCGCAGAAGCCGAACACGGCTTTGCCCATGGCCTTAAAGACGGGCCCATATTTAGGGACGGCGGTTTCGCTGCCAGCGTTGAACAGGCTCACTCCGGCCATATCGAAGTGAGTGTAGGCGTCAGGTTCGAGTGAGGTCTCCATGATGGTGGAGGCTTCCGGGAACAGCGCCGCTTCGGTCGATCCCTCCACCACCAGTACAGCCCGGCTGAGGATCGCCTCGGCGAACTGCCGCCGCTCCGTCTTGAAGGCCTTGGGCTTGAATGCGCCCAAGTCGATCGGCGCCCCCTTCAGCGCACCGTCGGCCTGACGGTCGAGGATCACGATATCCTTGGGCTCGAATTGCTCGATCACATAGGGCGAGTGCGAGGTCATGATCGCCTGGCCCATTTCCGCCAACACGAACTGGCTCACCCGCCTCTGAGTATGAGGGGGCAGTGCGATTTCTGGCTCCTCCATGGCGAAGATCACCGAGCCCTTCTCCTTCAGATCGGCGATCACCGTCAGGAGGGCGAAGACCAGCAGGTTGATCGAGCCGGTGCCGAGGCGCCCGAATGGCACCGCATATCCGATCGGCTCAGCTGCGATGAACAGCTTCACGACCTCCCGCAGGTTCTCGCGGGTCAGTTCCGAGGCAAAGAAGCTGGTCGCGTCTTCGCCGGGCGCGAGGTTCACGAACCTGGCCATCCGCTTGCGGATATCAGCCCGCACCTGTTTCAGCTGTGCGACTTCGCCGATCGAGGGTTTCAGGCCCTGCAGACGGTCGAGTGTGTCCTGCCACATGTCGGCCAAGCCGTTGCCGCCGAGGCGAAGGACCGTGTCAAGCAGCGACCCCCTCTGGAGGCTAAGGGCGCGTGACCCCGTCCGCAGGGTCCGGAGGAACACGAACCCGCAGAGGCGCTTGTGATCGCGGCCGAACATCCGCCGGCCCGCCCCCAAAGCCAGTTCGAGCGTCTCGTCGTCGTCGAGCGGCTCGATCGGGTGATCAAAGAAGGTGTTCCCAACGAAGTCGTCTTCACCCTTGTCGTAACGGCCGAGGAAGACGAGAGGGAGCGCCCAAGTGGTCTCAGGAGCGTCTCCGGCTGCCGGACCCTCGCCGCCCTCGTCCGCAAAGTCGTTCTTAACCACATCCCAGCGCCGTAGATGCCGGTGAAACTTGAGCTCCGCCTCTTGCGACAGATCAGTGAGCACGGCTTCGATCCGGATCTCGATCAGATCGCCGTGGTCGGTCATGTAGCGCCCACAGTGAAAGTCGTGCTCATCGACGACTGGTCGCCGATAGAGGCGCTCTGGGCCCAAGACTAGGTCGAGCGCCTCACAGACGGTGGATTTGCCGACGTTGTTGCCGCCCACCAGTAGGGTATGCCCAGCGAAGGCGACGACTCCGTGCGCCACGCCCCGGAAGTTCGAAATCGTAATCCGCCTGACCTTCATGGCGCTGCTCCGGCATACTTCACGGCGCGAGCGTACATCACCAGCGCGCTACTACCAGTTGCCGAATGCCGAGGTTCTGCATGCTCCCCTAGTGAGCCGGCAGCCGGCCGCGCAGCGGGTCGCCAAGGGTGGAAGAGGAGGCCGTCGAAGGTCCGCTCTCCGACCCAGTTCCAACGTCCGCATGTGGCGCTGTCTCGACGTCGTTGACGGGGCGAGCCAAGGACGTCGAGTGCGAGGCGAACCGCGTGTCAGGTCATACCGACAAGCGCCAGCCCTTAAACGCTGGCGCGCAAGTGCTTCACTAGGAGAGCATTTCGTAGACGATCTCACCAATGCGTTGCCCCGCTGGAGAAGCTTCAATCGCCTGGCGAATTCTGCGGCGGGCGACCGGGAAGTGCATCAGTTCGTCGAGTGGCGTCGCATTCGAGACGGCTGCGGCCTGATGAGAAAGGCGGACAAGTTCGACGTGCGTAGCCTCTGAAGCATCGTACGGAGGGATCGGCAGCTCCCAAAGATGTTTGTCGATGTGCCGCTCGTCTTTCCCGTATGACATGAAAGGCCGGACCATTTCTGTCGTGGTGGCCGAATTGAGGATGGCGCAGAGATAATCTGCCTCGTCCTCGTCACGAAACGCCGCCCAGTACAAACTCTTGGTGATCAGAGCTCGGTCATGCCTGACTTTGGCGGCTGCGAGATGCATTCCCGAGGCGTTGTAAACGACGCGGAACGGCGGGACGGGCAGCTGCTTACTGAGCTTGCCTTGGTAGTCCAATTGCTGAGCCAAGCTGAGCCGGTCACTGGTCCGGCCACCTTCCCAGATCGATTCGGCCTGATTCCACCACTGGCCAAGACCGGGATGGAGTTCGATCTCACGCGGCGACAGCAGTTGCTGAGCATTGCACGGAACAACCGCCTTTAATGGCTCACCGAGCCGATAGGGCAGCAGACTTTCGCCGGTGAAGATCGGCCGCACAAATTCGGTCTCGACGACACCATCCACGGACGGCATGTCCTTCCAGGGAGGATTCTCATTGTTGCTCCGCGATGAGGTGATTCCCATGCGTCCCGCAGGGGTGCCGAGCGGACCGGCGGGCCGTTCAGAGATGAGAAAGACAAACCGGGGACTGAAGGTGGCGCCTTGTGTGAAGCGTCGGGCGAAGGGTGATTGCGCCTCCCCGGTCGTGCGTTGAATGCGCCCCGGTGCCCGTCCGAGATCATCTCTCGCTTCGACCCAGGATGCGTTCGGACGTCGAAGTTTCCCTTCCCAAACGACCGCTTCGTCTCCCATGGCTTCGGGTGTTCGCGCGCGACGGGCGAACACCACGCTTGCGCCTCTGGGGAAGAAGTGCGGCCGGATCCGGCGCAGGTCCCAAGGCGTTTCGAACGCCAGAGCCGACGCGCCGATGGGTTCCGAGTAGCTTCCCGCCCTGAAGCCGGCGTATTGCGCTCGGTCAACTGCGGCGTTGGGCATCACCATGGCGACCCGGCCGCCGACGCGGAGATAGAGTTCAGAGGCCCGAACGACGAACAAGGCCGACAGGTCCTGGTGCGTCGCAACTTCGCGCCCGGCCCAGATGTGACGCCGTTCGCTCATGTCCCGAAACGCCGACTGCATCTCGCTCGGCATGTGCCGGTATGCGAGCCAGGGCGGATTCCCCAGCAGAAGGTCGACCCGATTGGCTTCGCGTGACATCCACATCGGGCGCGCCATGTTCCGGATGAAGTAGCCCCAGATATGGTCTCGGCCCTCGTTATGGAGCCGGCACATGGTCGCGAACGTCGCCTCGATCATCTCCTGGTCGGATGTAGCAATCGCCAGACGAGCAAACACCGCCGACAACGACGGCGCGGGCCGACCCGGCTGGCTCTGTGCGGCACGTCGGGCAAGTTCGTCGACCAGTTGATCGAATTGACGCGCGTCCGCCAAGAGATGATCCGGGAATCGAAGATCGGAACCAAACAGTTCCCGTCCGTCATCCGCCTGGATCACCAGGGCGCCGGCGCTAAGCAGGTCACGACTCTGTTCGCGCCATTGAACCGAGTCGCCCAGGAACACGGGAATGAACAGGTCGCCACGTTCGCCGGTCGTGAGCCGATCACGTCCGATGGCGAGCAGATAGGTGACCCGCGCGAACATGACTGCGACCGGATGCAGATCCATTCCCACGACGTGTCGGGTCACACCTTCCAGCGTCTGCGCAATCGGCGTCCCGATGGCCTCCGCCGCCGCAAGGTACGCACGGATCGCGTGGAACAGAAATGTCCCCGACCCACAGGATGGATCGAGCGTGCGGGTGTTCAACGGGTCCGTCAGCACGCTCTCGACCATGGCCTCGGCGAGCCAATCCGGCGTGTAGTACTCGCCCAGCTCCTTGCGGGTCTCAGCGCCGATCACTGACTCATAGAGAACCTTCAGTACGTCCTCGCGCACCGCATCCCAATCGAAACGCATGAGACGGCGAGCGAGGGTGCGAATGAACTGTTCCCCGCCCTCAACTTCGAGAACCCAGTCGAAAAAGTCGGCCTCAACGACGCCGTGGACACCGCTCTCAGCGAACTTGTCACCCGAAAGCAAGGACGCCGGATTCAAGTCCGTAACCGGCAGCCCGAGCACTGCATGAGCGATGATTTCGGCCGTATTCACCAGCAGCGTGTGCTCGACGAAGAGCGCGTCGTCGTCTGAGAACTGGCTGCCCAGGGCGGAGGTCAGCAGACGAGACCAGAGCTGGCGCTTCACCTTGAGCGTAGGCAGATCCCGATTGCGCTCGTACAGCGCGGCAACGGTTGAACGGTCCAGCGCGTATGCGCTGCTGGAAGCTCCCAGACGAGCCTCGATCTCACGCGCATTCGGGGTGATGCCCGTCGCGGTGGCGAGAACGCCTTCAAGCCAGAAAACGAGACGATCGGCGCTGCTGCCGTCTCCCGTGATTGTCAGTCCCGAGACGCGCTCGAGGTTTCCGTGGACCAAGGCGTAGCAAAGCCATTCCGCGCCATCCGTAAGCACGCCCACATAGCGTCGATCCGTTGCTTCGGCGCGCTCGGAAACGTAGCCTGTGAGTTGTTCAATCGCCTCTTCACGCACGCGCCCGCGTCGCAGGTCGCGTTTGACCTCGATGACGGTGGAACCAACCTCGATGTCGATACGTCGCCCCCCGGCGACCGGCGCTTCAAGCGTCGCCGTCTGGACGTCGCCCTCTTCGAGCTCGAATGGGGCTGTCAGTATAAACTGACGGATGTCGGCCTGAAGCTCCGCCTCCGATCGAGTTTGGTCTCGTCGACAGATGCGCGCAACGATCTCTTCTAGCACGGTATGAGCCACTCGATTTCGGAATCAGAAGCATAGTCAGCAGCCAGGTCTTGCGCGAGGAGTTTTGCCCACCCGAAACAGGCGGATCAGTCTTGCGCCCTCAGCACTGAGTTTGGACTGACCGGCCGGTTTGCGGGCTTGTGCCGGGAACTAGCGTCGGTCGGCTTCAGCATAGACATCCATCTATGCCGAGTGTCTAGTTTCGGACCACACGCCAATGTCTGCTCGTGGCGCGTTTCAGTCGGTCCGGTAAAACGCGTTGGGCAATAATCTGCTAGGACGACAGTGTTCACGAGGTTGGGCGTTCGCCCGGTGGTGTCGAGCGGGTTCCCGCTCTTCGGCTCGGCTTAGGACGCCGAACGTTGATGGCCGACGCGTCGATCATATTCTTGATGTGGGACGCGTAGTATTTCTCGATCATCTCGACGCTGGTGCGGCAGTTTTTGGCGATCTGGTAGATGTCAGCGCCTTCCATGAGGCGCATGGAAATGTAGGTGTGCCGCAGGCTGTAGGCGGTGCGCACCTGACCATCCCTGTCTCGCTTGAGGTCCAGTTCTTCCAGGACGGTGTTGAGCAGCTCGCGCGGGGTGCAGCCGAAGACCTTTTCGGTGGGCTTCGGCACCTTTGCCCCGACTGGCGTGTTCCGCTGTGAGAGGCGACGAAAGGGCTGCACAGCGCCGGGCATGCTCTTGCAGTAGCCCACGCCCCGCTTACCCCTCACCTCAAGCTCCAGGATGCGCTCGCCGGAGTCTTCATCGAGAACGATCTCGACATCCCGGAACTCCAAGCGGCCGGCCTCGTCAGGGCGAAGCCCGGTGTTGACCATGAACAGCACGTAGTCGTGCAGGCGTTGGGATTCGAAGGCCCAACGCCCCCGATTGTGTCGGGGGTTGGCGGCTCGTTCGCGTGTGGCCTCGTAGAGGAGCTTGTACTCGGCCGGGGAGAACCATGCCCGATGGACGATCTTGCCAGACGTTTTGTACGGGGTCGAAAGGTCGGGGAGGATGGCTAGCCAGCCGTGTCGATTGGCTGTCTTCAGGACCTGACGAAGCGTCACGATCTCATGGTGCAGAGTGGTGCGCGCTGGTCGCTTCGGTTCGCCGGTTTTCGGGTCGAGCCGGGATGTCATCCGGTGAACCCGGTACTCCTGCACCAGCCCGGGGGTGATCTCGCTCAGCAGCTTGTCGCCGAAGAAGGGGTAGAGGTGAACCCTCAGTCGATCACTGTGACCCTTGACGTACTCTGGGTTCCGCTCCCCCAAGGTGAGGGCTTCGTACTCGCGCACGAACTGCTCTCCGCCCTCCCTGAATGTCTTGCCTGATCGCTTAGGGGCGATGCCGCCGCCGAAACGGTGTTTGCCTTGAAGGGTCAGAAACCAATCCTCGGCGAAGTCCTTCGCCAGAGCGAGGCTCTCTTGCTTCGTAGTGCTGCGGAATTGACGGCCGCCGACGGACGCCGAGCACTGCCAGTGCGGGCTGTTCGGCCGCTTGAAGACTTGGACTTTGCCGCCGAGAAGCGCGTGTCGAGTGGTCATCGACAGGGCCTCCAAAATGCGCTGTTTGCGCTAGCAGTGAGCTAGGCGCTTGCCGCACCATAGGGCCAGAAAAGTGCTATAAAATCAACGTGCCTTCGGTAAAACTGACGTGATTGACGGGCTTTTGAGTCCGGCGCGTCTACCAGTTCCACCACGCCCGCACAGGCCGGTTGCTCGCTTCGGCAGGCGCGCTTGGTAGCTTGCGGGGTCCGATCAGGTCAATCGGGATCGGCCGGGCCGGTCGCGCTTCCCGTGTCCGGTTCTGGCCTCCGAGGTGGCCAAAGCTTAATCCGTCCCGCGCATCCGCAATGCCGCGCCGGCGCCTCTGGTCCCTTGAAACGGAAGGAGCCGCGCGATGAGACGATGGCTGACAATCGCCCTGGGCGGTCTGGTGCTGTCCTGCCAGGGACCGGCGGCGGTCTTGGCGGAGGAGCCGATCGCGTCCGTCGCGGCGGCGCCCGCGAGCGCGAAGCCGCTCCCCTAGGGTGCGACCTGGAAGCGGAGGGTGGAAACCACAAGGTGACCCGGCGTCGGTCCGCCCTCCTCCGCAGGCAGGACGCGGGCGGCGCCCATGGCCCGAACCGCCGCCTGCCCGAAGCCGGCCCGGCGCTGGCTCTCGCTCTCGACAACGCACTGATGCAGACGCCCGTCGTCCCGAACCACGCAGCTGAGAACGGCGTAGCCGGACCTGATCCCCGCCCTGTCCGCAGCGGCCGGATACTCCGGCGTCGCCATGCGGCGCCAGTAATTCAGCGTGGACCCCCGCGCCGGCGACCATCGGGGCAGGGCGTCCCGCGCGTCGGTCGTCGGCGTGTCGCAGGCCGCCAGCGCCCGATCCAGGGAGGCGGACTGTCCCGGAAGATCGAAGGCGTACTGCCGCAAGGGACCGTCGCTCGTCGCATCCATGGCGACCGACAGCCGCAGAGGCCCGCCCGCTCCCAGGCGGCGTGCGGTCGGCGCCGGCGCCCCGCTGAGCACGATCGTGCCGTCCCCGCCGGTGGCCCAGGGGCCGCGTTCCGCCGGCCGATCGCCGACGGTCGTTTCCACAAATCTGTAGCGCCCTTCGAGCGCCGGGAGGCCGGTGACGATGACGTCGAGAACGCCGGCCTGGCATCGAACGGCGAGGGTCTGCCCGCTGGAATAGGCGATGGTCGCGAGAGTCAGGTCCCGGCCCTGGTCGGCGCTCAGGGCCCAGTCGTCCGAAGCGGTCTGCTGGGCGCCCGCAGGCGAGGCAGTGAGCGCAAGGATCAACCCGGCGATCGCCGTCCGCATCAGACCGCCGCGACCGTCTGCTCGATGGCGCCGAAGATCGAGTGGTGCTGGTCGTCCAGCATTTCGATGCGGACCGTGTCGCCGGCCTTCAGGAACGGCGTCTCGGCCTTGCCGCGCAGGATGGTCTCGACCGTGCGGACCTCGGCGATGCAGGAATAGCCGAGGCCGCCCTCGCTGACCGGCTTGCCCGGGCCGCCGTCGGCGTCGCGGTTCGAGACGGTGCCCGAGCCGATGATGGTCCCGGCGCACAGGCTGCGGGTCTTGGCGAGGTGGGCGATCAGCGTGCCGAAGTCGAAGGTCATGTCGGTCCCGGCGTCGGCCTTGCCGAAGTCGGCGCCGTTCAGCTGGACGGACAGCTCGCCCTTCAGCTTGCCGTCGGCCCAGCGGTCGCCCAGCACGCGCGGGGTGACGAAGACCGGCGACAGGGCCGAGGCGGGCTTGGACTGGACGAAGCCGAACCCCTTGGCCAGTTCGGCCGGGATCAGGTTGCGCAGGGAGACGTCATTGACCAGTCCGACCAGACGGATGCAGTCCAGCGCCTCTTCGCGCGACACGCCCTGGGGCACGTCGCCGGTGACGACGACGACTTCGGCCTCGAGATCGCAGCCCCAGCTTTCGTCGGCCAGCGGGATCGGATCGCGCGGGGCCAGGAAGCCGTCCGACCCGCCCTGGTACATCAGCGGGTCGGTCCAGAAACTGTCGGGCATTTCCGCGCCGCGGGCCTGACGGACCAGGGCGACGTGGTTCACATAGGCCGAGCCGTCGGCCCACTGATAGGCGCGGGGCAGGGGCGCCGCGGCCTCGCGTTCGTGGAACCGGCCGCGCGGCACGCCGCCGTGTTCGAGGCTTTCGGCCAGGGCCCGCAGATCGGGTTCGAGGCGGTCCCAGTCGTCGAGCGCGGCCTGCAGCGTCGGGGCGATCAGGAAGGCGTCGGTGAACCAGGCGAGGTCGTTGGAGACGAGAACGAGGCGGCCGTCACGGCCGTGCTTGAGCGAGGCGAGTTTCATGGCTCAAGGCTTAGGCGGTTTCTCCGGAGGACGAAACCGGCTTGTCAGTGTTTGGCCCGCGTTCCGCTGATGCGGCCGGCGGGCGGGCGGCTCGAACCGGCCGGCCGCGGCGGGCGCGGCGGCCCGGGGTCGGACAGTTCGGCGCGGGCCTGACGCAGTTCGCGGACGCGCGCGCCCTCGTCGCGCCAGTGTTCGGCGAAATGGGCGACGGCCAGCCGCAGGGCGTCGGTCTGTTCGCGGTGGTTCAGGTCGCGCTTCTCAGGCTTTGCGTCGTGGCCCGCCGCATGAGGTTCGGCGGGCGCATGGGCGGTGGCTCCGGCGTTGACGTTGACGATGGTGACCGCCGGCGTGGCGTGGACGTCATGGGTCGCGTGTGCGTCGTGCGCCGGAGCGTGGGCGCCGTGGCCGCCGCCATGTCCCCCTCCATGGCCGTGACCGCCGCCATGCCCGTGCGCCTCGGCCGGCCCCTTGCCCTCGACCGCCTCCTTCAGCTTGCCGATATTGCCCGACACGCCCTTGGCCAGGACCAGGGTCTTGCCGAGGCGGGCCTCGATCACCTTCAGCAGGGTCTGGGCGCGGCCGCGCAGCGCGTCGTCGTTGGAGCCCATGGCGGCGCGGGCGGCGTCGTTGATCGCCTCCCAGATGGCGGGAGCGGCGTCCCTGCCCTTGCTTCCGGACTGCGCCCCCAGATACCAGCCGAGCAGCAGGGCCGCGATCAGGCCCAGCAGGATGGCGCCCCAGAAGAACGGATCAGCGCCGATGAACACCGGCCCGTTCAGCGGGGCGTTGCCGGGGTCGGCGTTGGCGAAGTCTGCGCCGTAGGACATGCTGCTCCCCCTCCAAGGCCGTGAACCGTTCGGGGCGCATCTTGCCCCCACCGCTCCGCTTGGCAACGACAAAGGTTAACGGTGCGATGGATTCCCGCGAGAGGCGAGCGGTCAGCGCGGCGGAGTGATCAGGGCCCGCGCCTCGGCCCCCGTGCGGGCGCCGACGTCGCGGACCTCGATTTCGACGGCCACCGCGCCCTCCGGCTCATGAGCCCACAGATAGCGGCGCTCGATCTCGACCTCGCGGCCCGACGGGGCGACGCCGATGAAGCTGTCGCCCCAGGGCGTGATCTTCACCAGCTCGGGCCAGATCAGGCCGCAGGCCTGGTCCAGCTCCTCGATGGCCATGGCCGAAAGCTCATCGTCGCTCACAGCCACCGCCGGACCTTCTGGCGATAGGCCTCGTAGTCGGCGCCGAATTTCGCGGCGAGATAGCGCTCCTCGCGCTGGATCACGAACTGGTCGACCACCGCCAGACAGGGCAGCAGCAGGAACAGCGCAAGCGCGCTGTCCATGGCGATGGCCAGGCCGGCGTAGGTGATGGCGAAGCCGAGGTAGATGGGGTTGCGGCTGAAGCGGTAGGGGCCCTCGTTGATCAGGACGGTCGACGGCTTCCACGGCTCGACCGCCGTGCCCCGCCGTCGGAACAGGCCCGCCGCCATCCCGTCCAGCAGCAGGCCGCCGATGATCAGGGTCAGGGCGACGCCGCGCCGCATCTCCATCTCCAGCCCGAAGCTCGCCGCCAGCCAGCCGAAACCGGCCACGACCGCCTCGGGCCGGGCGCCGATCGTCGCCAGACCCCAGCCGACGAACAGGAAGCTGAGATAGATCAGCGGCGGCGGGGCGATGACCCCGGGGGTGTCAGGCTGGCTCATCAGATCGTCTGTCCCTGCGGGGCGGTGAATTCGGAGACGGCGGCGTCGCCGGTGTTGATCACGTCGGACGGTTCGAAGATCAGCACCTCGGCCTCCGCGTCGGCGACGGTGCGGTGTTCGACGCCGCGCGGGACGACGATGAACTGGCCGGGATCGAGGGTCTCGACCCGGTCCCTGAACTCGACCCGGAACCGGCCCTTCCAGACCAGAAACATCTCGTCGGCCCCGGCATGGCTGTGCCAGGGGAAGACGCCTTGCACCTTGACCAGCCGCACGTCCTGCCCGTTGAGCCGGGCGGCGACGCGGGGCCGCCAGTGGTCGGAGAAGGCCGCGAACTTGTCGGCCAGATCGAGGACGGCCCCCTGGGTCACGGGCGGAGGTCCTCGTCGCCGAAGATGGCGACGCGGGCGGGTTCGCTTGCCGAGACCGCGCCACGGTACATGCCCGAGGTGTTCATGGCGAAGGCCGGTGACCCGTCGATGCCCATGACAATGACACCGCCTTCGCCGCCGAGCGCTCCGACTTCATCAATTTCCTGTCGCGCCGCCTGGAGGAGCGGATTGGGAGGAGGAAAATGGACGGACAGGCAGGTGTTGGGATCCGAACAGATTTGCTGGACGATCTGCCGCTCTTCTTGCCATTGACGCTCCAAACTCCAGGCTGCGATCCGAGCGCAGATATCCCGCGCCACGGTCGCCCGGATGAAATACTCGCCGGACCCCGTCGCCGAGACTGCGCAACCTTCGCGGTTGGACGCATAGGTTCCGGCCCCCAGCACCGGCACGTCGCCGACCCGGCCCCAGCGTTTGGCGGTCATGCCGCCGGTCGAGGTGCCCGCCGCCAGTCGGCCTTCGCTGTCAATCGCCACCGCGCCGACGGTGCCGAATTTGCGTTCGTTCAGGGGCGGTGCGGGAAGCGTGTTTTCCGCCATCGGGCCCGGCGCGCCCGTCGGCCGTTCCGGGATCGGCAGGTTCTGCGCGCGCAGCGCCGTCTCCAGTCCGCGCCAGCGGCGTTCGGTGAAGAAGAAGGCCGGATCGACCTGCTCCAGCCCGACCGAGGCGGCGAAGGTATCGGCCCCCTCGCCGATCAGCATGACGTGCGGCGACCGCTCCATCACCGCCCGGGCGGCGGCGATCGGATGGCGGGTGGTGGTCAGGCCGGCGACGGCGCCGGCGGTCAGGTCCGAGCCGTTCATCACGGCGGCGTCCAGTTCATTGCGCCCGGCGGCGGTGAAGACCGCGCCGCGACCGGCGTTGAACATCGGATCGTCCTCCATCAGTTCGATCGCCGCCTGGACCGCGTCCAGCGCCGAGCCGCCGTTGGCCAGCACGGCCGAACCGGCCTCGAGCGCGCGGTGCAGGGCGGCGCGATAGGCGGCGTCCTGTTCGGGCGTCAGGCTGTCGCGTTCGATAACCCCGGCCCCGCCGTGGATGGCGAACGACCAGCGCGGGGCGTCCTGGGCGGCGGCGGGCGAGGCGAACAGGGCCAGGGCGATGGCGGCGAGGGTCAGACGGGAACGGAACATGGTCGGCCTTCCGGAAAGGGATGCCCCAGCGTCGGCCAAGCGCGGGTTCAACTCAAGGCCTGACCGCAGCAAGAACAGCCGGAGACCTCGACCCCGAACAGGGCGCGGATGCGGTCGGGCGTGAGCGACTCGTCGGGTGTCCCAACTTTCAGTCCGTTCGAGCCGATGGCCAGCACCCGGTCGGCGCGGGCGGCGAAGGGCAGATGGTGGGTCGAGGCGATCACCACCCGACCCTCGGCGGCAAGCGCCCGGATCGCGACCTCGACGGCCCGGGCGTGGGCCGGGTCCCGCAGGGCCAGCGGGGCGCCGCCAGCGGATTGCGGAACAGGATCTGGAACCCGACCCCGGGTCCGGCGAGGGCGGCGCCGCAGCTCAGGGCCGCCAGCAGGGCATCCGGCGCCACCCCCAGCGGTCCCGTCGCCAGCACGACCAACGCCCCCGTCAAGGCCATGAAGACCAGGCCGGCCGGGAGCAGGGCGGCCGAAAACCGGTTCACCGGATCCATTGCGGCAGCGCCACCTCGACGGGCGCCATACCGTAGAGGCGCCGCGTCAGGCTCGCGACCGCCATCTGCGCGCTGTTCGGATTGGCCAGCCAGGCGCAGGCCAGCAGACGGTTCACCGAGGGCGGACGGTCGATCCAGCCGAACGGGTGGTCCGGCAACAGCAGCAACCGCCGTCGCTGGCCGTCGCGGCGAGTCCGCCAGACGCGATCCTGCCGGACGGCCGCCGCGAAGGTCGGGCTCATGGTGACAACCGCTTCCGGATCCCAGGCGACGACCTGCTCCCGGGTGACGCGGCCGATGTCGCGCTCGCCCTCCGCGACATTGGTCCAGCCGGCGCCTTCCAGCACCTCGGTGGCCAGGGATCCGCGAAAGGCGGTCTCAAGCCCGTCGGCCCCACGCGCATAGTAGAAGGCGGGACCCGCCGGGGCATGCCGCCAGCGGTCCAGCACGCGGGCCGCCTCGACGGCCAGGCCGGCGGCGGCCTGTTCGGCGTCCAGCAGGCCGGCGGCCTCGCGGATCGCCTCGGGAATCCGCGTCAGGGCGCCGTCGATCAGCCGCCACTCGACACCGAGCCGGGCTTTCATCCGATCGCCGAGGGCCCGGTTCTCCGGATCGGTGTCGCCATAGTCGATGACCAGTCGGGGTCTGAGCGCCGCGAGGGCCTCGAGGTTCGCGGGCCGCCCCCCGCCGCCCAGCGCGCCGAGCTCGGGCAGGTCCGCGGCGGATGACGGCAGGGCCGCCATCGCCTCCGCCGACGGTTTGCGCGGCCAGCCCGCCAGCCGTTCCCGCGCCACCGCCCAGATCAGCAGGGCGGCCGGCTGCCCCCCGGCGATCACGTCTCCGGCCAGGCGTGGCGAAGCGGAGCCACAGGCCGCGAGCGTGGTCGCCGAAGCCGCCCCGATCAGCGCTGAGCGCCGCGTCATCGTCATCCCGCACCGCCCGGATTGATTCTGCGCCATCCTGCCGTCTGCCCCGCCGACGCGCCACCTCACAGCCAATTTACCCTTAACACTTGTCCGGTCTTGCTCCGCGTGCTGCTTATGCGGCCTCGCGCGCCAGGTGGGGCCGCAGCAATATGGGAGTGAGCCGTTGAATACGACGGACATGGGGGGCGCGGTTACGACGCTCCGCGGGATTGAGTCCCGGCGCATCCGGGGAGACCAGGCATGAACATCGTCATCATCGCAGGCCTGATCATCACCCTGCTCACGGGCATCCCCGTGCTGATGCAGATCCTGAAGAACCACCCGCGCGGACTGATCATCCTGTTCTTCGCCGAGATGTGGGAGCGATTCTCCTACTACGGCATGCGCGGCATCCTGATCTTCTACCTGACCCAGCATTTCCTGTTCGACGACGCCACGGCGGCCTCGACCTACGGCTCCTACACCTCGCTGGTCTACCTGCTGCCGCTGGTCGGCGGCATTCTCGCCGACCGCTACATCGGCACCCGCAAGGCCATCGCCTTCGGCGCCCTGCTGCTGGTCGCGGGTCACAGCCTGATGGCCTACGAAGGCCGTCCGGCGACCGAAACCCTGACCTATGCGGGGGCCCAGTACGAGGTCGTCAGCGAAGGCCGGGGCGCGGCGCGTGACGTCGGCATCATGGTCGACGGCCAGCGCTACGGCTTCACCGCCGCCGAAAGCGGCGGCCTGGCCCTGACCAATCTGCCCGCCGACGCCAGCCTCCCGCTGGTGATGGAGCCGGGAACCTACACCATGGAGGCGACCCGCGACACGAACGGGGTCAACAGCTTCTATCTGGCCATTTCGCTGATCATCATGGGCGTCGGCTTCCTGAAGCCGAACATCTCGACCATCGTCGGCCAGCTGTATCCGCAGGGCGATCCCCGGCGCGATTCCGGCTTCACCCTCTACTACTACGGCATCAACCTCGGCGCCTTCTGGGCGGCGGTGTTGTGCGGCTATCTCGGCCAGACCGTGGGCTGGTGGGCCGGCTTCGGTCTCGCCGGCGTCGGCATGATGGCGGGCTTCATCGTCTTCGTGCTCGGCAAGCCCCTGCTCCAGGGCAATGGCGAGCCGCCGAACCCGGAACTGCTCAAGCGGCCGTTGTTCGGGCCGATCAACCGCGAATGGCTGATCTACATCACGGCCATCCTTGGCGTCGGCATCGTCTGGTTCATGGTCCAGCGCAATGCGCTGGTCGGCTCGGTGCTGCTGATCTCGACCGTGCTGTCGCTGGCCGCGATCGCCTGGGTCATCGTCTTCGTCTGCAAGACATGGATCGAGCGACAGCGGATGATGCTGGCCGTGGTGCTGATCTTCGGCGCGGTGGCCTTCTTCACCCTGTTCGAACAGGCCGGCACCTCGCTGAACCTGTTCGCCGACCGTAACGTGGACCTGACCATCGCCCCCGTGGCCATGCAGTTCCTCGGCATCACCATCGGCACGCCGGCCCAGCTGGCGGCGGCGGGCATCACGCCCTCCGGCTTCTGGATCGACGCCACCATCACGGCCGCGCAGGTGCAGTCGTTCAACGCCGGCTTCATCCTCATCTTCGCGCCGATCTTCGCCGCGATGTGGGCGTGGCTGGCCAGCAAGAAGATGGATCCCAATCCGACCATGAAGTTCGGTCTCGGCCTCGTGCAGGTCGGCCTCGGCTTCCTGGTGGTGGTCTGGGCCGCCGGTTCGGGCATGGTCAGTCCGACCTTCCAGATGCCGCTGATGATCCTGGCCCTGCTCTACATGCTGCACACGACGGGTGAGTTGTTCCTGTCGCCGGTGGGCCTGTCGGAGATCACCAAACTGTCGCTGCCCTCCGTGGTCAGCTTCATGATGGCGGTGTGGTTCCTGGCGAGTTCGATCGCCCAGTTCGTCGGCGGTCGTATCGCCGGCCTGATGGGCACCGAAACCGTCGGCGGCCAGGTGCTGGACCCGCAGGGGGCGCTCGCCACCTCGCTGGACGGCTTCGGCAAGCTCGGCTGGTGGGGCGTCGGAATCGGCGTCGCCTTCATCCTGATCAGCTTCCTGATCAAGGGCTGGTCCCACGGGGCCAATGACGCCGGCAACCATCCGGGACCGACCCTGACCGATCGTGGTCAGGAGGACGGCAACGTCGCCAGGCCGGGAGGCAGTACGCCGGGCTGATCCGGCTCAACGGCTGAATACAGGAAGGGCGGAACCGGAAGGTTCCGCCCTTTTTGGCGCGTCGAGGGCGGACGCGCCGCGAGTTTCGGGGTGTGGGGACGCCTTCTTCAGAAGGTCTTTCTTATCTGGAGGAAGAGGAAGGGACTCATGCGGGTGCGGCGCACCTCGCGGAAGGCCAGCGGGGCGGTGTCACGTGGTCCCGAATGGATCTCGCGATCATAGCCCTGTTCGCGGTCGGTGATGTTCATCAGGTCGACCCGAACGGTCAGGTCCGTACGCGGCTTCCACTGGCCGTAGATCTCGAACTCCGGCTCGGCGTAGTAGGCGCGGACCTCGCGCACCCGGAAGCCGCGGCCCTTGTCGACGTTGCAGCCGTGGTCGAAACCCCAGGACCAGCGGCCGCCCATCAGATCCTGGTTGAAGGCGACGCCGCAGCCGAAGGCCTGATTGCCCTGGAACCGACGTTCCTCTCCCGTCACCGGATCGAGCACCGAGGTCGAGGACCAGCTGCCGCGGGTCTGGAGCCGCCCGTTGGGAATGCCCAGCCGATCCGTCGGCAGCGTCAGGCGCAGCTGGAAGAAGCGGGCGGTTCCGTCGCCGATATTGCCGACGCCGTCGAAGCCGCCGGTCAGGGGGATGACGTCCACGACATCCTCGACCTGGGCATGCTGGTAAGTGACGTCGAACACGCCCTCGCCCCAGAAGCGGCGTTCGTAGATGGCCTCCAGAACAGTCTGCTTCTGCGGCTCCAGATCAGGGTTGCCGCCCTCGACCTCGCCGATGTCGATATCGGCCGAGGCGATGAAGTCGCCGAAACGCAACTGGCCCACCTCGCGCTCGGCGCGGAAGCGGAACTGGTGTCCGGGCCGGGGCGTCCAGGTCGCCTGGATGCGGGGCTTGGGATAGACGAAGGACTTGGTCAGGTCGCTGTCGCCGGACTGGCTGATCTCCGACACCTCGATGCGCAGACCGCCCTCGACGGTCAGGGTCGGGTCGGGTCGCCAGCTGGCCTGGCCGAAGACCTCGCCGCGCAGCTCCTCGACCTTGACCGAGGACGACGGGAGAGGAATCGGAACCCCGTTCTCCGCATAGGCCGTGGCGCTGTCGAGGAAGTTGTAGGCCGCCTCGCCGCCGGTCTCGAACGACCAGCGGTCATTGGGGCGGAACCGCAGGACGGCGCGGCCGATGGATTCGCCCGAAGTCGAATCGGCGGTGAAGGTCGAGCTGTTGCCGCTGCTTTCGGAAACGCCGGTGTAGTCCTGCCTGGAATAACGCTGCAGGCCGGTCAGCTCCAGACCTGTGCGGGGGCCCAGATCCCGGGTCCAGTTCGCGCCCAGCTCACTGTTCACCTGGTCCGACCGCTCGTCATTGAAGCTGTCGACGCCCGTCCCGGACCGGATCAACAGATCCTGCGCGCTCTCGTTGCCGAACCAGCCCAGCAGGCCGTTGACACGCAACAGACCGCCGCCGACGCGGCGCTGGACGGCGCCGGTGGCTCGCAGATTCCGGATACGGTCCCACAGGACCAGGTCGGCGTCCTGGATCAGATGGCCCGCCGCGTCATAGCGACGGCGAAAGCCGTCGCCGGTGCCGTCGGTGCGGTCGGTGAAGCCGCTGATCGCGGCCTCGGTCTGCTCATCGCCATCGCGCCGGGACCAGCGCGCCGACAGCGTGGGGCCGATATAGCCGTCGGGGTACAGATAGGCGTTTGTCTCGACCACCCGTTCGGTCGTCACCGTGCGGATCAGGATGACGTTGGCGACCACCGACCGGCCCTGCATGTCGATGCCGGGCGCGCCGCCGCGGATGAGTTCGATGCGCGCCACGCCGGCCGCCGAGATGCGGCGCAGGACCTGATCCAGATTGTCGCTCTTGGTGGAGGGATGGCGGCCGTCGATCAGGACGTTGCCGGCCGTGCCCGCCAGCCCGCGCGTACCGCTGTCGCCGGTGTCGAGGGCGAAGCCGGGCAGGCGGGCGATCATGTCCCGGGCCGTGTCCGGCCTGGCGTCGGCGAAGAAGGCGGGCTCGAAGACCAGCACGCCCTGCCGGGCCGCGTCGGCGACCGGCGCGTCCTGGGCCGGCGCGCCCTGGGCCATGGCGGGTCCGCCCAGGGCGCACGCCGCCGCTCCGGCCAGCCAGATCGCCTTGGTCATCCGCCTCTCCCTGTCGGGCGAACGGTGCCCGGCGATCGGCTGCGCATACAGTTACAAGCGCGACAGGTGCATTAATTCCCTGACAGGCTTGGGGCGATCCGGTGGCCTGGCTCAGAACGTCTTGCGCACCCGGATCTGCCAGAAGGTGCGCGGATCCGTGGGGCGCAGTTCGGTGAAGGCGATGGGGCGGGCGACCGTGCGGTCCGCGAAGACCGTGCGTTCGACCTGGAAGTCGTTCCAGACGTTGACCTGGGCGCGGATGGCCAGGGTCGGCGTCGGCTTGTATTCGATGTTGGCCTCGAAATAGTCGCTGCCGGTGAAGCCCGAAATCTGGTCGGGGCCATAGTTGAACTGGCGCAGGCTCTCCAGATAGGTCACCGCCCAGTTGATGCGCCAGCTGGTGATATCCTGGGCGATGGTGATGGCGGGTTGCGAGGGCCGGACGCCCGAGATGGGACGCTCCTGGCCCGTCGTCGGGTCGGTGACCGAGGTGTCGTTCCAGGTATTGCGCAGGCGGATCTCGCCGCCGGAGAACCCGGTCCGGTCCATCGGCAGGACGACGTTGACCGCCAGCTGATCCAGCGTTCCGTCGCCGATATTGCCGACCGCCGACAAGCCTTGCGGCAAGGGCAGGCGGTCAATGACGCCGATGATCTCGTCGTGCCGGTATCCAATGGAGACGATGCCGTCACCCATGAAGCGGCGCTCCCAGGTCAGTTCGCTGATCCAGCGCTCCTCGGGTTCCAGATCGATGTTGCCCCCGAACAGCTGTTCGTCGCTGAGATTTGCGCCTGCGGCGAAGTCGCCGAAGTCCAGCTGCCCGAGCTCGCGCTCGAAGCGGAAGCGGACCTGGTTCTGGGGCATGGGCGTCCAGGTGGCGAGGAACCGGGGCTTGGCGTAGTAGAAGCTCTTTTCCTGGTCGGCGTCGCCGGACTGGGTGATGGTCGAGGCTTCGAGCCGCAGCCCGCCCTCGACGGTCAGGTTGGGCCGGACCCGCCATGTGGCCTTGCCGAAGACTTCCCCCCGGGTTTCCTCGACCATGATCTGATCGGACGGCAGCGGAATGACGACGCCCCCGTCCGTCAGGGCCTGCTCGATCTCCAGCATGTTGTAGGCGACCTCGCCCCCGGCCTCGAGCGTCACCGCGGGCGATCGCTCCCAGCGCAGGAGAGAGCGCAGGATCGTCTCGGAGGCGTTGCCCTCGGAGGCGAAGCGCTGCAGCGGCCCAGGGACGCCGTTTGTCGTGGTGACGAAGGTCGAGGCGTTCTCGAAGTCATTCCATTCGCGAATGAACCGGGTCTCCGACGTCAGGCCCGCGCCCATTGGCCGGGTGAAGACCACGCCGACCTCGCCGCTCGTGCCTTCTTCGGCGAAGCGGCTGTCGCGCAGGACGCCGGGGCCGTCCTGGAGGCTGTACTGGCTGTAGTCGTTGCGACCGAGGCGCGCGGTCAGGTCGATCTTCCCGCCCATGAAGGCGTCGGCGAAGTTGACGCGAACGGCCTGACCGCCGCCGGTCTGGTCGTCGTAATACCCTTCGTCGCGGATGATCGCGCCATTGGCGTCGCGGCGGACGACCCTGCCGACGCCGTTGGAATCGTTGATCGACACGCCGTCGGCCAGGGTGAAGCCCCAGACCCGGTCGCCGTTGCGGCGCGTGAATTGGTACTGACCGAAGCCGCGATCGGTGCCGCCCTCGAAGAAGGCCATATTGCCCGTCAGGATCTGTTCGGTGCTGGCCTGGGTCCGGGTGATGACGTTCACGACGACGGAATAGCCCTGCATGTCGATGCCCGGGGCCCCGCCCCGGATCAGCTCGATGCGCTCGACCTGGGCGACCAGGGTGCGCGACAGGACCGAGGAGCCGGTGTCGTTCTTGGACGCCGGTCGCGAGCCGTTGATCAGGATGTTGCCGACCGCGCCCTCGAAGCCGCGCGAGCCGTCGCCGTCCTGGACCGAGAAGCCGGGCACGCGGCTGACCATGTCCAGGGCGGTGTTCGGGCGCTGGCCGGCGAAGAAGTCGGGGGTGAAGACCAGCACGCCCTGCTGGGACGAGTCGGCCTGGAGCGCGGGAGCCGGCGGCGGGGGAGTCTGGGCCGCGGCCGCGCCGGCGCTCAACAGGATGGCCGTAGTCGCCAGCAGGATGGTCTTCGTCATTGCAGGATTCCCCTTGTCATGTGACGAAGGTGTGCCGTCCTGTCGCCCGGCTCTCCAGTTACAAGACAGACAGGTGGATTAAATCTCTGACAGATTACGTGCCGGTCAGAAATGTGTTCTGAAAAAGGCCGCACGTTGCTGAATGGTGTTCAGCCAAGGAATGTATTGACGTGAGATTCTTCGCCGCTGTTGCTGCCGCCCTCGTCGTCCTGACCGCCGGGACGATCTCTGCGGCGCCCACATGGGCCCAGACGCCCGAGCCGGCCGCGGCGGCGCAGCTGGACGATGTCGTGGTCCAGGCCCGCCGCTCGGGCGCGCCCATGTGGACGGTGACCCGGGGCGACAGCACCCTGATCCTGGTCGGCGCCATCACCGGCATTCCGCGCGACCTGTCGTGGCGTCCCGATGATCTCGAGGCGGCGGCGGCGCGTTCGGATATGATCCTGACGCCGCAGGAGGGGCGGGCGTCCGTGACCGACCTGCTGCGCGTCATCTGGCGCGCCCGGACGATCGGCCTGATGCCGAGAGGCCAGACGACCGCGGACTATCTGACGCCCGAATATCAGGGCCGGCTGGAGGCGCTCATGGCCGGTGAGCGCAGTCAGGACTGGCGAACGAAGAGCCTGCTGTTCGTCGGCTTCGACCTGATGCAGGACAAGGCCGGCTATATGCGCGGTCGCAGCGCCGACGACGCCACGGCGGTGATCCGGCGCGCGGCGCGACGCGCGCGCGTCTCGGTCCGGCCGGTCGGCATCGTCCGCGGCGACGAACTGATCGACAGTCTGATCACAGCCCCGCAGACCGCCCACGTCCCCTGTGTCGAGGCCGCCATCGCCGCCGCCGAACAGGGGCCGGACGCGGCGCGCGAACGCGCCGAGGACTGGCGGGCCCTCCGGGTCGCCGACGTCGTCGCCTCGCCGATCGACCGGGCGCTGAACCAGTGCTGGCCCTGGGGGGACCCCGAGATCGCGCCGCAGCTGAGGCAGCATTGGGCGGCGGCGATCGAGACGGCGATGATCTCGCCCGGCGTCACCATGGGCGTGGCTCCGATCCGCCTGCTGGCGGACGAAGGCGGCGTGCTGGACGCGCTGGAAGCCCGGGGCTTTGAGGTCGTCGGGCCGGACTGGAAGCCCTAGCCCTGGACCGCCGTCCCGCCCACCGTCAGCCCCGCGATCTTGAGGCTGGGCTGGCCGATGCCGACCGGAACGCCCTGGCCGCCCTTGCCGCAGACGCCGACGCCGGGGTCGAAGGCGAAGTCGTCGCCGATCATCCGGACCTGCTGCAGGGCCGTGGCCCCGTCGCCGATCAGGGTCGCGCCGCGCACCGGCGCGGTGATCCTGCCGTCCTCGATGAGGTAGGCCTCGGTGCACTGGAAGACGAATTTGCCGTTGGTGATGTCGACCTGGCCCCCGCCGAAATTGGCCGCATAGAGACCGCGCTTCGTCGAGGCGATCATGTCGGCCTGCTTGTCCCTGCCGCCTTCCATGAAGGTGTTGGTCATGCGCGGCATGGGCATGTGGGCGAAGGACTGGCGCCGGCCGTTGCCGGTGGCGCGGGCGCCCAGCTGACGCGCCGACAACCGGTCATGCATCAGCCCGACCATGATCCCGTCCTCGATCAGCACGGTGCGGGAGGTCGGGGTGCCTTCGTCGTCGACCGACAGCGAACCCCGGCGGCCGGCGATCGACCCGTCGTCGACAACGGTGACGCCCGGCGCGGCGACGCGCTTGCCCATCATGCCGGTGAAGACCGACGACCCCTTGCGGTGGAAGTCGCCCTCGAAGCCGTGGCCGATGGCCTCGTGCAACAGGACGCCGGGCCAGCCGGCGCCGAGCACCACATCCATCTCGCCGGCCGGGCAGTCCACGGCCTCGAGATTGACCAGGGCCTGGCGCAGCGCCTCATCGACCTGTCCCTGCCAGCGGTCGGGGGCGATCCAGGTCTCGAATCCGGCCCGGCCCCCGGCGCCGGACGAGGCGCTCTCGCGCCGGCCGTCCTTCTCGACCGTGACCGAGACGTTCAGCCGGACCAGAGGCCGGATGTCGGTGACGCGCCGGCCGTCGCCGCGCAGGATCTCGATATGGCGCCGCTCGCCCACCAGGGTGGCCGACACCTGGACCACGCGCGGATCGCGGGCCCGGGCCCAGGCGTCGATCTCGCTCAGCAGGGCGATCTTGTCGGAAAACGCGGGCGAGGCGAGGGGATCGACCGGGGCGTACAGTTGCTGGTTGGTCGCCCGCGGGGCCTCGGCGGTCACGCCGGAATGACCCGAGCGGGCCAGACCCGCGCTGTCGGCGGCGCGGCGGATGGCGGGGCCGCTGATCTCATTGGCGTGGGCGTATCCGGCCGTCTCGCCGGCCACCACCCGCAGGCCGAAGCCTTCGGACGCGTCATAGGCGGCGGACTTCAGCCGTCCGTCGTCGAACACCAGCGATTCGAGCTCGGACCGTTCCAGGAACAGTTCGCCGTCGTCGGCCCCGGTAAGGGCCTCCTGCAGGATGGACAGGGCCTCGTCGGAGCCGACGTCGGCGGAATCGAGAATGGCGGGAAGAGAAACGGGGACGGTCATCCAGCCTAAGTAGGGGCTGACCGTCCCCGCGTCACCGGGGACCTTTGCATTCAGTCCTGGTCGACCTCGCCCCAGCCGGTGATCGACTGTTCCAGCTGGGCGGGGGTGCGGGTCAGGGTGACGTCGCCCCGTCCCGAGACGTCGATGTCGGCCCGGCCGGTCGGGCCGACGCGGACATCGCCGCGTCCGGTGACCGAGATTCGGGCGTCGGTGACGATCAGGTCGTCCAGATCGGCGTCGCCCGAGCCGTTCATGGTCAGACCCAGGGCGTCCGTCCGCCCCCTGGCCCGCACGTCGCCCGAGCCGTTGATGGTGACGTCCAGCCGGGGCTGGTCATAGTCCCGGATAGAGAGGTCGCCGTTGGCTCCCGTGTCGAAGCGGGTGACCGACGGGGCGGTGACCACGACCTTGATGGCCTCGGTGGCGCTCCAGGCGCGGATGCCGTTGCGGCTCCAGCGGATATAGCCCCGCTCCTCCTCGTTCTCGTCATAGTCCTCGAGGCTCAGACGACCGTCGCGCAGCCGGACGCGATCGACCATGGCCCGGGGACCGGTGATCGTGACGCCGGCCTCGTCGCCCTGACGATAGACGACCTGACCGGGCATCATCAGCGACAGCTGGTCGCCGCCGGTCCAGGCGAGGGTGCGGGTGACTTCGGGATCGACCTCGCCGCGTTCGAAGCGGATGCTGCCGTCGCCCATCGGGCCTTCGGAAGCGACCCAGACCCAGTCGTGGCGCTGGACGTCGTTGCCGACCAGGACGACCGCCCCGCCGACCCCGACCAGGGCCAGCAGCAGGCCGACGCCGGTGATAACCAGAAGATTGCGGATCATGTCAGTTCCTCCCCCAGGCCTGAGGCTGGTTGTCGAGCGCGGGCTTGAGCACGCGGTAGTGAAGTCGGGCGTACCAGACGGTGGCGTCGATCAGCCATTTGGTCAGGACCGCCATCAGGCCGCCCATGAACAGGCCCAGCCCCATCAGGCCGACGCCCATCAGTATGGCCGCGAGCACGCCGCCGGGCGCGCCGAGGAACGGCCCGACGACCAGAACCACTCCGCCGGCGAGGAAGACGCCCACGCCGCTGACCAGCACGGCCAGCACCGCCCCGAACACGGGGAAGACGATCGGCAGCAGGATCAGAATGTCGATCGCGCCCAGGCCGATCAGGCCGAAGATGGCGCCCGCCGCGGCGGACGGGTTCTGTTCCTGGCGCCAGCGCTGCGCCCCGGCCTCGGCGCGCAGTTCGCGGGCCAGACGGTCCGGATCGCCGAGCGCCGCGGCCACTTCGGCCTCGGTGCGGCCGGCGGCGGCCCCGTCCTCGAAATGGATCTCGTAGTCGGCGGCGATGTCGTCGGCGGCGGCGGCCGGCATGCCGACCAGTCCTCGCCTCAACCGGCCCATGAATTCGGCGCGGGTCATTGTTCAGCTCCCCTTTCGGCGGTGACGTCCTGTGTGGTTCCGGCGGGCGTGGCGGGTTGCGCCGGCGCCTCGAGGACCGATTCGACCGCGCGGGCGAAGGCGCGCCACTCGGTCGTCTGGGCGTCGAGCGCCCGGCGGCCGGCGTCGGTCAGGCGATAATATTTGCGCGACGGTCCGGACGGTGATTCGACCAGATAGGTCTCCACCTGGCCGTCAGACTGCATCCGCCGCATCAGCGGGTAGATGGTGCCTTCCCCCATGTCGATCGCGTCCGACAGGGTCGAGGCGATCTCATAGGCATAGCTGTCGCGCCGGTTCAGCAGGGCCAGGACGCAGAGCGTCAGCACCCCCTTCTTCAGCTGTATCTCGATTGTTTCAGGCACCGCAGGCCCTCCTTGTGATGACCAAGACGTATCGCAAGGTATCTGGTCACGCAAGGTAGCTGTCATAACATGACGGAGAATTAATCCGGGCTCGGGAGGCCCTGCGTCGTTCAATCCACCGGCAATCGCTTGGCAAGCGCCGGAGGGGGCGATATGGACCGCGCGAAGTACCGCCGTGGACCGCCGGGTCCCGGCGACTGTTTGCGATTCACTCGCAAGCGTTTGCGGCGAAACGGTTTAATGAGGATATCTCGCATGGGGATGGGCACGCGGGCCCGGGGTCTGATCGGCGGCGCCGCCGTCCTGGCCCTGACTCTTTTCGCCGCCGGGTGCGGTCCGTCCGGTCCCGAGCTGGTCGGTCAGCCGACGGACGGCGGTCTCGGCCTGCAACCGGCCGCCTCGCCGCTGAAGGTCGAGGCGCATTTCTTCCATGACGCCGTCCTGATGCCGATCATCACCTTCATCACCTTGCTGGTGCTGGGGCTGATCGTCTGGATTTGCATCCGCTACAACAAGAAGACCAATCCGGTTCCGGCCAAATGGAGCCACAACACCCTGATCGAGGTGATCTGGACCGTCCTGCCGGTGCTGATCCTGGTCGGCATCTCCCTGTTCTCGTTCCGCCTGCTGTTCGCCTATCACGACATGCCGACGCCGGACCTGACGGTGAAGGCCACGGGCAACCAGTGGAACTGGTCCTATGAATATCCGGACCAGGGCATCGGCGAATACGTCTCCAGCATGATCTCCGAGGACGAGATCGCCGCGCGCGGCATGCCGCACAGCCTGTATCGCCTGGCCGCCGACGAGCCGATCGTGGTGCCGGTCGGCAAGACGGTCCGGGTTCTGGTCACCGCCACCGACGTGATCCACGCCTTCGCCTTGCCGGCCTTCGGCCTGAAGGTCGACGCCGTCCCCGGCCGGATCAACGAGACCTGGTTCCGCGCCGACCGCACGGGCGTCTTCTACGGCCAGTGCTCCGAACTGTGCGGCGTCGACCACGCCTTCATGCCGATCCAGATCAATGTCGTCACCGAGGCCGAGTTCGCCGCCTGGGTCGCCTCCAGGGGCGGCTCGATGGCGCCGCGCACCCCGGATCAGGCTCCGGGCGGGACGGCCGCCCAGGTCGCCGCCGGCGCCACCGGCGCCCCGACCGCCGCCGACGCGGCGGCTCCCGTCGCCGCCCCCGCTCAACCCGCTGCGCCCGCCACGGCTCCCGCCGTCGCTCCGGCCGCCCAATAACGAACCGCGAGAGCCCCACAGCTATGGCCACCGCAGCCGAAAACCTCGCCCACGACCACGACGGGCATCATGACCACAAGCCGGGTTTCTTCACCCGCTGGTTCCTGTCGACCAATCACAAGGACATCGGCACGCTGTATCTGCTGTTCGCCATCATGGCGGGCATCGTCGGCGGCGCCCTGTCCGGTCTGATTCGCTGGGAACTGGCCGAGCCGGGCATCCAGGTCTTCACCCAGGGCTCGCTGCTGGATCAGTTCGGCCTGATCGAGGCCACCAAGCACGGCTATAACGTCGTGGTCACCGGCCACGCCCTGATCATGATCTTCTTCATGGTCATGCCGGCGATGATCGGCGGCTTCGGCAACTGGTTCGTGCCGATCATGATCGGCGCGCCGGACATGGCCTTCCCGCGCATGAACAACGTCTCCTTCTGGTTGCTGGTCGCGGCCTGGGTTCTGTTGATCATCTCCCTGTTCGTGCCCGGCGAGCCCGGCGGCGGGCTCGGCTTCGGCGGCGGGTGGACCATCTATCCGCCCCTGTCGACCAGCGGTCACCCGGGACCGGCCATGGACCTGGCCATCTTCTCGCTGCACGTCGCGGGCGCCAGCTCGATCCTCGGCGCCATCAACTTCATCACCACCATCTTCAACATGCGCGCCCCGGGCATGACCATCCACCGGATGCCGCTGTTCGCCTGGTCGGTGCTGATCACCGCCTTCCTGCTGCTGCTGTCGCTGCCCGTCCTGGCCGGCGCCATCACCATGCTGCTGGCCGACCGCAACTTCGGCACCAGCTTCTTCGACCCGGCCGGCGGCGGCGACCCGGTGATGTTCCAGCACCTGTTCTGGTTCTTCGGGCACCCCGAGGTCTACATCCTGATCCTGCCGGGCTTCGGCATCATCAGCCACATCGTCTCGACCTTCTCGAAGAAGCCTATCTTCGGCTATCTCGCCATGGCCTACGCCATGGTCGCCATCGGCTTCGTCGGCTTCATCGTCTGGGCGCACCACATGTACACGGTGGGGATGGGCGTGAACCTGCGCGCCTATTTCATCGCCGCGACCATGATCATCGCCGTGCCGACGGGGGTGAAGATCTTCAGCTGGCTCGCCACCATGTGGGGCGGCTCCATCAGCTTCAAGACGCCCATGCTGTGGGCGATCGGCTTCATCTTCCTGTTCACCGTCGGCGGCGTGACCGGCGTGGTCCTCGCCAACGCCGGCATCGATTACAGCCTGCACGACACCTATTACGTGGTGGCCCACTTCCACTATGTGCTGTCGCTGGGCGCCGTCTTCGCCATCTTCGCGGGCTTCTACTACTGGTTCGAGAAGATGTTCGGCGTGAAGTACAACGAGTTCCTCGGCGCCGCGCATTTCTGGATCATGTTCGTCGGCGTGAACCTGGTGTTCTTCCCGCAGCATTTCCTCGGCCTGCAGGGCATGCCGCGCCGCTACGTCGATTATTCGGACGGTTATGCCTACTGGAACTACGTTTCGTCGGTCGGCTACGTCATCACCATCGTCGGCGTGCTGGTCTTCCTGATCATGCTGATCGAGGCCGCCGTCCGCCGCCGTCCGGGCGTGGACAATCCGTGGGGCGAAGGCGCCACGACCCTGGAGTGGACCCTGTCCTCGCCCCCGCCCCACCACCAGTTCAACGAGCTGCCGGTGGTCAAGGACGACGAGCACTAGGGACTTTACGGAACCGTCATCCTCGGGCTTGTCCCGAGGACCCATGGCGGGGCTGGTGTGATCAAATGAGGAGGGGCTCAGACGTCACTGCGTCTGGGCCCTTGTCCGTTGAAGCGGATGAATGGGTCCTCGGGACAAGCCCGAGGATGACGGAGTAGAAGGTAGCGGATGCGCGCCGACGCCACACCCACAGCGATCTCGACGGCCCAGCCGGAAGACTTCTTCCAGCTGCTGAAGCCGCGCGTGATGTCGGTGGTGATCTTCACCGCCGTGGTTGGACTGGTCGTGGCGGGCGGCGATCTCGACTGGATCTCGGCCGCCATCGCCATCCTGTGCATCGCCGTCGGCGCGGGCGCGGCGGGCGCCCTGAACATGGCGCTGGAGGGCGAGACCGACGCCCTGATGCGGCGCACCCGCGGACGGCCCGTGGCGGCCGGCCGGATCAACAGGAACGACGCCATGACCTTCGGCGTCATCCTGTCGATCTTTTCGGTCATGCTGCTGGGCATGGCGACCAACTGGCTGGCCGGCGGCCTGCTGTTGATGACCATCCTCTACTACGCCGTCTTCTACACCCTGCTGCTGAAGCGGCGGACGCCCCAGAACATCGTTATCGGCGGCGCCGCGGGGGCCTTTCCGCCGGTGATCGGCTGGGCGGCGGCGACGGGACAGGCGCCGTGGCAGGCCTGGCTGCTGTTCGCCATCATCTTCCTGTGGACCCCGCCGCACAGCTGGGCCCTGGCCCTGTATTCGGCCGGCGACTACGCCCGGGCCGGCATTCCCATGATGCCCGTCGCGCGCGGGGCGAAAAGCACGCGGCTGCAGATCCTGATCTACAGCCTGGTCTTCGTGCCCGTGGCCGTGGCGCCGGGCCTGCTGGGTCTGGGCGGATACCTGTATCTGACGGTTTCGATCACGGGCGGCCTGGGCTTCCTGTTCCTCGCCGTGCGCCTGTGGCGCAGCCGCGCCGGCGACCAGCCGGACAAGGCGGAGGCCGTGGGACGAGAGGCCGCATTGTATGATGTCCGCGCCGAGGCCAAACCGGCGCGCAACCTGTTCGCCTTTTCGATCCTGTATTTGATGGCTCTGTTCGCGGCCCTTCTGGTCGAGAGCATCACCGCCCTTCCCGGACTGTCATGACCATGCGCCGACTGACCCCCGAAGAAATGTCCGCCCGCGGCAAGCGCAACCTGGCCATCGCCGGCGCCCTGGTCGCCTTCATCGTGCTGGTGTTCGCGGTCACCGTGCTGAACCTCAAGCGCAACATCGACGCCCGCAAGGACGCCATCGCGGCCGGCGCGCCGGTCGAGTACGCCCGATGAAGAAGCCGACCCGCAACGCCGTGGCGGCCATCGCCTGCGCCGGCGGGGTCATGTTCATGACCGGCGCGGCCTTCGCCGCCGTGCCCCTGTACCGCATGTTCTGCCAGGTCACCGGCTTCGACGGCACGGTCCGCCGGGCCGACAAGGCGCCGGACGTGCAGCTGGACCAGACCGTGCTGATCCGCTTCGACACCAATGTGCGCGGCCTGCCGATGATCTTCCGCGCCGAGCAGGTGACCCAGAGGGTCCGGATCGGTGAAACCGGCCTCGCCTTCTTCGACGTGACCAACACCTCCGACGCGCCGATCAGCGCCACCGCCGCCTACAACGTCGTGCCGGAGCGGGCCGGGCCCTATTTCCAGAAGCTGCAGTGTTTCTGTTTCGAGGGGCAGACCATCCAGCCCGGCCAGACGATGAAATTCCCGGTCCAGTATTTCGTGGCGCCCGAAATGGCGACCGATCGCGAGAGCCGAGGCGTCGAGGAGATCACCCTCAGCTACACCTTCTATCCGACCCAGGGCTTCGATCAGGCCGCAAACGGGGGCGCCCCCACTGGCGCGGCCGGATAGCCGACGCTATAGCCTGCCTCATACGACTCTCGACTGTTGCAAGAGACCCCGATGGCCGACGCACACGCCACTCCTCACCATGACTACCACCTGGTGAATCCCAGCCCCTGGCCGCTGATCGCCTCGATCGCGGTCACGATCATGATGGTCGGGGCCGTGGTGTGGATGAAGGGCCTTGTCGGCCCTGACGCCGGCCCGATCGCGACGGCCCTGCTGTCCGAGGGCAAGGCGGCCCTGTTCTTCGCCGGCCTGGCCGGCGTGCTGGTCTCGGCGTTCGGCTGGTGGGCGGACGTGATCAAGGAAAGCAAGGGCGGCGACCATACTCCGGTCGTCCAGATCGGCCTGCGCTACGGCATGATCATGTTCATCGCCTCCGAGGTGATGTTCTTCGCGGCCTTCTTCTGGATGTTCTTCGAGATGGCGGTCTTCAACGAGGCCCGCGCCCATATTCCCGAGGTCGCCGGCTGGGCCGAGACCGCCGCCGCCTGGTCGACCTGGCCGCCCAAGGGCGTCGAGACGCTGGATCCCTGGCAGCTGCCGCTGCTGAACACCGTCATCCTGCTGCTCAGCGGCACCACGGTGACCTGGGCCCACCACGCGCTGCAGGTCGGCGACCGCTCGGCGGCCCGCACCGGTCTGATCATCACCGTCCTGCTCGGCGTCCTGTTCACGGCGGTGCAGGTCTATGAGTACGACCACATTCTCCACGAGAACCTGTTCTTCAACGAGGACGCGGCCAACTCGGGCCTCTACGGCTCGATCTTCTTCATGGCGACCGGCTTCCACGGTTTCCACGTCCTGCTCGGCACCATCTTCCTGCTGGTCTGCCTGCTGCGCCTGATGGCCGGGCAGTTCACGCCGCAGAAGCATTTCGGCTTCGAGGCGGCGGCCTGGTACTGGCATTTTGTGGACGTGGTCTGGCTGTTCCTCTTCGCCTTCGTCTACGTCACCTTCGGGTGACGGACGGCCCCACAGGGCATGATCTTGAACCGGCGCGGATCGACCCGATCCGCGCCGGTCTGCTTTGTCGCTGTCCCCGCTGCGGCAAGGGCCCGCTGTTCGCGGGCTTCCTCAAGGTGGTCGACCGCTGCGCCGCCTGCGGTTTCGACTTCACCCGGCTGAACACCGGCGACGGCGCCGCCATCTTCATCATGCAGATCGCCGGCGGGATCGTGGTCTTCGGGGCCCTGTTCGTTCAGGTCGCGTACAATCCTCCGATCTGGGCCATGCTGGTCGTCGCCCTGCCGCTGGTCGCCGGCTTGTCGCTGGGTCTGATGCGGCCCGGCAAGGGCGTGATGATCGCCCTTCAGATGCGCAACAAGGCGGGGCAGTCGCGCCATGACGGCTGAGGCGGCCCGCGCACGGTTTCCCTGGGGCCTGACGGTCGTCTGCGCCCTGACCTTCGCCCTGCTGTGTGGCCTCGGCGTCTGGCAGGTGCAGCGGATGCAGTGGAAGAACGGGTTGGTCGCCCGGGCCGAGGCGGCCGCCAGTTCGCCGGCCGCGGGGTACGAAGCGGCCTTCCGTCGCGGCGAGTTCGCGCGGGTCGTCCTGGAATGCCCCGGTCTGGCCACTGCGACTTACGTCGAACTCCAGAGCATCCATGACGGAGAGTCCGGGGTCCGGCTGATTTCAGCCTGCCGCCCTGCCGGCGCGGATACCGCGGTCCTGATAGATCGGGGCTTCGTGTCAGAGGTCATCTCCGCCCGCCCTCCGGTGTCCGTCTCGACCGCCCCGACCCGGATCGAGGGCCAGCTTCGACGGCCCTCGCCGCCGGGCCCCATGGCCCTGCCGCCTGAGGGAAACCGCTTCTTCGCCCGCGATCACATGGCGATGGCCGAGGCGCTCGGCGTGCAGGGCGACGTGATGGATCTGATGATCTTCGCCACCACCTCGTCCAATCCAGAATGGCTGGCGCTCAAGCCGTCCGCCCCGCCCGCCGCCTTCTCGAACAATCACCTCGGCTATGCGTTGACCTGGTTCGGCCTTGCCCTTGCCCTGGCGGGTTTCTACATCGCCCTGCTTCGACGAAAGCCTTCCCTCAAGCAGCCTCGCTCCGCGAGCGAGGCGATAGGGAAATCCGCCCTCAAGCAGCCTCGCTCCGCGAGCGAGGCGATAGGGAAAGAAGAAGAGCCCTGACCGCTGCCCTCCACACCCTGTCCAACGGCGTCCGCGTCGTCTGTGATCCCATGCCCGGCCTGCGCACCCTGGCCCTGACCGTCGCCGTGCGCGGCGGGGCCAAGTGGGAGACGGAGGCGACCTCCGGCTGGTCCCACTGCCTCGAACATCTGGTCTTCAAGGGCGCGGGCGACATGGGCGCGCGCGAGATCGTCGAGCGGATCGAGGCCGAGGGCGGATCGCTGAACGCCTCGACCGGCTATGAGCGCACCAGTTTCGAGGTCCGCGCCCTGCACGGCTCCCTGCCGCTGGCCATGCAGGTGCTGTCCGACCTGGTCTTCCGCCCCGCGCTCGATCCCGCCGAGATCGAGCGCGAGAAGGACGTGGTCGCCCAGGAGATCGCCGAGGCCTTCGACACCCCCGACGACCACGTCTTCGAGATGGCCCAGACCCGCGCCTTCGAGGGTCAGCCCCTGGGACGGCCCATCCTCGGCTCCATCGCCAGCCTGAAGCCGATCACCCGCGCCGCCATCGGCGACTGGCGCGCCCGCCTGTATTCGCCGGACCGGATGGTCGTGGCCGTCTCGGGCGCCGTGGACGAGACCGAGCTTCTTGCCCTGGCCGAGCGCTGGTTCGGCGCCGAGCCGTCGACGGCCGCCGAAGCGCCCGACGCGCCGCGCTTCACCGGCGGCGACGCCGCCCTGACCCGGCGGATCGAACAGGCCAATATCGTCTTCCAGCTGCCCGCCCCCTCGGCCGCCGACCCGGCCTATGCCGCGGCGCGCCTGATGACCGAGATCCTCGGCGGCGGCATGGCCTCGCGCCTGTTCCAGAGCGCCCGCGAGGAGCGCGGCCTGGCCTACGCCATCGACGCCTATCACGAACCCTATGAGGACGCGGGCCTGCTGGGCGTCTACGCCGGGGCCGCCGCCGACCGGGCCGTCGAACTGGCCCAGGTCTGCGCCGCCGAGCTGAAGGCCCTGGCCGAGAGCGGTCCGACCGCCGCCGAACTGTCCCGCGCCAAGGCGGTGCTGAACGCCGGTCTGTGGATGTCGGACGAAAGCCCCGCCGCCCGCGCCGGCCGCGCCGCGGCCCAGGTGTTGATCTTCGGCGCCCTGATCCCGTCGCGGATCATGTCCGAACGGACCCTGGCCCAGACCGTCGATACGGTGCGGAACGCCGCCGCGGCCTCGCTGTCCGCCGGCCGGTGCGCCACGGCGGTGCTGGGGCCCAAGGCGGCGGCTCCGGCGGGCGCGGCGTTCCGCGAAGCCCTTTTCGGCTGATCCCTCGCCCGCTATCGTTCGCCCATGGCCCTGCTGGACTGGATCAATGAAGCGACCGGGCCGGTGGTGAAGGGCGACGGCGTGATCTTGCGTCCGCCGCGCGCGTCGGACCATGAGGCCTGGGCAAGCCTGCGGCAGGCGTCGCACGCCTGGCTGCAGCCGTGGGAGCCGCTCTGGCCCGAGGACGACCTGACCCGTCCGGCGTTCAAGCGCCGCCTGTCGATCTACGGGCGCGAGATGGAGGCCGGCAATGCCTGGCCCTTCTTCATCTTCGCCGATTCGGATCAGTCGCTCGTCGGCGCCATCACCCTGTCCAACGTCCGCCGCGGCGTGGCCGAGACCGGGACCCTGGGCTACTGGATCGGCCAGCGGTTCGCCGGCCGGGGCTTCGGCACGGCCGCGGTCCGGGCCATGGTCGCCTGGGCCTTTGACGACCTGAACCTGCATCGGGTCGAGGCGGCCTGTGTGCCGGACAACTCGGCGTCGAGGCGCGTGCTCGAAAAGACCGGCTTTCAGATCGAGGGACAGGCCCGGGCTTATCTCAAAATTAACGGCGCTTGGGCAGATCATCTCCTGTTCGGCGTCGTCAACGACGGGGCCGGGCGCTGATGGCTGATTCCGGCCGTCCTGTCGGGGCCCTCAGGCGTTGAACACTCGCTCCAGAAGTCTGGCCTGGGATGCGACGACCGCCATCGAGGCGCTGGCCGCCGCTGACACCGCCCTGTGGATCTGGACCCCGTCCGACGACCAGATGCGCTTCACCGGCGCGACCCGGGCCCTGGGGCTCGGCCCTCTGGCCCCGGAATGTTCAGGCGCCGCCTTCACCGCCGTGGCCATTCCGCAGGACCGGTCGCTGGCCGAGAAGATCCTCAAGCCGCAGGCCGAGGGGACCGAGGTCGCCATCCGCCTGCGCATGCGCGATTCGGAGACCTGCATCTGGCGCGGCGTCTGGCTGGAGGATGGACTGCGGGCGGCCGGCGTCGTCGCCCTCGAGACGAAATTCGCCGCCTCCCATCTCGACCGGCTGACCGGCCTGCTGGACCGTCGCACCTTCCTGGTCCGCGCCGGCGAGCAGCTGACCCAGCCCGGCGACTATGAGCTGGTGGTCGCCGACGTGGATCGCCTGCGCCGCCTGAACGAGGCCCTGGGCCATGAGCGCACCGATCTGGTGCTGTCAGCCCTCGGGTCGCGCCTGAACGCCGCCTTCTCGCATGACGCCAACGCCGCCCGTATCGGCGAGGACGAGTTCGCGGTCCTGGCCCCGCGCGGGACCGGCACGGTGGCCGAACGGGTGCGTGAGGCGCTGGAACAGCCGCTGCGGGTCGCCGGCTTCGACATCTATCCGACGGTCTCGATCGGCTCGGCCCAGGCCGAGGGCGGGCCGGACGCACCCGATCCGGCCGAACTGTTGCGCCGGGTCGAACTGGCGGTCGAACAGGCCAAGACCGCCGGTCGCGGCGGGGTCGCCGCCTATGGCCGGGCGCTGGAGAGCGACAGCCTGTCCCGGCTGGCGCTCGAGGCCGACCTGCGCAACGCCTTCGTGCGCGGCGAGATCGAGCCCTTCTACCAGCCGATCGTCAACCTTCTGACCGGCGCCGTTGCCGGGTTCGAGGCCCTGGCCCGCTGGCGTCACCCCAAGCGCGGTCTGGTGCCGCCCGATGAATTCCTGGGTCTGGCCGACGAGATGGGCCTGATGAACGACCTGGGCCTGCTGATGATGACCTCGGCCTCGCGCCAGCTCGCCGAATGGCTGGGGCGGCACCCGTCGGCGGGCAAGCTGTTCTGCAGCGTCAACCTGTCGGTCGGCGAGATCGAACGGCCCAATCTGGTCGAGGACGTCACCCGCATCATCGCCGACGCCGGCCTGCCCAAGGGCGCGCTGAAGCTGGAGGTCACCGAGGGCGACATCATGCGCGACACCACCCGCGCCGCCGAAACCCTGACCCGGCTGCGCGCGGCCGGGGCCTCGCTGGCGCTCGACGATTTCGGCACCGGCTTCTCGTCCCTGACCTGGCTGGCCAAGCTGCCGTTCGATACGCTGAAGATCGATCGCTATTTCGTTCTGACCATGGACAAGGACGAGGGCTCGGCCAAGATCGTCAAATCGGTGGTCAACCTGGGCCGCGACCTGTCGCTGGAGGTCGTCGCCGAGGGGGTCGAGAACGCCGGCCTGGCCAAACTCCTGCTCGAGGCCCAGTGCCACTACGGCCAGGGCTTCGGCTACGCCCAGGCCCTCCCGGCCCAGGAGGCCGAGGTCTATCTGAACGAGTCGCTGGCCGATGGCACGGCCCCGATCAAGGCGCGGTCGGCGTAGGGCGGGGTCAGGGTCGCACTTCGCCGCGACAATCCGTAGGCATTTCTGGTTTTGCTGTGCAGATTGGAAGTCTGCCGCCTGCGTCTCAGTGGGTCGTTCGGGAGCGGAGAGAATGAAAAGCTTCGGGTATCTGCTGATCGCCGTTCTCTCTGCGGCGGCTGGTGCACTCGTCGCGCATGTTGTGGCGAGTCCTCCCGGCCTCGGCGGTCCGACAGTGAGTTACAGCGACGTCGAGAAGTTCAGCCCAAAAGAGGTGGCTGATAGAGTGTTGCCCTCGCTGGCACATCAATTGGCGGACAAGGTTGTCGCTACCGGCTTTGGCGGAAGCATCGATCACGGCGGAAATCCGCAGGATGCCGTCATTGATACTGTCGACCTTCGTCTGCGCGCCAAGGGAGCAGGCTGGCATGGCGTGTGCGTAGCGGACTACCTCGGCATCGACCTCGAGCCGGTACCTGCCCGGCTTGGACCTCCAAGAGTGGAGGCCAACGGGTCAATTCGGGTTCGACAAAGCTACCGGATCGTTGGCGACACCACGCCCGACCGCGAATGGAACGACAGGTACGCGGCGGAGCTCGATGAAATGTGCGGCGCTCTCGGACCCGAAGCGGTGTTCTTTTCGATCGATAGCGCCACGGAGCTCAGGTCCGTAACTGACATGCTCCCGGCCCTGAGGAGCCCGCCGGCCACCGCGGCAATCACCTGCACCGGTAATCCCGAAGCCTGCCGTTCACCCGGTTCCGTTCTGGAAACCCTTCAACCAGATCGGCTGATGCTGGTTTCCTCGACACATGAATGCGACCAACGCCAGACGTGTCTTGAGCTAACATTTGGTACTGGGCCGACTGCCTCTCGGTCCGTGTGGTCCATACAGGCAAAGGGCACGTACCAGGGAACATACTCGACCGGTTGGGGGAAGCTTGTGCTGAGCGAAATCAAGCTGGAGTACCGATAGACTGTTTGCCGCTTGCACCGATCGACGGCCGCTTCCGCCCCTACGCCCGCCCGCTCTGCCCCGATAACTGCGCCGGATCGACGCCCAGACCCGCCAGCGCCTTGGCCCATTTCCCGTCGCAGTCGGGATCGAAGATCAGCTCCGGATCGGCGTCGGCGGTCAGCCAGACGTTCTCGCCCAGCTCGTCCTCCAGCTGGCCCTCGCCCCAGCCGGCGTAGCCCAGCAGCAGCACCGACCGGTTCGGCCCCGAGGCTGGGTCCACCATGGCCAGCAGGGCTTCGCGCGTGCCCGTCATCGCCAGACCCTCGGCGAAGGCCACCGAGGCGTCGTCGATCAGCCAGTCGTCGGTGTGCAGCACGAAGCCGCGTTCCCGCTCCACCGGCCCGCCGATCAGCACCTGCCGCCCGGCGGCGGCGTCCGGGGCCTCGGTGGCCAGCTTGGTCAGCACCTTCTTGAGGTTCACCCCCGGCGCGGGCCGGTCCAGCCTCAGGCCCATGGCGTGGTCCGGCCGGTGGGCGCAGATCAGGATCACGGCGTGTTCGAACCGGCTGTCGCTGATGCCCGGCATGGCCACCAGCAGCCGTCCGACCAGGGATTGGAAATCGTCCATGGTCCTATCATCGGCACGCCGGCCCGCGGGCGCAAGGCGGCGTATCGACACGATCTGGTTGGCGTCGGGCGCGGCAACCCCTATCTGGTCGGGAACGTTGCGTCCTCACACCCCTTCGGAGCCTGCCATGACCGTCCAGATCGGCGACCGCATCCCCTCGTCCAACCTGACCCGCGCCACCGACGACGGCCCCAAGCCCGTCACCACCGACGACATCTTCGCCGGCAAGACCGTGGCCCTGTTCGCCGTCCCCGGCGCCTTCACCCCGACCTGTTCGGCTCGCCACCTGCCGGGCTTCAAGGACCTGCGCGGCGAGATGACGGCCAAGGGCGTCGACACCGTCGCCTGCGTCTCGGTCAATGACGCCTTCGTCATGGGCGCCTGGGCCGACAGCCAGGGCATCGGCAAGGACGAGATCGTCATGCTGGGCGACGGCAACGGCGACTTCACCCGCCAGCTGGGCCTGTCCATGGACGCCAAGGGCTTCGGCATGGGCGAACGCTCGCAGCGCTACTCCATGATCGTCAAGGACGGCGTGGTCAGCCAGCTGAACATCGAACAGCCCGGCGAATTCCGGGTGTCGTCGGCCGAGCACCTGCTGGCGCAGCTCTAGGGCTCTCCCTTACCGCTCATCCCCGCGAACGCGGGGACCCAGTCCTTTCGCGAGGCAGGTTGCGTGGGATCAGCGTTCCAGAACAATCGGCCGCAACTGTCATCCACAGAACTGGGTCCCCGCGTTCGCGGGGATGAGCGGATGGTGAAAAGAACGGATCCCTTCACCCCCGAACAACGCAGCGCGGTCATGCGCGCCGTGAAGGGCCGCGACACCACCCCTGAACTCGCCGTGCGCCACATTCTGCGCGCGGCGGGCATCGGTTACCGGCTGGGCGGCCGCGGCCTGCCCGGACGGCCCGATCTGGTGATGCAGGGGCGCCGCGTCGTGGTCTTCGTCCACGGCTGTTTCTGGCACGGCCACGACTGCGCCCGAGGCGCGCGCCAGCCCAGGGCCAACGCCGGTTACTGGTCCGCCAAGATCGGGCGCAACCGCGCGCGGGACGCGGCGACGCTCGCCACGCTGGAGGCGACCGGCTGGCGGGTGATCACGGTCTGGGAATGCGACATGAAGGCCGAGGGGTTCGCCGACGCCCTCGTCGCCGAGGTCCGCGGTCAGGCCGCGACGGTCTCGGCCCCGGCGACCTCGTCCGACTGAGCCAGGGTCATCACATGGGTGATGGCCCCCAGCAGCATCGGCGGGGTGATCGGCTTGGGCACGAAATAGGTCATGCCGGCGTCGGTGCAGGCGGCGATATCCTCGGCCGCCGTGTCGGCGGTGACGGCGATGATCGGCACGTCGGCGTTGGGGCCGTTCCCCGCGCGGATCCGGCGGGTGGTCTCGCGACCGTCCAGTTCGGGCATCCGCACATCCATGAAGATCAGGTCGAAGGCGGTCTGCTCGCAGATCTTCAGCGCCGCCATGCCGTCCGCGGCGGTGGCGATGTCGCAGCCCAGCGGCTGCAGGATCAGCTGGATGGCGCGGCGGTTGATGTCGTGGTCATCGACCACCAGCACCCGCATCGGCCGGCCCTCGTCTTCCTCGCCCGCCACGGCTTCGGGTTCGTCGGCGGCCCCGTCGACCGGTCCCGAAGTCGCGGCCTCGGGCGCGATTGCGACCGCCGCGGGTTGCGGCGTCGGAACCAGCGATTGCGCCGCCGGGGCCGTGGCCGAAGACCCGGTCATCCGGCCCGACAGGGCGCGGGCGACAGCGTCGCGGCTTTCCTGATCCAGCGCCTGTGGCGCGGCCTCGACGGCGTCCCCCTGCAGCAGATTCAGGGCCAGGGTGAAGCTTGAGCCCTCGCCGGGACGGGTCCGAACGGTGACCCGTCCGCCCATGAGTTCCGCCAGCTGACGGCTGATGGCGAGGCCCAGGCCGGTGCCGCCGTGAATGGCGCTGACCCCCGACATGGTCTGGTCGAAGGGGGTGAACAGGCGCGCGACCTGTTCGACGGTCATGCCGGGTCCGGTGTCCTCGACAGCGATCAGCACCGCGTGGCCGCCGGGCTCCTCGTTCCACGCTTTGAGGCGCAGGGTGATCGACCCCGTCTCGGTGAATTTCATCGCATTGGAGATCAGGTTGTTGAGCACCTGACGGACCCGCATCGGATCACCCCGCACCGCCGCCGGAATGGAGGCGGCGCCCTCGACCCGCAGCTTCAGGCCCTTGGCCCGCGCGGGGCCGCGCCACAGCCGGGTGGTCTGGTTCAGCAGGTCGCGCAGATTGAAATCGATCTCGTCGACCGTCATGTGGCCGGCGTCCAGCTTGGCGTGGTCCAGAAGGTCGTCGAGCATGGCCTTCATCATGAAGCCGGCGTCCGTGATCAGATGCGCCTGCGAGCGGGCGACGGCGTCGGTCGCGCCGCGCTCCAGTTCGGCGGCGCCGGTCAGGATGGCGCTGATCGGTGTCCGCAGGTCGTGGCCGATCGCGGCCAGGAAGGCGCTGCGGCCCTCCATGATGCGCTCGGCGTCCATCCGCTTCTGGTCGGCCTCGATGCGGGCGGCGCTTTCGGACAGGCGCGCCTCGTTCATGCGCTGCCAGGTCGACAGGCAATAGGTGATGAAGACGCCGACCGCGATGGCGGCGGCCGTGACGAAGCCCGGCGTGGCGCCGTGTATGGCCATGAACACCGGCGTCGCCGCCAGATAGAGAAACTGGATCGAGGCGGTCATCAGCATGACCGAGGTCGACCGCGGCGCGTTGATCACGGCATAGATGGAACCGGCCGACAGCAGCATGACGGCGCAAATTCCGCCCATGGCTCCGCCGATCAGCCACAGGGGCACCGACAGACTGCCGAAATAGGCGGCGTTCAGGCTCAGCATGGCCCAGCCGGCGACGCGACGAACGCCGCGCAGCCTTTCCGCCTTGCCGCTGACGATCGGGGCGAAAACCCACACGTCGAGAAGCTGGACGACGAAATAGCCGATGACCCAGGCGAAGCTCAGCGACCAGCCCAGAAGCGGGCTGAAAATCAGGGCGCTGGCCGAGGCCATGCCGAGCCGCTGCAGCAGCGCCTTGCGCCGCTGACGGATCGCGCCGGCCCAGTCGCCGGAATCGGCGGCGGACGCGGCGGCAGGCATGTCGGCTGTGGCTATCGCCATGCGGGTCCCCGGAAAGGGCGTTTTCGCCCGTCCCGTGATCATGACCCGCTTGCCCTAACGCTCCGTCAACGGGCGGTCGAAACGGCCTCGGCGACTGTGGAAAACCCGTCGGCGCGCAGTCGCGCGGCCAGGTCCCGCTTGATCCGCCCGACCAGTCCCGGACCCTCATAGATCAGGGCGGAATACAGCTGGACGGCCGACGCCCCGGCCCGGATGCGGGCATGGGCCTCGGCCCCGCTGTCGATCCCGCCCGCGGCGATCAGGGGCAGGCGACCGCCCGCGGCCTCGGCGGCGGCGCGCAGGGCGGCCCCGGCCCGCGCCTTGAGCGGAGCCCCGGACAGACCCCCGGCCTCGGCCCGGTCGCGCGAGCGCAGGCCGTCGGGCCGATCGAGCGTGGTGTTGGACACGATCAGGGCGTCGATCCCGTGGTCCAGGCTGGCCTCGACGATCAGGGCGATCTCGGCCGGGGTCAGGTCCGGCGCGATCTTGAGGAAGACGGGGGTCGGATCGCCCCCCCGCGCCTCGGCCAGCCGGCCCAGCAGATCGTCCAGCGCCGCCCGGCCCTGCAGGGCGCGCAGGCCCGGCGTATTGGGCGACGACACATTGACCGTCACATAGTCGGCCAGACCCTTCAGCCGGATCAGGCCGGCGACATAGTCCGCCGCCTTGTCCTCCGTGTTCTTGTTGGCCCCCAGATTGGCCCCGACCACGGCGCTGCGCGGCCGTTTGGCCAGCCGGGCGGCGAAGGCCTCCAGACCGGCGTTGTTGAACCCCATCCGGTTGATGATGGCCCGGTCCTCGCTCAGCCGGAACAGGCGCGGCTTCGGATTGCCCGGCTGCGCCAGCGGCGTCACCGAACCGCATTCGATGAAGCCGAAGCCCAGCCGCGACAGGCCGTGCAGCGCCTCGCCGTTCTTGTCGAGACCGGCGGCCAGCCCGACCGGATTGGGCAGCGGCAACCCCGCCACGGTGGTGGCGAGGATCGGGTCATCGGCCCGCGGGGGCGGCAGGGGCGTCATCTGCAACGCCCGGATCGCCAGACCGTGGGCGATCTCGGGATCGAGGGCGCGCAGCAGGGCGGCGCCGATGTCGGTCACGGCCATCCGACGGCTCCGTCGTCGAACCGCATGACGCCGTCCGAATCGACCGACAGCCCGCGCCGCGGCGTATCGGCGGTGGCGGGCAGGGGAGAGAACAGGTGCGGAAACAGGTCGCCGCCGCGCGACGCCTCCCATTTCAGCGCCTCGCCCAGCGGCGCCAGGGCGACCTCGACCAGCACCAGATCGGTCCGTCCGGCATAGTGCCGCCGCGCCGTCTCCGCCAGCTGGGCCGCCGTCGACATATGGATATAGCCGTCGGCCCGGTCGACCGCCGACCCGGCATAGACGCCGGCGGCCATGGCCGTTTCCCACTCGATCCGGTCGACCAGCTTGTAGGCGACCCCGCTCATTCGCCGCCCAGATCGCGCGGCTGGATGAAGCCTTCGAAGGCGCATCGACCGGCGACATCGACGGTGAAGATCGCCGCCGACCCCGGCGGAAAGCCGCCGCTCATCCGGTCCAGCACCGACGGCGAGGCCGCGCTCTCGACCAGGTATTCGACGGCCAGCAGATGGACCCCCGGATTGTGGGCGACCACCATCAGACAGCCGGCCTCGTCCTCTCCCGCCTCGACGAACCGCCGCAGCGTATCGGAGCCGCCGTTGTACAGCGGCTCGTCCTCGCGGACCTGGACGTCGCCGAAGGCGTCATGCAGCAGCTCCCAGGTCTGGCGCGTGCGGGCGGCCGGCGAGACCAGCGCCAGATCGGGGCGCATCCCCCGCGCGGACAGGACCCGCCCCATGGCGGCGGCGTCCTTGCGGCCCCGCGCCGACAGCACGCGGTCGCGGTCCCGGCCGGAGCCGGCCGCCCGTTCCGCCTCGGCGTGACGCATCAGGATCAGTCGTTGCATGGGCAGGGCTTTAAGGGCGTTCGCCGCGTCCCGCCAGATCATGACCGGCCAGATCGCGCGATGATCGCGAGGCCGGTTGCGGCTGCATCGCGGGCGTCCGCACCGGAACCGTGGCCGCCGCCCCGCCCGGCCGGATGCGGGCATAGGCCTGTCGTGTCGCCTCCAGCAGGATGACGCCCGCCGCGCCGGGCATGATCCGCTGACCGACCTGTTCGAACCCGTCCGCCAGCGGCAGCAACGGCCCCCACGGCGGCACATACAGGGTCTGGGACCAGGCCGTGGGCTCCAGACCCGCGCCGCGCACCAGCCGCTCCAGCTGGCGGCGGGTGAAGGGCCGTCCGTGGCCGAAGGGCGTGGTCTCGGCCCGCGCCCACAGTCCGCCCCGCGCCGCCGCGACCAGAATGATTCGCCCGGCCGGGGACAGGGCGCGCACCGCCTCGTTCATCAGACCCTGGGCGTCGTCGGCCTCTTCCAGCGCGTGGATCAGCAGGATGCGGTCGAACGATCCGGCGGCGAAGGGCAGGCGGCGGTCGTCGACCAGCAGGGTCCGGTTCTTGCCCGCCGCCGGCCACGGCTCGACCCCCTGCCCGCCCGGCATGGCCGCGACCACGCGCCGGGCCCCGACGAAGGCGTCCAGCCAAGGCGTGGCGTAGCCGAGGCCCAGGACGTCGCTGTTGGTCGCCTCGCCCCACGCGTCCTCCAGCCGCCGCGCCAGCAGCCGCCGCGCCAAGGCGCCGGCGGGCTCGCCGTAGAAGGTCCGGAGTTCCTCGATACTGCGCCGCATGGCTCCACCATAGGCCGCGTCGGAGGCGGCTGCTAGAACGCGCGCATGACCCTCGACGTGCGCATTTTCCCCTGCCTGAACGACAACTACGGCCTTCTGGTCCGGGACAGGGAGACGGGGACGGTCGCCACGATCGACACGCCTGACGCGGCGGCGATCCTGGCCGATCTGGAGGCCAGCGGCTGGGGCCGGCTCGATCTGATCCTCAACACCCACTGGCACCCCGATCACACCCAGGGCAACGCCGCGCTCAAGGCAGAGACCGGCTGCGAGATCATCGGCCCGGAAGAGGTGCGCAAGGCCGCGCCCATCGACCGGATCGTGGCCGGCGGCGACACGGTGATGCTGGGCGGTACGGAGCTGGAGGTCACCGACGCGCCCGGCCACACCCTCGGCCATATCGTCTACCGCTCGCCCGCCGACGCCCAGGCCTTCGTCGGCGATGTGCTGTTCGTCCTCGGCTGCGGGCGGCTGTTCGAGGGCACGCCGGCCCAGATGTGGAACAGTCTGCGGACCCTGGCCGCCTGGCCGGACGAAACGGTCGTCTGGTGCGCCCACGAATACACCGCCGCCAATGCCCGCTTCGCCCTGGGCATGGACGACCGGCCCGAAATGGCGGCGCGGGCGGCGGAGATCTTCGCGATGCGGGAGCGGGGCGAGGCGACCGTCCCGACCACCATCGGCGCCGAAAAGGCCTTCAACCCCTTCTTGCGGGCGGGCGGCGCCGAAGCGTTCGCGGCCGTGCGGGCCGCCAAGGACGTCTTCTAGCGCCGGATCGGTTCCGGCGGGGCCAGGAAGGCCTGGATCACCCGGGCGGACGACGGCCGGCCGGCCACGCCCTGCACCGGGGCCACGACGATCCTCAGGTCGCCGCGCGCATAGGTGACCGAGGCGCGCGGTCCATCGACGATGCTGATGCGGCGCAGCCGGTCCAGCGAGGAGCGGGCGGTCGGCGAGCGGGCGATCCGGAGCACCGCGTCGGTGGACAGGATCAGGGCCTCGACAGCCAGGCCCTCGGCTTCCTCGTCGGTCTCGACACTGATCTCTACAAGCCGGCCCAGGTTCTGGCTCAGCATGGCGCTGCGGCGCGCCATGAGGTTCCACACCTGGACGGGACCGAGGGTCGGCGGGGTCAGGCTCTGACCGGGGCCGGCGAGGGAGGCGGGCGAGCCGCCCGGGGCCCTGGGCGTATAGACGGTCATGCCGCCGCCGGGCGTCACCCGCAGCAGCTGATCGCCGGCGTCATTGCGATAGATGACGTCGCCGCGCGGGGCCGCCGTGGGCCGCAGCACCCAGGTCTCGTCCCGCCGGTCGAAGCGCAGCAGCGGTCGCTGACCGGACCGGTCAAGGATGAAGGCCTCGCCGGAATCGGCGACATAGCGGCCGGTCGGCGGCAGGGCGCGCGCGGCGGGGCCCCGGTTGCGCAGCGCCTCGCTCTGCTCCGCCTGGGCGTTGGCCCGGTCCTGGGCCTGGGCATGGGAGGCGATGGGCAGCGAAGACAGGGCCGCCGCCGCGAGGGCGATCGCCATCGCGGCCGGAAGCGGCGTCCGCGCCGTTCTGACCCTTGCCGTCAACTCCATGACCGCATTCGTGGAATCGTCACGCGGCGGATTTTGGGCAGGACCGGATCAGCCGACCAGATACTGACCGCCGTTCAGCGACAGGGTGCAGCCTGTGACATATCCGGCACGTTCCCCCGCCAGCCACGAAACCATGTCGGCGATTTCCTCGCCTTTTCCGAGTCTTCCGACCGGGATCTGGGAGATGATTCCGGCCAGGACCTTCTCGTCCATGGCCCCGACCATTTCGGTGTCGATATAGCCCGGCGCGATACAGTTCACCGTCACGCCCTTGCGCGCGTTCTCCAGCGCCAGCGCCTTGGTGAAGCCGATCATCCCGGCCTTGGCGGCGGAATAGTTGGTCTGGCCGATCTGGCCCTTCTGGCCGTTGATCGAGCTGATGTTGACGATCCGGCCGAAGCCGCGGTCGCGCATGCCGTTGATGACCTGGCGCGTCATGTTGAACACGCTGTCCATGTTCACCCGGATCACGTCGGACCACTGCTCCGAGTTCATCTTGTGGAAGAAGCCGTCGCGGGTGATGCCGGCGTTGTTGACCAGAATGTCGATCGGACCCAGCTGGTCCTCGATCTCCTTCACGGCCCGCGCGCAGTCGTCGAACGAGCCGACGTTGCCCTTGACGATGGAGACGCCCAGTTCCTTCGCCGTGGCCTCGGCCGCCTCGACATTGCCGGAATAGCCGGCGGCGACGAGCATGCCGTCTTCCTTCAGCCGCTGAACGATCGCCTTGCCGATGCCGCGGGTTCCACCCGTGACCAGAGCCACTCGAGCCATGTGCGTTTCCTTGTCCCTTGGAGCCGCGTCTGACGCGCGGCCTTCAAGGGGAAAGCTTTAGCGGTATGGCGGTTGCGCGGGAAGGGTGGCTGGCGGCTGGTGATTGGTGATTGGTGATTGGTGATTGGTGTTGGTGATTGGTGGTTGGCCGACGTCTGTGCCGGAGCACCGCCAGCGCCGCCCTTCCGCTGACAACGGAGCCGTAATCACCAGTCACCAATCACCAACCACCAATCACCCTCTTCAGATCCGCGCCATATCCAGCACGAACCGGTACCGCACGTCCGACTTCTCCAGCCGGGCATAGGCCTCGTTGATCTGATCCGGGGCGATCACCTCGATGTCGCAGGCCAGGCCGTGCCCGGCGCAGAAGTCGAGCATCTCCTGGGTTTCGCGGATGCCGCCGATCAGCGACCCCGCCACCGCCCGGCGCCGCCACAGCAGCCCCATGGCGTAGACCGGCAGCCCCTCGGTGGTCAGGCCCAGCATGACCATGGTCCCGTCCTTGGCCAGCAGCTGGACATGGCTGGCGATCTCGTGCGTGGCCGAGACGGTGTTGATGATCAGGTCGAAGCTTTCGCCCGCCGCCTGCATCGCCGCCTTGTCGGAGTTGATGAGGAAATGCTTCGCGCCCATCCGCTCGGCGTCCGCCTTCTTGCGGTCCGAGGTCGACAGGACGGTGACCTCCGCCCCCATGGCCGCCGCCTGTTTGACCGCCATATGGCCCAGGCCGCCCAGGCCGATCACCGCCACCTTCGATCCGGGGCCCACCTTCCAGTGCTTCAGCGGCGAATAGGTGGTGATGCCGGCGCACAGCAGGGGCGCGGCCGCGTCCAGCGGGATGCTGTCGGGGATGGTCACGACATAGTTCTGGTCGACCACGATGGCCGTCGAATAGCCGCCCTGGGTGATCTTCTGGCCGGTTCCGGCCGCCTTGGGATCGGGCGATCCGTAGGTCTGGACCATGCCGGGCACGCAATACTGTTCCTCGCCATCGCGGCAGGGTTTGCACTGGCGGCAGCTGTCGACCATGCAGCCGACCCCGACCCGGTCGCCGACCTTGAAGCGCGCGACATTGCCGCCCACCGCCGTCACCACGCCCGCGATCTCGTGCCCCGGCACGATCGGATAGGTCGTATTGCCCAGGTCGTTCTTCACGATGTGCAGGTCGGAGTGGCAGACACCCGCGAATTTGATCTCGATGGCCACATCGTCCGGACCCGGATCGCGCCGGTTGAAGTCATAAGGCGACAGGGGGGCGTCGCTGGAGGTGGCGGCGAAGGCGCGGGTGGCGATGGGCATGGTCGGGCTCCTGCAAGGCTCGCTGACTGTTGTGCCTTTGAAGCGTCCGGCACAAGATCGCAGGATCAGGGAGAGCCGGAATATGTCCGACAGCGAACGTCTTCGACCCATCGTCCTCGGTCCCGGCGAGGGCCGGGCCTATGCGATGGGCGCCATGAGCGCGGTGTTCAAGGCGGACGAGGCCGAGACCGCCGCGACCTATTCCATCTCCGAATGGTTCCTGGATCCGCACAGCGCCGGTCCGGGCCCGCACAGCCACGCCGACCACGACGACATCTTCTACGTCATCGAGGGGACGATGAGCGTGCTGGTCGGCGACGACTGGATCGACGCCGGCGTCGGCGCCTTCGTCCGCGCTCCGGCCGGGGTGACCCACGACTTCGCCAACCGCACCGACAGGCGGGCAGGGATCCTCAACATCTACATTCCCGGCGGCTTCGAGCGCGACATGGCCGGCATCGTGAAGTGGTTCGACAGCCAATAACCGCTTCGTCCACGGGGGGGCGCCTTGTCATCCCCGACGTAGCGAAGCGGAGATCGGGGACGGCTGGCGCACCTTTTTCCGGCCTCCCGGACAGCCCGCTTGGGCTGAGCCGGGAGCAAGGCCGCCCTGGCACAGGATGTCGGGGCT
>CALRJO020000012.1:0-53970 GCA_943367565.1 Brevundimonas vancanneytii
CATAGCCTTCCAGCAGCTTGAGGCCGTGGAAGCGGGTGTTGAACAGATGGTGGGTCTCGGGTCGCACCTTCTCGGCCCCGGCGACGACGAACTGCAGGGTGGCGAAATCGTCGGGCGCGGCGACGCGGGCGTACTGGTTCAGGAAGGTGTCGGTGGCGAACAGGATCGAGGCCTTCACGTCCGGCAACAGCTCGACGATCTGTTTGGCGTGCAGCGGCGACGGATACTGGAACGCCTTCATCCCATGCAGGATCGGCAGCAGGACTCCGCCCGTCAGGCCGAAACAGTGGAAGGTCGGCAGGGGATTGAACATCACCCATTCCGGCTTCAGGTCGATGTGCTGGGCCACCTGACGGCAGTTGGCGACCAGGTTCCACTGGCTCAGCACCACCCCCTTGGGCGCGCCGAAACTGCCCGAGGTGAACAGGACCACGCCCGGCGAGGACGGCTCGGTCTTCACCCGGAACTGTTTCGGCATCATTCCGGCCATCAGGCCGTACAGCTTGTCGGGCAGGCCGATGGTCTTGCGCACGTCGTCCAGCCAGACGATCTCGGCGACTGTCGCCAGATCGTCCAGCAGGTCCTCGAGCTTGGCCTGGTTCACGAACCGTTTGGCGCAGAGGATCTTCTTCACCCCGGCGGCCCTGATCGCCGCCTTGATATTGGCCTGGCCCGCGGTGAAATTGAGCATCACCGGCACCCGGCCGTGGGCGTGCAGGCCGTAGTAGGTGACCACGACGCCCGCGCTGGACGGCAGCAGGATGCCGACCCGTTCCGCCGGTTCGGTCATGGCGGCGATCTTGCGCCCCAGGACGAAGGCGGCGCGGATCAGGCCCGTATAGGTGAGCGGCTTGCGATCCAGGTCTTCGAGAATTTCCTTGTCGCCGAACTTGTCGCGAGCCGCGATCAGGCCGTCGAAAATGGTCTGTTCGCCGTCCTTGGCATCCAGGGGTACGCGCAAGTCCATCCTCCGTGCGGATGCGGTTGTCCCGCAGCCTTTGTCTTCGATGATCAGACTAGGGCCGCCGCCCGGCGTTGAAAAGGCGCCTGACCTTGCGTGAGGTTCCGGCCCGGCTTGCCTTCGCCCCGAGGAAGGACGACATAGCGGTTCCGCACAGCCCGGAGCCCGCGACGCCTTGGTCACGCTGATCGACACACTGCGAAAGACGCCGGCCGAGCTGCGTCACCCCGAAAAGCAGAATCGTCCGGAGACGGCGGTGCTGAAGAAGCCCGACTGGCTGCGCGTCAAGGCGCCCGGCTCGGGCCAGTACAACGCCACCAAATCCATCGTGAAGGACAAGGGCCTCGTCACGGTTTGTGAAGAGGCGGCCTGTCCCAATATCGGTGAGTGCTGGAGCCAGAAGCACGCCACCCTGATGATCATGGGCGACACCTGCACGCGGGCCTGCGCCTTCTGCAACGTCAAGACGGGCCTGCCCCAGCCGCTGGATCCCGAAGAGCCCGGCAAGGTCGGTCTGGCCGTCGCCCAGCTGGGCCTCAACCATGTCGTCATCACCAGCGTCGACCGGGACGATGTCTCGGACGGCGGCGCGGCCCATTTCGCCGAGGTGGTGCGCCAGATCCGCCTGCAGGCGCCGAACACCACCATCGAAATCCTGACCCCCGACTTCCTGCGCAAGGACGGGGCGGCCGAGGTGATGATCGACGCCACGCCCGACGTCTTCAACCACAACCTCGAGACCGTGCCGCGCCTGTATTTGAAGATCCGGCCCGGAGCCCGCTATTTCCACAGCCTGCGCCTGCTGCAGATGGTCAAGGAGCGTGACCCCAACCAGTTCACCAAGTCCGGCATCATGGTCGGCCTGGGCGAGACCCGCGAAGAGGTCATGCAGGTGATGGACGACATGCGCTCGGCCGGAGTCGACTTCATCACCATCGGCCAGTACCTCCAGCCGACCCGAAAACACGCCGCCATCGACCGCTTCGTCACCCCGGACGAGTTCAAGGCCTATGAGGCCATCGCCCGGGCCAAGGGCTTCCTCATGGTGTCGTCCTCGCCGCTGACCCGCAGCTCGCACCACGCCGGCGACGATTTCGCGCGGCTGCGGGCGGCGCGTCTGGCCCAGACCGGACGCTGAGCCGCGCTTGGCCGTCCACCGCGTCACCAAAATCCTGCCCTGGGCGCCCGACCAGTTGGCCGCGCTGGTCGCCGATGTGCGCGCCTACCCCGAGTTCGTGCCGTGGGTGACCGCCATGCGGACCTGGAGCCCGCGCGAGGAGGCCCCGGGCGTCAGCCTTATCGACGCGGAGGCGGCGGTGGGCTTTTCCTTCCTCAAGGAGCGGTTCTCGACCTGGGTGCGGCATGACCGGAACCGCGACATGGTCGAGGTCGGCCTGATCCGGGGGCCGTTCCGACATCTGAAGAACCGCTGGGAGTTCTTCCCCGATCCGGCCGGAACGCGGGTCGAGTTCATGATCGACTTCGCCTTCAAATCCCGCATCCTCGACGCCATGCTGCACGCCAATTTCGATCGCGCCGTCAGCAAGCTGATGAGCTGTTTCGAGGCGCGCGCCGCCCGACTCTATGGCCCCAAAGCATGAGTTTCGACTTCGACGCGGCCGTCGTCGGCGCCGGCGCGGTGGGCCTCGCCTGTGGCCGGTCGCTGGCGAATCGGGGCCTGTCGGTGCTGGTTCTCGAGAAGGAGCCCCACATCGGTCAGGGCGTGTCCTCACGCAATTCCGAGGTCATCCACGGCGGACTCTACTATCCGACCGGCTCGTTGAAGGCGCGGTTCTGCGTCGAGGGCCGGCGTGCGCTGTACGCCTTCCTTGAAAGCCGCAAGGTCGATTTCCGCAAATGCGGCAAACTGGTCGTGGCGACGGACGAGGCCGAGGTCGCGCGGATCGAGGCCATCTTCGCCCAGGCGGCCGCCAATGGCGTCGAGGGGCTCGAACACCTGACCGGCGCCCAGGCCCGCGCGCTGGAGCCCGGCCTGAACGCCCACGCCGCCATCCTTTCGCCCGAGAGCGGCGTGTTCGACAGCCATGGCTACATGCTGGCGCTCGAGGGCGAGATCGGTGAGGCGGGCGGCTCGGTGGTCGTCTCCACCCCGTTCGAGCGGGCCGAGCCTCTCTCCGGAGGCGGCTTCACCATCACCGCGGGCGGGGAGGGCGGGGCGACCCTGACCACCCGCCTGCTGGTCACGGCGCCCGGCCTGGGCGCACATGCCGTGGCGGCCCGGATCGAGGGCTATCTCGCTGACCGCGTCCCGCCCGTCCATTTCGGCAAGGGCGTCTATTTCCGCCTGACCGGCAAGGCGCCGTTCGAGCGGCTGATCTATCCGCCGCCTATCCCCGGTGCGCTAGGCATCCACTACCGCAAGGACCTGGGCGGACAGGCCGTGTTCGGCCCCGACCTCGTCTATGTCGAAACCGAGGACTATTCGGTCGACACCGCCAAGGCGGCCGGGTTCGAACACTACGTCCGCCGCTTCTGGCCCGGTCTGCCGGACGGCGCCCTGACGCCCGACTACGCCGGCATTCGACCGAAACTGCACGGGCCGGGCGAGCCGCAGCCGGATTTCCAGCTGCACGGCCGCGACGTCCACGGCCTGGACGGACTTGTCGCCCTGTTCGGCATCGAAAGCCCCGGCCTGACCAGCTCCCTTGCGATCGGCGAGGCGGTCAGCGAAATGCTGGTCCATGACTGAGGTCACGATCCGCGACGCCGTGACGGCCGACATCCCGGGCCTCCACCGCCTGATCGAGAGCGCTTATCGCGGCGAGGCCTCGCGCGCGGGCTGGACCACCGAGGCCGATCTGCTGGACGGCCAGCGCACCGATCCAGAGGACCTCGCCGACATCCTCGCCGATCCGAAGCAGGCCCTGCTGACCGCGTGGCGCGGTGAGGACCTGGTCGGCTGCGTGCTGATCGCCGACCGGGGCGAGGGGACCGGCTATTTCGGCATGCTGTCGATCAGCCCGACCTTGCAGGGCGGCGGGCTGGGCCGCCGGCTGGTCGAGGCGGCCCACACTGCGTTGGCTGACCGTTTCGGCGCCCGCCGGGTGTGCATCTCCGTCTTTCCGCAGCGCGAGACCCTGATCGCGTGGTACGAGCGGCTCGGCTATCGCCCGACGGGGGCCACGTTGCCGTTCCCCTACGGAGACCCCCGTTTCGGCCTGCCCAGGCGTGACGACCTGTATTTCGTCGTCATGGAACGTGAACTGGCCTGAGCCGGTGGAGATCCGTACCCCCCGCCTGATCCTGCGCTCCGCCCGTCCGGATGATCTGGAGGGGATGCATGCCGTTCTGTCGGACCCCCGCGCCACCCTGTGGTGGTCGACGCCGCCGCACGCGACGCTGGAACAGACGGCGGCGTGGCTGGACGCCATGATCGCCAACGGCCCCGATCATCCGGACTTCGTCGTCGAGCTGGAGGGGCGGGTGATCGGCAAGGCCGGCTTCTATGAGATGCCCGACGTCGGCTACATCCTGCATCCTGATGTCTGGGGGCGGGGGCTGGCCGGCGAGGCCGTCGGCGCGGCCATCGACCACGTCTACCGCGCGAGCGATGTCGACACCCTGACCGCTGACGTCGATCCGGAGAACACCGCCTCGATTCGGCTGCTGGAACGGCTGGGCTTCGTCAGGACGGGCTCAGGCGAGGGCACCTGGAATGTCGGCGGGGTCTGGAAGGACAGCCTGTTCTACGCCCTGACGCGTGCGGATCGGGCGGCTATGACGGCGGGACAAGCTCCCGCTTGAACTCCGGGCCGGGTTGAGGCATAAGCCCGCCCTCGCTGGCGGCTCTCTCGGGCCGCCGCTATTGTTTTCGCGCCTCCGCCGGCGCCGACCTTATAGAAGATTGAGACGGACATGGCCGTTCCGAAGCGCAAAGTATCGCCCTCGCGTCGCAACATGCGCCGCTCGCACGACTCGCTGGGCTCCAACCCGCACGTCGAGGACAAGGACACGGGCGAGCTGCGCCGCTCGCACCACATCGACCTGAAGACCGGCACCTATCGCGGCCGCCAGGTCTTGACGCCCAAGGAAGACTAGGTTTCTCCACCCCGGTGGTCGACTGAATGACGGCGCGCGGTTCACCGCGCGCCGTTTTCATGCGTTGTAGCTCCGAACCTGAGGAGTCGCCCCATGATCCGTCCCCTGTTGCTGACCTCCGCCGTCCTGATGCTGGCCGCCTGCGGAGCGCCGGAGTCCGAACCCGCCCCGGCCGCGCCGGCGGCGGCGCCGGAGGCCCCCGCGATCCCCGTCGACGCCAACGCCTTGACCGCCCAGGGCTGGGGCCCGCTGCGCATCGGCATGACCAGGGCCGAGGTCGAGGCGGCCCTGGGGCCCGACAGCAACCCGGGGTCGGTCGGAGGCGCGGAGCCCGAGGTGTGCGACCAGTGGCGGCCCGAGCGCGCGCCGGACGGTCTGCTGGTCATGATCCAGGACGGCGTGCTGACCCGCATCTCGGTCGCTCGGCCCTCGACCTTGAAGACGGACCATGGCTTCGGCGTGGGCGATGCGGCCGCGGCGATCGAGGCGGCCTACGGCGCCAGCGCTGTGTCACAGCCCCACAAATACTCGCCGGCTCCGGCCGAAGACATCTTCGTCTGGGCGTCCGGCGGCCCTTCCAGCCCCGATGCCTATGTCCAGGACGCGGCGGCGCGGGGCGTTCGCTACGAGATCGACGGACAGGGCCGGGTCGGGATCGTCCATGTGGGCGGACCGGCGATCCAGCTGGTCGAGGGATGCTCCTGACCTCCGAGTCCTGACGGTTGGCGATTCGGCGGGGGTTGGGCTAAACCCCCCGCCACTCCCTGACAGCAGAGCGCTCCCATGACCGACATCGCCGACATCGTCGCCCGCCAGATCCTCGACAGCCGCGGCAATCCGACGGTCGAGGTGGATGTGATCCTCGATGACGGCAGCTTCGGCCGCGCCGCCGTGCCCTCGGGCGCCTCGACCGGCGCCCATGAGGCGGTCGAACTGCGTGACGGCGACAAGGACCTGTGGGGCGGCAAGGGTGTCGGCAAGGCGGTCGACAACGTCAACGGCGAAATCTTCGACGCCCTCAGCGGCATGGACGCCGAGGACCAGCGCCGCATTGACGAGGCCCTGATCGCCCTGGACGGCACCGAGAACAAGGGCCGGCTGGGCGCCAACGCCATCCTCGGCGTCAGCCTCGCCTGCGCCAAGGCCAGCGCCATCTCGTCAGGCCTGCCGCTGCACCGCTATCTGGGCGGAGTCTCGGCCCGCATCCTGCCGACGCCGATGATGAATATCATCAACGGCGGGGCCCACGCCGACAATCCGATCGACATCCAGGAGTTCATGATCCTTCCGACCGGCGCCGACAGCTTCTCGGAGGCCCTGCGTATGGGCTCGGAGATCTTCCACGCCCTGCGCAAGCAGCTCAAGGACGCCGGCCACAACACCAACGTCGGCGACGAGGGCGGTTTCGCCCCCAACCTGGCCTCGGCCGAGGAGGCGCTCAGCTTCATCACGCGCGCCGGACAGGCCGCCGGTTATCTGGCCGGCGAGGATTTCCACCTCGGCCTCGATGTCGCGGCGACCGAATTCTACAAGGACGGCAAATACGTCATGGTGGGCGAGGGCAAGACGCTCGAGGCCGAGGCCATGGTCAACTACCTCGCCGACCTGTGCGAACGCTTCCCCATCGTCTCGATCGAGGACGGCTGCGCCGAGGACGATTTCGACGGCTGGCGGCTGCTGACCGAACGTCTCGGCGACCGCTGCCAGATCGTCGGCGACGACCTGTTCGTCACCAACCCGGCCCGTCTGGCCGCCGGCATCGGCGAGGGTCTGGCTAACTCCATTCTGGTAAAAGTGAACCAGATCGGTACCTTGTCGGAAACTCTTGACGCTGTGGATATGGCCCATCGCGCCGGCTATACGGCCGTCATGAGCCACCGTTCGGGCGAAACCGAAGACGCGACCATCGCCGACCTGGCCGTGGCCACCAACTGCGGACAGATCAAGACCGGCTCCCTGGCCCGCTCGGACCGCACGGCCAAATACAACCAGCTGCTCCGCATCGAGGAGATGCTGGGCGACCAGGGGGCCTATTTCGGCGACGGCATGCTGCTGAACCGCTGATCCGGAAGGTGGGGCGGCGGCGCCAAATCTTACCGCCAAGCTACGGTTCGTTAGGCATTTTCGGTCAGGACTCGTTGATCAAGAGTCCACGCTCAGAAGGAGCGTCTGTAGTGCCCGAACGGATGAAACCGTATTTTCCCTCCGCCATCCTCCTGTTGCTGGTCGTCTATCTGGGCGTTCAGGCCCTGACGGGTCAGCGCGGCCTGCTGAGCGGGCATGAGCGGGACGCCATGATGGTGCGGCGCGAGGCGCAGCTGGCCGGCATTCTGGAGCAGCGGCGCGATCTCGAGGTCCGGGTCCGCTATTTGCGCACCGACAGCCTGTCCCGCGATCTGCTGGAGGAACGCGCCCGCGCGGTCCTGGGCTTCGCCGACCCCCGCGACTATGTCATTCGCGTCGCCGCGCCGGCCGCTTCCGGGGTCGCCGCGCCGCGCGCGTGAACTTTCGTTACAGCTTGACCGCAGCGCTTTGCCTTTCGGGAACGAAGGCTGCTAAAGCCCCTTACCGTAACGACAAGAGGCCCTGACAGCGGGGTCCAGCCGGGAGATGACGGATGGCGAAAGCCCCCGCCGCGAAGACTGCGTCCAAAAAGATTCCCAATACGCCGACGGCGTCCAAGGAGGACCTGCTGCGCTTCTATCGCGAGATGGTTCTTATCCGTCGTTTCGAGGAGCGGGCGGGCCAGCTGTACGGGATGGGGCTGATAGGCGGCTTCTGCCACCTGTACATCGGCCAGGAGGCCGTGGCGGTGGGCGTTCAGGAGAGCGTCAGACAGGGCCACGACAAGATCATCACCGGCTACCGCGACCACGGCCACATGCTCTGCGCCGGCATGGACCCGAAAGAGGTCATGGCCGAGCTGACCGGCCGCATCGGCGGCTCGTCCAAGGGCAAGGGCGGGTCGATGCACATGTTCGACACCGCCACCGGCTTCTACGGCGGCCACGGGATCGTCGGAGCGCAGGTGGCGCTGGGCACGGGCCTGGCCTTCGCCGGCCGCTATCGCGGCGACGACAGCGTGGCCTTCATCTATTTCGGCGACGGCGCGGCCAACCAGGGCCAGGTCTATGAGAGCTTCAACATGGCCCAGCTGTGGAAGCTGCCGGCCATCTACATCATCGAGAACAACCAGTACGCCATGGGCACGAGCATCGAACGCTCGTCGTCCACGACGCAGCTGAGCGAGCGCGGCTCCAGCTTCGGCATTCCCGGCGAGCAGGTGGACGGCATGGACGTGCTGGCCGTGCGCGACGCGGTGGCCAGGGCCGTAAAGCGCGCCCGCGAGGGCGGCGGCCCCTTCATCCTCGAGATGAAGACCTATCGCTATCGCGGCCACTCCATGAGCGATCCGGCCAAATACCGCGCCAAGGAAGAGGTCGACGAGGTCAAGAAGACCCGCGACCCGATCGACCATGTGAAGATGCTGCTGGATCAGGCCAAGGCCACCGAGGACGAGATCAAGGCCATCGACGCCGAGGTGAAGGCCATCGTCGCCGAGGCGGTCCAATTCGCCCAGGAAAGCCCGGAGCCGGACCCGTCCGAGCTCTATACCGACGTCTATGTGGAGGCCTCAGCGTGACCGACATTCTCATGCCGGCGCTGTCGCCCACGATGGAAGAGGGCACGCTGACCAAATGGCACATCAAGGCGGGTGACACGGTCAAGGCCGGCGACGTCATCGCAGAGATCGAGACCGACAAGGCGACCATGGAGGTCGAGGCCGTCGATGAGGGCGAAGTCGCCGAGATTCTGGTGGCTGAAGGCTCCGAGAACGTGAAGGTCAACACGCCGATCGCCCGTCTGGCGGGCGGAGATGCCGCCGCCAGCCCCTCCACCGCTTCGCGGTCCCCCTCCCCATCCGCAAGCGCGGACGGGGAGGAGACGGCCGCCGCCGCGTCTCCTCCCCGTGCGGAGCATGGGGAGGGGGACCACCCGAAGGGTGGTGGAGGGGCGCCCGCCGTCGCACTGAAGGACCCTGAAATCCCGGCCGGCGCCAAACTGGTCAAGACGACCATCCGCGACGCCCTGCGCGACGCCATGGCCGAGGAGATGCGCCGCGACGACAAGGTCTTCCTGATCGGCGAGGAAGTCGCCCAGTACCAGGGCGCCTACAAGGTCAGCCGCGAGCTGCTGCAGGAGTTCGGCGACAAGCGTGTGGTCGACACCCCGATCACCGAGCACGGCTTCGCCGGCCTCGGCGTCGGCGCGGCCATGGCGGGACTGAAGCCGATCGTCGAGTTCATGACGTTCAACTTCGCCATGCAGGCCATCGACCACATCATCAATTCGGCGGCCAAGACCCTCTACATGTCGGGCGGCCAGATCCGCGCCAGCATCGTCTTCCGCGGCCCCAACGGCGCCGCCAGCCGCGTCGGCGCCCAGCACAGCCAGGATTATTCCGCCTGGTACGCCCAGGTCCCCGGCCTGAAGGTCATCGCCCCCTATGACGCGGCCGACGCCAAGGGCCTGCTGAAGGCCGCCATCCGCGACCCCAACCCCGTCGTCTTCCTCGAGCACGAGATGATGTACGGGCTGGAGTTCGACGTGCCCGAGGGCGATTACGTCCTGCCGATCGGCAAGGCCAAGGTCCGCCGCGAGGGGACCGACGTCACCATCACCGCCCACAGCCGCATGGTCGGCTTCGCCCTGCAGGCCGCGGAGAAGCTGGCGGAGGAGGGGATCAGCTGCGAGGTCGTCGACCTGCGGACCCTGCGCCCGCTCGACCACGAGACCATCGTCGAGAGCGTCAAAAAGACCAGCCGTCTGGTCTCGGCCGAGGAAGGCTGGGGTCCGATGGGCGTCGGCGCCGAGGTCGTGGCCCGGGTCATCGAACACGCCTTCGACTACCTCGACGCCCCGCCGATGCGGGTGCATCAGGAGGATGTGCCGCTGCCATACGCCGCCAACCTGGAAGTCCTGTCGCTTCCGGGCGTGGACAAGATCGTCAAGGCCGTCCGGGCGGTGATGGCATGAGCCAGCCTGACGAATTCCAGCTGAAGACCCCGGACAGCGTCGCCGCCGACGCCGAGGCGGTCGAGATCCTGCGCATCTGGTGGTCCAGGGGCGAGCCGGTCATGTCGATCAAGCCGGCCTTCAACGACCCGCGCCAGTTCGGCCAGGTTCTGGCCATGGCCGCCAAACATATGGCCCACGGCTACAATGTCCGGCACGGCCACGATGAGAAGACGGCCTACAACAAGATCCTGGCCGGTATTTCCGATGTGCTGAACGGTCCCGCGATCGAGACGGTGGCCGAAGACCATGTGGGCAAGGCCGGACCGGAGGGCGTGCAATGACCGACATTCTGATGCCCGCCCTGTCGCCCACCATGGAAGAGGGCGTGCTGGCCAAATGGCACGTCAAGGTCGGCGACGTGGTCAAGGCCGGCGACGTCATCGCCGAGATCGAGACCGACAAGGCGACCATGGAGGTCGAGGCCGTCGACGAGGGCGAAGTCACCGACATCCTCGTGGCCGAGGGCTCCGAAGGCGTGAAGGTCAATACGCCGATCGCGCGGTTGAAGGACGAGGGCGGGGCGGCCGCTCCCAAGTCTCCTCCCCACGCCAGTGGGGAGGGGGACCAGCCGAAGGCTGGTGGAGGGGTGCCCGCTGCCGCTCCCTCTCCCAAGACAACGACGGCGCCCGCCGCCGCCCCCTCCACCGCTTCGCGGTCCCCCTCCCCATCGCTGCGCGACGGGGAGGAGACGAAGGTCTTCGCCTCGCCGCTGGCCCGGCGTCTGGCGGCACAGGGCAATATCGACCTGTCCGCGACCAAGGGCACCGGCCCGCACGGCCGCATCGTCAAGCGTGACCTCGAAGGCGCTCCGACCGGCGCGGCCAAGCCCGCCGCGGCTTCAGCTCCGGCCGCCGCCGGCGAACCCCGCAAGGTCCAGTCGCTGGCCCAGATGGGCATTCCGGACGGCAGCTACGACCTCGTCCCGCTGGACGGCATGCGCAAGGCCATCGCCCGGCGCCTGACCGACAGCTTCCGCGACGTGCCGCATTTCCCGCTCACCATCGACTGCCGCATCGACGGCCTGCTGGCCGCCCGGGCCAAGGTCAACGCCCTGCTCGAGAAGGACGGCGGCAAGGTCTCGGTCAATGACTTCGTCATCAAGGCCAGCGCCATGGCCCTGAAGGCCGTGCCCGAGGCCAACGCCAGCTATTCGCCCGAAGGCATAGCCATGCACCACCACGCCGACGTCGCCATGGCCGTGGCCATCGACGGCGGCCTGATCACCCCGATCATCCGCAAGGCCGAGACCAAGTCCCTGTCGCAGATCGCGGCGGAGTCGAAGGACCTCGCCAAGCGCGCCCGCGACCGCAAGCTGAAGCCCGACGAGTTCCAGGGCGGCACCTTCTCGGTCTCCAACCTGGGCATGTTCGGCATCCAGTCCTTCGCCTCAATCATCAACGAGCCCCAGGGCGCGATCATGAGCGTCGGCGCCGGCGAGCAACGGCCCGTGGTGATCGACGGTCAACTGGCGGTGGCCACGGTGATGACCGTCACCCTGACCTGCGACCACCGCGTCGTCGACGGGGCCATCGGCGCGAAATTCCTGCAGGTCTTCAAGGCGATGATCGAAGACCCCGTAACGATGCTGGCTTAGGCCGACGATGCAGGACGTAGCAGTCGAATTGGAGAACCGTCCCGGCGCCCTGGCCGAGATGGGCGAGGCCTTGGCGGCCGCCGGCGTCAGCGTCGAAGGCGGCGGGGCTTGGGTCGTGGCGGGCCGCGGCGCGGCCCACTTCTTGTTCGCGGACGGCGAGGCGGCGCGGCGAGCGCTCGTCTCGAAAGGAATCAATGTTCTGAGCGTCCGCGACGTCGTGGTGCAGCGGCTGAAACAGGACGTGCCCGGCCAATTGGGCCAGCTGACCCGCCGGATGGCCGAGGCCGGGGTCAACATCGAGACGTTATACAGCGACCACGACCATCAGATGGTGCTGGTCGTTGACGATATCGCCAAGGCGCGGGCTGTGTCCGAGGCGTGGACCGCCGCCGCCCAACAGCCCGCACCGGAGCGCCCGCATGGCTGAATTCGACCTCATCGTCATCGGCTCCGGCCCCGGCGGCTATGTCGCCGCGATCCGGGCCAGCCAGCTGGGCCTGAAGGTCGCCATCGTCGAGCGCGAGGCGCTGGGCGGCATCTGCCTGAACTGGGGATGCATCCCGACCAAGGCCCTGCTCAAGTCCGCCGAGAAATACGAAAGCCTGTCGCACCTGAAGGACTACGGCCTGTCCGCCGACAAGGTCGGCTTCGACTTCGACGCCATCATCCAGCGTTCACGGGGCGTCGCCGCCACCATGAACAAGGGCGTCACCTATCTGATGAAGAAGAACAAGATCGAGGTGATCGAGGGTTCGGCGAAACTGGAGAAGGGCGCGGCCGCGCCGAAGGTCGTGATCGCGCTCAAGGCCGGCGGGTCACGCACGGTCGAGGCGAAGACGGTCATGCTGGCCGTCGGCGCCCGCGCCAAGGCCATTCCGCAGATCGGACTGGAAGCCGACGGCGACCGCATCTGGGCCTATCGCGAGGCCATGGCGCCGAAGACGATGCCGGCCTCCATCGTGGTCATCGGCTCGGGCGCCATCGGCATCGAGTTCGGCAGCTTCTACCGCGCCCTCGGGGCCGAGGTGACGGTGGTCGAGATGGTCGACCGCATCCTGCCCGTCGAGGATGAAGAGGTCTCGAAGGCCGCCCGCCGGTCGTTCGAGAAGCGCGGCATGAAGTTCCGCGTCGGCTGCAAGGTCACCGGCGTCAAGAAGGCCGGCAAGGGCGTGCAGGTGGCCATCGAGGCCGACGGCAAGGCCGAGACGCTGGAGGCCGAGGTCTGCATCTCGGCGGTCGGCATCACCGCCAACACCGACGGCATCGGTCTGGAGGCGCTGGGCGTCAACATGGACCGCGGCCACATCACCATCGACGGCCACTGCCAGACCAACGTCAAAGGCCTGTACGCCATCGGCGACTGCGCCGGCGCGCCCTGGCTGGCGCACAAGGCCTCGCACGAAGGCATTCACGCTGCCGAACATATCGCCGGCTACAAGACGCCGAACGTCCATTCGCCCATCGCTGGCTGCACCTATGCCCAGCCGCAGGTCGCCTCGGTCGGCATTACGGAGCAGGGCGCCCGCGAGGCGAAGCTGGACGTGAAGATCGGCCGCTTCCCCTTCAAGGTGAACGGCAAGGCCGTGGCCGCGGGTGACACGGACGGCTTCGTCAAGGTGATCTTCGACGCGAAGACCGGCGCCCTGATCGGCGCCCATCTGATCGGCGCCGAGGTCACCGAAATGATCCAGGGCTTTGTCACCGCCATCGCCATGGAGGCGACGGAAGAGGACATCCACGGCATCGTCTATCCCCACCCGACCATGTCCGAGGCCATGCACGAGGCGTCGCTCGACGCCTACGGGCGGGTGCTGCACATCTGATGGAATGCATCTCCCTCCCCTTCATGGGGAGGGACGATCGCGAAGCGATCCGGGTGGGGTTCGAAAGAGTCGGAGCGCGGACTTACGCACCCCACCCTGTCGTCGCTGCGCGCCGACATCCCTCCCCATGAAGGGGAGGGAGAGCGCAACGCCTAACCCGCCAGCACGTCCACGCTCATTCGCTCCAGCAGCGCCCCGCCCTGTCCCACCGCGGCCAGCCTGCTGGAGGCGTGGCCCAGCACATTGGCGGCATAGACCTCGTAGAGGGTGATCTTGCCTTCAAGCCACGCGGGATCGCCCTGTCCGCCGTCCAGCTGGTCGCGGGCATGGAGCGCGCCCTGGGCCAGCATCCAGCCGCCGACCACATCGCCCAGCAGCTTCAGATAGGCGTCGGCGGCGGCCAGCACGTCAGCGGCTCCGTCCGCGGCGGCCTTGCGGTCCAACAGCCAGACCGTCGCGTCCTGTACCGCCTCGACGGCCGCCGCGAACCGCTCGACCGGCTTGCCGGAATAGAGACGCGGCAGATGGGTCAGCGTCATCTTCATGTCGGCGATCAGGTCACGCGCCGCCTGTCCGCCGTCCATCGACAGCTTGCGCCCGACGAGATCCATGGCCTGGATCCCGTTGGTGCCCTCATAGATCGGGGCGATGCGGGCGTCGCGATAGTACTGGGCCGCGCCGGTTTCCTCGATGAAGCCCATGCCGCCGTGGATCTGCACGCCCATGGAGGCGACCTCGCAGCCGACGTCGGTGGACCAGGCCTTGGCGATCGGCGTGAACAGGTCCTCGCGGCCTTTCCAGCGGCGGCAATCCTCTTCGGTGCCCGCGTGCCGGGCCAGATCGGCGGCGACGCCGGTCGACAGGCAGATGGCGCGGGCGGCGGCGATCTTCGCCTTCATCACCGCCAGCATGCGGCGGACGTCGGGGTGGTCGAGGATCGGGGCGTTGGCCTCGCCGGTCCAGGCCGACCGGCCCTGTCGCCGCTCACTCGCATAGGCGAGGGCGTGCTGATACGCCCGCTCGGCGATCCCGACGCCCTCGACCCCGACGGCGAGGCGGGCGGCGTTCATCATCACGAACATATGGGCCAGACCCTGATTGGGCTGTCCGACCAGTTCGGCGGTCGCGCCCTCATAGGACATGACGCAGGTGGGCGAGGCGTGGATGCCCAGCTTGTGCTCGACGCCGACGGCGCGGAAGGCGTTGCGTTCGCCGAGCGACCCGTCGTCATTGACGAGGAATTTCGAGGCGAGGAACAGGCTGATCCCCTTGGGTCCCGCAGGGGCGTCCGGCAGGCGGGCCAGCACCATGTGGACGACGTTGTCGGTGCAGTCGTGATCGCCCCAGGTGATGAAGATTTTCTGGCCCGTCAGGCTGTACGTCCCGTCACCGTTCGGCGTCGCCGTGGCGGTCAGGGCGCCGAGGTCCGAGCCCGCCTGCGGCTCGGTCAGGACCATGGCCCCGGTCCATTCGCCGCTGACCAGCCGCGTCAGATAGACCGCCTTCTGCCGGTCCGTCCCGTGGCTCTCCAGCGCCTCGATCGTGGCCAGCGACAGCATGGGGCACAGGCCGAAGGCCATGTTGGCGGCGTGCACCGTCTCATAGGCCGCCAGTTCCAGCGCCTTGGGCAGTTGTTGGCCGCCCGCGTGGGCCGGGGCCGACAGACCGGTCCAGCCGCCCTCGGCGAACTGGCGATAGGCGTCGGCGAAGCCTGGCGCGGCGGTGACCGCCCCGTCAGCCCAGGTCGAGCCCTTCAGGTCGCCGATCCGGTTCAGCGGGGCGAGCACCCCCTCCGAGAACTGCGCCGCCGCCTCGAGCACGGCGCCCATCAGATCGGCGTCATAGTCCGGGAAGGCGCCGGTGGCCGCGACCCGGTCGATGCCGGCCACGGCCTGAAGCGTGAAGGCGAGGTCGCGAACGGGTGCGCGGTAGGTCATCGGAATTCGGCCTCGGACTGTCGGTCTGGTTCCCCGTTCATGCCGCCTTGCCGCAGCGGTATGCAAGCGGCCCTTGGCGAGGGCGTCGCACTGGTCCAGTCTGGGGATCCAATCCGCCGAGGCATCATGGCCGAACCGCGCAACCGCTACTCCACCGTCTCGCTGATCCTGCACTGGGTGATCGCCGCCCTGGTGGTGACCCAGGTCGGCCTCATCGCGGCCCATGAGGCGACGGACGGTCCGATCTCGCGCGAGTTCGTCCAGATCCACAAGTCGGTGGGTTTGGGCATACTGGTGCTCACCCTCGGTCGCCTGGGCTGGCGCATCGCCAACCCCGCCATTCCGCTGCCGGATGCGATGCCGCGCTGGCAGAAGCTGCTGGCGCGCGCGACCCACGTCCTGTTCTACGCCTTCCTGATCGGCATGCCGCTGGTCGGCTGGGCGGCATCGTCCGCGGGCGGCCGTGACATCATCTGGTTCGGCCTGTTCCAGTGGCCGGCGCTGCCCATCGGCGGCGGTCGCGAGATGGCGGGCCGGCTGATGGACATGCACGAACTGGCGGCCAAGGCCCTCTATGTGCTGATCGCCCTGCACGTGGCGGGCGCCCTGAAGCACCATTTCGTCGACCGGGACAATGTCCTGCACCGGATGATCCCGTGGATTCCGCGGCGGCCGTGAGGCGGGCCGGATCGGACGCTGATGCCGTTCAGGCCCTGACCGACGGCCGGCTGGTCATCCTGCCGACCGAGACCGTCTATGGCCTGGCCGCCGACGCCGGAAACGCTGCCGCCGTCGCCGCCATTTTCGAAGCCAAGGGCCGCCCCCGCTTCAACCCCCTGATCGCTCATGTCGCCGACGCCATCCAGGCCGAGACGGTCGCCGTGTTCGACGCCCGCGCCCGCGCTTTGGCCGAGGCCTTCTGGCCCGGACCCCTGACGCTGGTGGCCCCGATCCGCGACCGTGACCGTGTCTGCGACCTGGCCCGCGCCGGTCTGGACAGCGTCGCCGTCCGCGTGCCCGGCCACGCCCGCGCCCGCGCCGTCATCGCCGCCTTCGGACATCCGGTCGTCGCGCCTTCGGCCAACCGCTCGGGCCGTCCCAGCCCCACCACCTTCGCCGACGCTGTCGAGGAAACGGGCGCCTTCGCGGCGGCCCTCATAGACGGCGGCGACTGCGCCGTGGGAGTGGAGAGCACGGTCGTGTCGGTGCTGGATGGCCGGGTGTCCTTGCTGCGCCCCGGCTCGGTCACCCGCGCCGAGATCGAGGCCGTCGTCGGCCCGCTCGACCGGGACGGGGAGGGCCATCGCTCTCCTGGCCGTCTGGCCTTGCACTATGCCCCCGACGCGCCGGTGCGGATCGATGCCGCGGGCGCGGCGGCCGGTGAAATCCTGCTCGGCTTCGGCCCCGGCGTCGGCGCCTTGCGTTGGAGCCTCAGCCCGTCCGGCGACCTGCGCGAAGCGGCGGCCAACCTGTTCCGCCGATTGCGCGAGGCGGACCGGGAGCGACCGACGGGGATCGCGGTGTCGCCGATCCCCGCGCAGGGCCTCGGCGAGGCGATCAACGACCGGCTGAGGCGAGCGGCGGGGTTTGTAGGGTAGGCGCTACTGCGCGGTCCACCCGCCATCGATGGAGAAGCTCGCCCCATTCGCCGACGCCCCGAGGTCGCTGACCAGATAGAGCATCATCCCGGTCAGCTCGTCCGTGGTCACGAACCGCTTGGTCGGCTGCGAGCCAAGAATCACGTCCTTGAGCACAGCCTCCTTGGACATGCCGCGGGTGCGGGCCTGGTCGGCGACCTGTTTCTCGACGATCGGCGTCTCGACATAGCCGGGGCACAGGGCGTTGCAGGTGATGTTGTCCTGCGCGACTTCCAGCGCCACCGTCTTGGTGAAGCCGATGACGCCGTGTTTGGCCGCGACATAGGCGGACTTGAACGGGCTGGCGACCAGACCGTGGGCCGAGGCGACGTTGATGATCCGGCCGCGTCCCTGGGCCTTCATGATCGGAATGGCCGCGCGGGTGGCGTAGAAGGTCGAGGACAGGTTGACCGCGATGATCTGTTCCCATTTGTCGGACGGGAATTTCTCGACCGCCTCGACGTGCTGGATGCCGGCGTTGTTGATCAGGATGTCGACCCGGCCCAGCTGGTGCTTGCCATAGGCGACCATGTCGGCGACCTCGTCGCCCCGCAGCATATTGGCGGCGTGATAGCGCACCTGCACGCCGCAGCTGGCCTCCAGCTCCGACCGGGTGCGCTCGATCTCCGACGGGTCGCCCAGACCGTTCAGCACCACGTCACCGCCGCGCGAGGCGATGGCGCGGGCGAAGGCCAGGCCGATGCCCGAGGTCGAACCCGAGATCACCGCGACCTGACCCTTCAGGTCGCCGATGTCGCGGAAGGGCTCGCTGGCCGTCTCGGAGCCGTCGCCGCGTTTGGGCCACTGGAACATAGGGTCTCGTCCGTTCGCAAATCTTGTGTCGCCAGCCTAACCGTTCGCGGTTGCGAAGGCGACAGCCGGGATTAATTTCCCGATCTGATGAATATCCACTCTGTCTCGCTCGAGGCCGCCTTGTCAAAGCGATAGCCGTCGCGGTCGAAGGCCTTGAGATCCTCGGCCCGCTCGATCCGCTCGTCGATGGCGAACCGGGTCATGCCGCCGCGCGCCTTCTTGGCGAAGAAGGAGATGATCCGGCTCTCGCCGTCCTTCGATTCGCGGAAATGCGGAGTCACCACCGGCAGCTTCAGCGCCCGGGCGTCGACCGCGCCAAAATATTCCTGGCTGGCGAGGTTCACCAGCGTCCGCCGGCCCTGTCCCTCGGCGTCGGCGTTCAGCTGTTTCGCGATCCGGTCGCCCCAGAAATCGTACAGGCTGGAGCCGCGCCGGGTCTTCAGCCGCGTCCCCATCTCCAGCCGATAGGGCTGGATCCGGTCCAGCGGCCGCAACAGGCCGTACAGGCCCGAAAGGATGCGCACATGGTCCTGGGCGAAGGCCAGGCCCGCCGGATCGAGTTCGCGCGCCTTCAGCCCCTCATAGACGTCGCCGGCGAAGGCGAAGGCCGCCTGCACCCCGTCGGTCGACTCGGCGTCAAAGGCCTGGAACCGTTCGCGGTTCAAGCGGGCCAGATCGTCGGAAATGCTCATCAGCCGGCGCAGCTCGGCCACCGTGCGACCGCGCGCCGTCCGGGCCAGCGAGGCGGTGTCCTCGAGGAAGCGCCGCTCGGTGGCGGGCAGGGCGGGATCGGGTTCGGTGAAATCCAGCCGCTTGGCCGGGGACAGGACGATCAACAAGACAGGGCTCCGGCGAGGTTGCGTCGGAATAGGCCGCTTCGGCGACGAATTGAACCGGTGGAGGGGTCGCGGTCAGCCGGCCTGTGAATAAAGCGCCGCCAGAACCGCCGGAATCCGGTCCGGCAGGTCCTCCGCGATCAATCCCGGACCGAAGCCCCGCGCCGCCTCGGCATGCATCCACACGGCGGCGCGGGCCGCGTCGAAACTGTCCATCCGCTGCGCCATCAGCCCGGCGATCATGCCCGCCAGCACGTCGCCGCTGCCCGCGGTCGCCAGCCAGGGCGTTCCATTGTCATTGACCGACAGCCGCCCGTCCGGGGCCGCGATCACCGTCGCCGCGCCCTTCAACACCACCACGGCGCCGGCCCGTTTCGCCGCCTCGGCCGCCGCCGCCTCCCGGCCCTGCTCCAGCAGGCCCGGAAACAACCGCCCGAACTCGCCCTCATGCGGGGTCAGGACGTCGTCGCGGTCCAGCACCTCGAACAGTTCTTCGGGCCAACCTTCGAACGCGGTCAGTCCATCCGCATCCACCACCAGGGCGGCCCCCGTGCCGGCAAGGGCCCGAACATTGGCCCGGGTCGCCTCCGTGACCCCGGCGGCCGGCCCGATGACGACGGCGTCCATGTTCTCGGCGGCCTCGGCCAGGGCCTCGTCGGAGCCGAACGGCGTCAGCATGATCGCCTCGATCGCCGGGGCGATGACGGCGGCCGCGTCCGGCGGACACAGGATCCGCACCACGCCCGCGCCGATCCTCAGTCCCGCCCGCGCCGCCAGCCGGGCCGCGCCGGTCTGGGTCGCCTTGCCGGACACCACGCCCAACCGGCCGCGCGCGTGCTTGTGCGCCTCTGTTCCGGGCCAGGGCAGGGCCGGGCGCCAATCGGGCAGGACGGACCCGGTCATGGCTCACCGACTCCGATCACGCATGGCGACTCCGGACGAAAAACGCTTGCCTTATTGTGCAATGCAATGTCCCTTTGCTGTCCAAGTGTGTGGCGCGAAACGGCCCGCCTGGGATCGCCGATGAAAAAGATCGAAGCCGTCATCAAGCCCTTCAAGCTGGATGAAGTGAAGGAAGCGCTGCAGGACGCGGGCGTCCAGGGCATGACCGTGCTTGAGGCCAAGGGATATGGTCGCCAGAAAGGTCATTCCGAACTCTACCGCGGCGCCGAATACGTCATCGACTTCCTTCCCAAGATCAAGATCGAGGTGGTGGTTCCGGACGACATGGTCAACTCCGTCGTCGACGCCATCCAGACCGCCGCCCGCACCGGCAAGATCGGCGACGGCAAGATCTTCGTCTCCGACGTCCTCGACGTCATCCGCATCCGCACGGGCGAAACCGGCCCCCAGGCCGTATAGCCCTCGATCCACCGGCCGCTCCGCAAGGCGCGGCCGTTTTACTTCCTCCCCCGCCAGACAGGATTCACACGCATGAGCGCCGGCAAGATACTCAAGGAGATCAAGGAGAAGGACGTGAAATACGTCGATCTCCGCTTCACCGACACCAAGGGCCGGATGCAGCACGTCACCTTCGACATCGATCTGGTCGATGAGGAATTCCTCGAAGAGGGGACCATGTTCGACGGTTCGTCCATCGCCGGCTGGAAGGCGATCAATGAGTCCGACATGCTGCTGAAGCCGGACCTGAACGGCTACTGGATCGATCCGTTCTACCAGCAGACGACGTTGTTCCTGTTCTGCGACGTGCTGAACCCCGACACCGGCGAGCCCTACAACCGCGACAGCCGCTCGATGGCCAAGAAGGCCCTGGCCTATGTCCAGTCCTCGGGCGTGGGCGACACCGTCTTCTTCGGCCCGGAAGCGGAGTTCTTCATCTTCGACGACGTGCGCTGGAGCACGGCCCCGCACGACACCGGCTATACCTACGATTCCATCGAGCTGCCGGCCAACACCGGCGCGGAATATTCCGAAGGCAACATGGGCCACCGGCCCACGCACAAGGGCGGCTATTTCCCGGTCAATCCGACCGACAGCGCCCAGGACCTCCGCGGCGAAATGCTGGGCGTCATGCGCGACCTGGGCATGCAGCCCGAGAAGCACCACCACGAGGTCGCCCCCGCCCAGCACGAACTGGGCCTCAAATTCAGCGACCTGCTGACCATGGCCGACCGGCTGCAACTGTATAAATACGTGATCCACAACGTCGCCGCCGCCTACGGCAAGTCGGCCACCTTCATGGCCAAGCCGACCTTCGGCGACAACGGCTCGGGCATGCATGTGCACCAGTCGATCTGGCGCGACGGCAAGCCCCTGTTCGCCGGCGACAAATACGCCGGCCTGTCGGACATGTGCCTCTGGTACATCGGCGGCATCATCAAACACGCCAAGGCCATCAACGCCTTCGCCAACTCGACCACCAACTCCTACAAGCGGCTGGTCCCCGGCTACGAGGCTCCGGTCAAACTGGCCTATTCCTCGCGCAACCGCTCGGCCTCGATCCGCATTCCGTGGGTCAATTCGCCCAAGGCCAAGCGGATCGAAGCCCGATTCCCCGATCCGATGGGCAACCCCTATCTGACCTTCGTCGCCCTGCTGATGGCCGGCCTCGACGGCATCGAGAACCGCATCGACCCGGGCGCGCCCGCCGACAAGAACCTCTACGACCTGCCGCCGGAAGAGCGCGGCTCCATCCCCGAGGTCTGCGGCTCGCTGAAGGAGGCGCTCGACGCCCTCGACCAGGACCGCGCCTTCCTCAAGAAGGGCGGCGTCATGGATGACGACTTCATCGACAGCTATATCGAGCTGAAGATGGAAGAGGTGATGCGCCTGCAACTGCACCCGCACCCCGTCGAATTCGACATGTACTACAGCTGCTGACCGGCGGCTGGGACTGAAATTCGAGGGCCCCGGACGGTTCGCTGTCCGGGGCTTTTTCCTGCCTCCGGGGCCCTGTCCCGCGCGGAAACCGGGCGATAGTCTGGCCGCATGACTCCAGACGAGATCGACGTCATCGTGCGCGTCGCCGGCGCGACCCTGTTGTTGACGGCGGCCGCGTTTCTGGTCGTTCGGGGTGAACGGCGCAGAGGCCTGTTCTTTCTCCCTCTCGCCATCTGCCTGTGCGGCTTTCTGGCCGGCAACACGCCCGATGCCGCCCTTCGGCTGAGCGGCGTGGCGGGTGAGGTCTCGCGGCTGGTGAGCGGCGTCGCGGCTGTCTTCCTCTGGTGGTTCTGCCTGTCCGTCTTCGACCGGACTTTCCGGCCGCGCGGACCGATCCTCGCCACCGGCGCCGCCTGGATCGCTATCGCGGCCGTGGACCGGGGCCTGTTCGGCGAGGCGCTCGCGGGCGCCGGACTCTCGTGGCTGCTGATCGCTCTCGGCTTTGGCATGGTCGCCCACCTGGCGTGGCGGCTGATCCGCGACCGATCCGGCGACCTGATAGACGAACGCCGCAAGGCCCGTGTCCTTGTTGTTGTGCTGCTCGGCGGGCAGCTGTTCGCCGACCTGGCTATCGACGTCGTCATGGGCATGGACTGGCAGCCCCGCGCCTTCAGCATTCTGCAGAACGCCGCCCTGCTCATCTTCACCGGCTGGCTCCTGCATTTACAGCTCCGTCCCTCGGCGCGACCGCTGCCCGACGCCGTCCGGTCAGGGATCGACCGCGCCCCGGTGCGGCCCGCCGCGTCACCGGAGGCGGACCGCTTGCGGGAACGGCTTCGCGTGCTGATCGAGGTCGACCGGGTCCACCTCGATCCCGCCCTGACCTTCGGTCGCTTCGTCTCCCTCATGGGCGCGCCCGACCGGACGGTGCGCCGGCTGATCAACCAGCAGCTCGGCCATGACCATTTCCGCACCTTCCTGAACAGCCATCGCATGATCGAGGCGCGCCGCCGTCTGGCGGATCCCGCTCACCGCCAGGACAAGCTGATCACCGTCGCCATGGACAGCGGCTTCTCGTCGCTGGCGTCGTTCAACCGTGTCTTCCAGGACCTCGAGTCCTGCCCGCCCGGCGTTTTCCGGCAGAGGGCCCTGGCCCCGACCGACGAGCCGGCGGGCCCCGCCCGGCGGCCATCGCCGGGTTTTGAGGAACGATCAGCCGACTCCTGAGAAGCATCCGCCCGCGCCGCCATCTAGTCAGCGGCCTTCGGCAACGAAGGAGATCGGCGCGTGGACAGCATGGTGGGTATTTTGGGAGTCGGGGCGATCCTTCTCCTCGCGGGCGGGATGCTGGGCCTGTTGAACCTGCGGGGCTTCTCTTTCCGCTGGCTGCTGGTCGCCGTGGCTCTCGCCGTCGTCAACGACGCCATGCTGACCAATGGCTACGGCCTCATTCCGGACCTGCTCCCGCAAAGCGCCTGGAACTGGCAGGGCAAGATCCTGGCGCTGGTCGCGACGCTGATCATCGCCTCGCTGCCCGCCTTCGGCCGGCGCCGCTCCGGGTTGACCCTCGTACAGGCCGCCGGCAGCCTGAGGTCAGCGATACCCGTCGTTCTGCTCTACATGGCCTTCTTCACCGGGCTCGCCCTGGCGTTTCCATCCCAGCCAGCGACGGCGGAGACGATCGCCTTCCAGCTGACCATGCCGGGGCTTGAGGAGGAGGCCTTCTACCGGGGTGTGTTGCTCTTCGCCCTCGACCGGGCCTTCCTCGACCGAAAGCGATTCCTGGGCGTGGAATGGGGTTGGGGCGGACTGTTGTCCTGCATCCTGTTCGGACTGGCGCATGCGTTCGGCTTTTCGGACGGCCAGTTCTCGTTTGACCCGCTGACCATGATCCTCACGGCCGTTCCGTCCGTCATCGGCGTATGGCTTGTGTTGCGCACCGGCAGCGTGCTGCTGCCTGTCGTCCTGCACAATTTCGGAAACGCCATCACCCTGGTGTTCTGGAGCCTGACCGGTTGATGCGGAATCGCTTCGCGATACCGCCGATGCCGTGAATCAGGCTCCAGAGAGACATGTCAGACCGATTTCGGTCTGGCGGGCCGCCGGACGCAAATCGTCCGACGGCCTTCCATACGGGCGTCTAGCGGTTGGTGGTCTCGACCTCGATGCCGTCGCGGCCCGCGCGGACCGTCGTGCTGTCGCCGTCGCGACGATCACGCTCGATGACCACGGGCGGGCCGGGGACCGCGACTTCGCGCTCGACGACCACCGGGGCGGCCGGGACCTCGCGCTCGATGATCGTCGTCGTATCGGTGTCGCGGGCGGCGTCCGCGTCGTTGTCCGCCGGGGTGCAGGCCGCGGTGGCGAAGCCGATGGCGCCGAGGGCGACGACGGCGGTCAGTGTGTGGCGGATGGTCATGGACGGACTCCTGAATGGGAACCCGGAGCAAACGGCCACGCTCGGTCGAGGTTCCGCTCAGTGCAGGCTGACCGCCACCGGGTTCCAGTCCTCGGCAGGCTGAACCTCGGCCGGGAAGGTGATGCGCACGCCCCCGCCCGAAGCTCCGCGCGTGATCAGCAGCCGTCCGCCCAGCTGTTCAGTGATCGCCTCGAACAGCGGGATGTCGCCGGGCGCGGGTCCTTCGCCCTCGGTTACGGCCAGGTTCAGGGACCGTTCCTGGCCGTCTTCTTCCAGCGTAACGGCCAGGGCCACGACGGCGCGCTGGGCCTTCAGGGTGTTCAGATATTCGAGCAGGACCAGGCCCAGCGAGGTTGCATGTTCCAATGGCACGTCGCGCGCGCCGCCGGCGATGCTGACGCGAGCGGAAGGCACGCCGCCCCGGGCCGCGGCGGCTTCAACCAGTCTGCGGGCGAAGGCCTCGAACGGAATGCGCCGGTCGCCGCCGCCGGCGAACTCGCGATGCGCGCGCGAGATCACCCGGGTGCGGGATGCGGCGTTGGTCAGGACGCGCGACACCATCGGATCGGCCTCTTCCCGCGCCCGAAGCTGCAGGATGGCCGAGATCAATTGCAGGTGGTCGGTCGTCCGCTGGGCGTGATCGCGAAACAGTTCGGCCTGGCCCATGGCCAGGGCTTCGACCTAGGCGTGTTTGGTGGTCAGGGTGTTCAGCCGCGACCGGATGGTGCTCAGCACATGGATCAGCAGCAGGGACGAGACCAGGAAGAAGCCCAGCGAAACCATGGCCCGGCCATTGGTCGGGAACGAGAAGGGCTCCGGCCCCATGAAATTATAGACGATCACCGTCGAAAGGCCGGCGGCCATCAGGCCGGCCCGCCCGCCCAGCCAATAGGCCGACAGGATCACACCCGGATAGAAGCAGGTGTAGCCATAGCCGCTGGCCAGATACGGCGAGAGCAGCAGTCGCACCCACAGGGAGATCAGCACCAGCCCGGCCGCCGCCCAGTACCGGGCGCCGGGAATGCGCGTCAGCCGCGCCAGCAGGGCAGCGGTCCGGGAGACGGGCGGCGTCAGAAATTGGGCGGGCGCGTCCATGGAGTCTCCCTAGCATAACCGGCCGGAGGCGTCGCCGGGATCAGCTCAGTCCCTCGGCCGCATCGGCCTTCTTGCGCCGCAGTTCGATCAGACGCACGCACCAGATCGAGACCTCGTAGAGCAGCACCAGCGGAATGCCGAGCATGATCTGGCTGAGCGGATCCGGCGGGGTTACGAAGGCGGCCACCACGGCGATGGCCACGACCGCGTATTTCCGGCTCGACGCCAGCGCCTTCGAAGAAACCATGCCGGCCATGCCCAGCAGCGTCATGACCACGGGCAGCTGGAAGCAGAGACCGAACGCCAGCAGCAGGGCCATCACCAGATTCAGATAGTCGGACACGCGCGGCAGCAGCTCGGCGGTGATGCCGCCGCCGCTGATCTGTTGCCCCAGCGAGAACAGCATGACGAAGGGCAGCATGACGTAATAGACCAGCGCCGCGCCCAGCAGGAACAGCACGGGGGCAGCGATCAGGAAGGGCAGGAAGGCGCCTTTCTCATTGCGATAGAGACCCGGCGCCACGAACCGGTACAGCTGCCAGGCCAGCACCGGGAAGGTGATGACCACCGCGCCGAACGCCGCCAGCTTCATCTTGGTGATCAGGAACTCCAGCGGCGCGGTGAAGATCAGGTTGACCGTCTCGCCGTCGCCTCGGGGGACATGAATCAGTCCGGCGGTGCCGAGAATGAGGTCGAATGGGGACACGGCGCCGCCCGGCCCCGCGGCTTCCCGGAATTGCGCGGCCACGGCGAAGGGCTGGACCAGGAAGACATAGATCGGATCGGCCACGATGAAACAGCCGATGAAACCGAGCACGAAGGCGGCCACGCAGACCACCAGACGGCTGCGCAGTTCGATCAGATGATCCATCAGCGGCGCGCGCGACGCCTCGATCTCGTCATCGTCCTGGTCGAGCCGGGTCACAGGTCCAACTTCTTCGCGCGGATGGGGCGGGACTTGCCGTCGGCCCGCTTGATCGAGGCCACGGGCGCGGCGGCCGTCTTCGTCGGGGCCTTGCGGGGCTTGCTCGCGGGCTTTTTCGCCTTCGCCTTCAGCGGGGGCTCAGGGTCGGTCTCCGTGGTCGCCGCCGGCGGCGTATCGGGCCATTCGTCGGGCGCGGCGAGCATGACCGGTTCAGCGTCCAGCGACTGGTTCAGGTCGGCGCTGATGTCGCGGAACGTCGCCTCGGCCTCGGGCCCGAGCGGGACCATGCCCTGGCCGGTGCGCAGCGCCTCGACCTCCTTGCGCAGTTCGTCCAGTTCGGACTGGCGCGCCATTTCGTCGAAGCTGGAGCGGAACTCGCCGGCCATGGCCCGTGCCTTGCCCACGGCCTTGCCCACCTTGCGCATGAGCAGGGGCAGGTCTTTCGGCCCGACGACGATGAGCGCCAGCAGGCCGATCACGAGGATTTCCAGCCCGCCGATTCCGGGGCCAAGTCCACCCATCCGTCAGTGTCTCCGACGTGAAACGGGGCTTACGACTTCAGATCTTCTTTTTCGGCCTCGGTGCGGGGCAGGGCGCCCGCCCGCTCGTCCCGGGGCTTGTCGGCGTCCCCGTCCTTGAGGCCGTCGCGGAAGGCGCGGATGCCCTTGGCGGCATCGCCCATCAGGCCGGACAGCTTGCCGCGCCCGCCGAACAGCAGGAGGGCGAGGGCGGCGATGATCAGGATCTGCCAGATACCGGGTTGCATGGCGCTTCATCTCAGTCAGCGGCGCGGGCGGTATTGCCCCAGCCGAAAATCATGGTCTCGCATATAGGCCGTTCAGTGGCGCGACGCCAAGCGAACCTGATAGGAGGCGCCGATGAGTCACGTGATCATCCACACCGACGGCGCCTGCAAGGGCAATCCCGGCCCCGGCGGCTGGGGCGCGATACTGCAGACCGGCGGGGGTCACGAGAAAGAGCTGTGGGGCGGAGAGGCCCTGACCACCAACAACCGCATGGAGCTGATGGGCGCGATCAGCGCGCTCGAGGCCCTGTCCCGGCCGTGCCGGGTCGATCTGCATACCGACAGCCGTTACGTCATGGACGGAATCACCAAATGGATCGGCCCGTGGAAGGCGCGCGGCTGGAAGACGGCCGACAGGAAGCCGGTCAAGAACGAGGATCTCTGGAAGCGCCTCGACGCCGCCCGCGCCCGGCACGAGGTCAAATGGCACTGGGTCAAGGGCCACGCCGGGCATGAGCTCAACGAGCGCGCCGATGGGCTGGCCAACCGCGGGATCGAGGATTTGCGGGGCTAGGGCTGGGCGAACAGCCCGTAGATCGGGCGATCCGGGGTCGTCAGGTTCAGCGTAAGCCAGACCCCGCCTTCCTCTGCGCAGACGACCGCCTCAAAAACCCGACTGTCTGACGGGCCGGGGGCCAGCTGGCCTGAAAAGGCCGCTGACGGCCCGCGACCGTCCACGATCTTTTGCATGATCCACGCCCCGTTCGTGCGGTATTCCACTCCGGAGCGATCACGACCCGTGCATCCGTCCTCATCGCAATCGATCGAGGCGAACCGGGCGTCATCGGCGCTGACCCGCTCGTCGAATCGAATGTCTCCGAAACGATCGGCGTCGGGCAGCGGCACGCAGGCCACCAGCGCCGTAGCCAGCAGTTTGATCAACCCGTCCGCACCTTCAGCTTCGACCCTTCGAAGCCCTCGACGATCACGCTCTCGCCCGCCAGCGGCGCGGCGCCCTCGATCTCGGCGACCCATTCGGAGCCCGAGACGAACACCCGGCCCCGGCCGTCGACGAAGGCCTGGACCACCTGGGCCCGCTGGCCGACCAGACGGCTGTCGCGGGCATTGATGTCCGGGGCGGCCGACGGATTGACCCGCTGGATCAGCCGCCGCGAAAACAGCGTGGTGGCCACGGTCAGGGCGGCGAACAGGACCAGCTCGCCAAGGAGACCCAGCGGCAGGCCCAGGGCGGTGACCACGGCCACCACCCCGGCCGACACCGCCGGCCACAACAGCCATTCGGTCGAGGTGGCGGCTTCCACCGCCAACAGGATCACCCCCAGGGCCAGCCATATCCAGAACGGCTGGTCGGCGTGCAGGTTGATCAGGGCGTCCATGGGTCAGGTCCTTGGAACAGAGGGACGGGGCGGGCGGGGCGGCGCGGCTCTCGGCGGCGGCGGCGGGGCGTCGCGGCGCACGTCGCTGCGGCCCTGCTGCTGTTCCTTGGCCAGACCGACCAGTTCGCCGAGGCCGGCGATGGTGCCGACCAGGCCGGACATCTCCGCCGGGACGATGACCGTCTTGGCCGTCGGATTGCGGGCCAGTTCGGCGAAGGCCTCGACGTATTTCTGGGCGACGAAGTAGTTGATCGCGTTGACGTCGCCGGCCGCGATGGCCTGGGACACCATGGCCGTGGCCTTGGCTTCGGCCTCGGCTTCGCGCTCGCGGGCCTCGGCGTCGCGGAAGGCGGCCTCGCGGCGGCCCTCGGCCTCCAGAATGGCGGCCTGTTTGGCGCCCTCGGCGCGGGCGATGGCGGCCTGTTTCTCACCGTCGGCCTCGGTGATGACGGCGCGGCGTTCGCGCTCGGCCTTCATCTGGCGGGCCATGGCGTTGGTGATGTCGGCCGGCGGGGTCAGATCCTTGATCTCGATGCGGTTGACCTTGACGCCCCAGGGCTCGGTCGCCGCGTCGATCACGGTCAGCAGGCGCGAGTTGATCGAGTCGCGCTGGAACAGCACCTCGTCCAGCTCCATCGAGCCGACCACGGTGCGCAGATTGGTCGAGCACAGCTGGGTGATGGCGTAGGGCAGGTTCTCGATCCGGTAGGCGGCGGCCGAGGCCTCCATCACCTGGATGAAGACGATGGCGTCGACCTTCACCATGGCGTTGTCCTTGGTGATGACCTCTTGCTGAGGAACATCAAGAACTTGTTCCATCATGTTCATGCGCCGGCCGACCCGTTCCACGAACGGGGTCAGCAGGCTGATGCCGGGCGCGAGGGTGCGCGTGTATTTGCCGAACCGTTCGACCGTGAATTCGCGTCCCTGCGGCACGATCTTGACCACGCTGAACAGCAGGATGAAGGCCAGCACGACCAGTGCGACGGTGAATAGAAGCGAAGTGTCCATGATATCTCCCTGTCCGGCACAGGTTAGCACCCTGTGGTCGCCGCGCCACAGAAACCGGACACGGCAGGGATGACATCCGCGTAATCGTGATTCCTCAACGCGCGGCGGCGGCCATCCGGATGACCCGCCGCGTCTCGGACCAGTCAATCAGCGTCTCGATCCGGTCGAGCGCCACGAACCGCGCCTCGGCGGCGTCATCGCCCGCGACCGGCTCGCCCGACACCCAGCGCGCGGCATAATCGATCAGCACATAGTGGCGGCTGGCCTCGGGAAACAGGCCGTCGACCACGTCGATCAGGCCCGTGATTTCGGCCTCGACCCCGGTCTCCTCGCGCAACTCCCGCAGGGCGGCGTCCATCGCCCGTTCGCCGCGCTCGATCCGGCCCCCGGGCAGACTCCATTCGCCCTGACGCGGCGGCGTCCCGCGCCGGATCAGCAGCACCGAATCGCCGCGCAGGCAGACGATGCCGACGCAGGGCACGGGAGCAGGCGGGGAGGCGGACATCGCCCAACCCTGACACGGCTCTTTCGTCGCGCCCACGACTTTGAGACAAGGGCGGCATGACCTCCCCGTCGCCCGCCGCCCTCGCCGCCCTGAAATCCGCTCTCGGCGACGGCGGCTGGACCGACGATCCGACGGAGATCGCGCCCTGGCTGACCGAATGGCGCAACCGCTGGCAGGGTCACACGCCGCTGATGCTGACCCCGCGCTCGACGGACCAGGTCGCCGCCGCCGTCCGCGTCTGCGCCGGGCATCGAATCGCCATCGTCCCCCAGGGCGGCGACACCGGCCTCGTTGGCGGCCAGATCCCGTTCGGCGAGGTTCTGCTCTCGACCCGCAAGCTGCGCGCGGTCCGCGACGTCACGCCGCTGGACGACGCCATGACCGTCGAGGCAGGGGTCACACTGCTTGAGGCCCAGCAGGCCGCCGCCGCCGCCGACCGCCTGTTCCCGCTCAGCCTCGCCGCCGAGGGCACGGCCACCATCGGCGGCGTGATCTCGACCAACGCCGGCGGCACGGCCGTCATCCGCTACGGCGTCATGCGCGATCTGGTGCTGGGCATCGAGGCCGTCCTGCCCGACGGCGAGGTGTTCCACGGCCTCAAACGCCTGCGCAAGGACAACACCGGCTATGACCTGAAACAGCTGCTGATCGGCGCCGAGGGCACCCTGGGGGTCGTCACCGCCGCGACCCTGAAACTGTTCCCGGTCATGCGCGGCCGCGCCACCGCCATGGTCGGTCTCGACACGCCGGGCGCCGCCATCGAACTGCTGGCCCGCGCCAAGGCCGAGACCGGCGGCGGGGTCGAGGCCTTCGAACTGATGAAGCGGATCGGCATGGACTTCGTCCTCGCCAACATCCCCGACACGCGCGAGCCGCTGGAGAGCACGCCGCCCTGGTACGCCCTGATAGAACTGGTCTCCGGCGAGCCCGGCGCCGCCGACTCGGCCATGGAGCGGCTGCTGACCCACGCCTTCGAGACCGGCCTGATCACCGACGCCGCCATCGCCCAGAACGACGTCCAGCGCGCCGCCTTCTGGAAGGTGCGCGAGGAGCAGTCCGCGGCCCAGAAGCCCGAGGGCGGCGGCTGGAAGCATGACGTCTCCGTGCCCGTCTCGCGCATCGCCGACTTCCTCGAGGAGGCCACCGCCGCCGTCGAACGCTTCCACCCGGGCGCTCGGGTCAGCGCCTTCGGCCACGTCGGCGACGGCAATCTCCACTACGACGTCCTGTGCCCCTCCAGCGGCGACCTGGCCGGCTTCCTCGCCCGCTGGGCCGAAGGCTCGCAGATCGTCCACGACATCGTCGCCCGCTACGACGGCTCCATCTCGGCCGAACACGGCCTCGGCCGCCTCAAGACCGACGAGGCCCGCCGCTACAAGTCGCCGCTGGAAATCCGGACCATGCAGGCCGTCCGCGCCGCGCTCGACCCGCACCGGATCATGAACCCGGCGGTGCTGTTCTGAGCGGGCCGTAGGGGCCCTGGTCCGGGCTCGGCGGCTGTGGCCAGCCTCGCTGGTTCATCACAAAGACCACGAAGAAGGCACGAAGGACACGAAGGACGGTGCCTGACCCCGCCTTTCGCGGGCCCTTCCCCGCCGTTCAATTCTCTTGCGCCTCCCTGACGGGAGACGCGGGCCCTCCGGCCCCTTCGTGTCCTTTGTGATTCCTTTGTGTCCTTCGTGATGAACCTGCCCGGGTACGTGCTTCCGAGGCGGGTCCCGCTTGCCCCCATTGCCTGATCGTCCTACCCCTCCGGCTCGATTCAACCCCGCCGGAGCCCCCTCATGACCCTCGCCCTGCTGTTCCCCGGACAAGGCAGCCAGTCGGTCGGCATGGGGGCGGCGCTCGCCGACGCCTTCGCCTCGGCGCGGGAGGTCTATGCCGAGATCGACGAGGCCCTGGGCCAGAAGCTGTCGGTCCTCATGCGCGAGGGGCCCGAGGATCAGCTGACCCTGACCGAGAACGCCCAGCCGGCCCTGATGGCCGTCTCCCTCGCCGCGGCCCGCGTCCTCAAGGTCGAGTTCGGCGTCGACGTCAGCCGCGCCGGCTTCGTCGCCGGCCATTCGCTCGGCGAGTATTCGGCCCTCTGCGCCGCCGGTTCGATCACCCTGGCCGACACGGCCTGCCTGCTGAAGCTGCGCGGTCAGGCCATGCAGCGCGCCGTGCCCGTCGGTCGCGGCGCCATGGCCTCGCTGATCGGGCCGAAGACAGACCTCGCCCTCGCCGAGGCCGCCGCCGCCGCCGGCTCGGAAGTCGGGGTCTGCGTCGTCGCCAATGACAACAACGCCGGCAATATCGTCATCTCGGGCGACAAGGCCGCCGTCGACCGCGCCATCGAAAAGGCCAGGGAACTGGGCGCCCGCGCCATCCCCCTGAACGTCTCGGCACCCTTCCACTGCCCCCTGATGCAGCCCGCCGCCGACGAAATGGCCGAGGCCCTGGCGTCCGCGACCCTCGTCGCCCCCTCGGTCGGCGTCGTCGCCAATGTGACGGCCCGGCCCGAGCGGGACCCTGAAGTCCTGCGCCGGCTGCTGGTCGAACAGGTCACCGGCCGCGTCCGCTGGCGCGAGAGCATGGACTGGATGGTGACCGAGGGCGGCGTGACCCGCTTCGCCGAGATCGGCTCGGGCAAGGTGCTGGCCGGCATGGCCAAACGCATCGCGCCGGACGCCGAGAGCCTGTCCCTGAATACGCCGGAAGACCTGGAAGCCTTCGCGAAGTCGCTGTGAGGTGGTTGGTGGTTGGTGATTGGTGTGGGTCGCCGCCATTGAGCCCTGACCATCAGACCCTCCGCATCAATCACCAACCACCAATCACCAATCACCCTCCAATCTTCCGACACGGAGCCCCTCATGTTCAATCTCACCGGCAAGACCGCCCTCGTCACCGGCGCGACCGGCGGCATCGGCGGGGCCATCGCCCGGGCCTTGCACGCCCAGGGCGCGACTGTGGTCCTCTCGGGCACCCGCGAGGCGGTATTGCAGGACCTCGCGAAGGAGCTGGGCGAGCGCGCCTTCTTCGCCGCCGCCAACCTGTCGGACCCTGAGTCCGTCGACGGTCTGCTGGGCCGGGCCGAGGAGGCCGCCGGCGCCCCGCTCGACATCCTCGTCGCCAACGCCGGCATCACGAAGGACGGCCTGCTGATGCGGATGAAGGACGAGGACTTCACCGACGTCATCAAGGTCAATCTCGAGAGCTATTTCCGCCTCTCGCGCGCGGCCATGAAGGGGATGATGAAGCGTCGCTCGGGCCGCATCATCGGCATCACCTCGATCGTCGGCGTCACCGGCAACCCCGGTCAGACCAACTACGCCGCCTCCAAGGCCGGCATGATCGGCTTCTCCAAATCCCTGGCCCAGGAAGTCGGCTCGCGCGGCATCACGGTCAACTGCATCGCCCCGGGCTTCATCGCCTCGCCGATGACCGATGTCCTGAACGACCAGCAGCGCGAGATCATTCTGAAGAACATCCCCGCCGGCCGCCTCGGCACGGGCGACGAGATCGCCGCCGCCGCCGTCTATCTGTCGTCCGACGAAGCCGCCTATGTCACGGGGCAGACCCTGCACGTGAACGGCGGCATGGCGATGATCTGAGGCTCACTTGATCCGCTCATCCCCGCGAAAGCGGGGACCCAGTGCTTTGGGTGATGCAGCGGTTCTGGTCGACCTCACACCGTTGTCCTGAAACACCGACGTCAAGCTGGACAGAACTGGGTCCCCGCTTTCGCGGGGATGAGCGGAAAGAAGAGGCCCATGAAAATCCTCCGGATTCTTGCCACCATCCTCAGCGGCCCCATGCTGCTGATCGGCATCGCCTGGGTGCTGCAGGGCTTCAACATCCTGCCCGGCAGCTTCATGACCGGCCAGATCATCTGGGCCGTCTATGGCGCGCCGCTCGCGCTGGCGGGCGCCGGCCTGGTCTGGTGGGTCAATCGGGGCGGTCAAACCCGGTAACGGGCCTTCCACGCCGCCGTGGCTGTGCTAAAGCCTCGGCAACCGGTTGGCGCGAGTCTTCGTTCAAGGCTTGCGTCGCCGTCGCCGTCGTCATACGGCAGGATTTGAGACAACAGCCGCCCCGGCGGCCCAATGAGCAGAGACACACATGTCCGACACCCTGGAACGCGTCCGCAAGATCGTCATCGACCACCTGGACGCCGATCCGGAAAAGGTCGTTGAAAAGGCCAGCTTCATCGACGACCTGGGCGCCGACTCGCTCGACAACGTCGAACTGGTCATGGCCTTCGAGGAAGAATTCGACATCGAAATCCCGGACGACGCCGCCGAACACATCCAGACGGTCGGCGACGCCGTGAAATTCATCGACGAGAAGCTGGCCGGCTGATCGCCGCCTCTTCTTTTTGAACGGCATTGATGGCCGCCGTGGCGCGCCCCTAGCGGGGTCGCCCGGCGGCCATTACTGTTTGCGGTCAGGATTCTGTAACGAGGAGCGCTCATGCGCCGCGTCGTCGTCACCGGCCTCGGTCTGCTCACCCCGCTGGGATGGGGCGTCGAGCATAACTGGAAGGGCATCCTCGAGGGGCGTTCGGGCATCGGCCCGATCACCAATTTCGACACCGAGGGCTATGCCTGCACCATCGCCGGCGAGATCCCGTCCGTGGATGGACGGGGCGGCGGCGCGCCGGGCCAGCCGGGCGTCTTCGACCATGAAAAGGTCATGTCGCCGAAGGACCGCAAGCGCGTCGACGACTTCATCGTCTACGCCATCGCCGCGGCCGACGAAGCGCTGGCAGACGCCGGCTGGAAGCCCGAGACCGAGGAACAGCGCGAGCGAACCGGCGTCATGGTCGGCTCCGGCATCGGCGGCCTCGGCCCCATCGCCGACACCGCCATCATCCTCAAGGAGCAGGGCCCCCGTCGGGTCAGCCCCTTCTTCATTCCTTCGGCCCTGATCAACCTGACCAGCGGCCAGATCTCGATCCGCCACGGTCTGAAAGGACCGAATCACTCGGTCGTCACCGCCTGCGCCACCGGCGCCCACGCCATCGGCGACGCGGCCCGGATGATCATGCTGGACGACGCCGACGTCATGGTCGCGGGCGGGGCCGAAAGCTCCATCGTCCCCATCGGCATCGCCGGCTTCCTCGCCTGCAAGGCCCTGTGTACCGCCTACAATGACGAGCCGGAGAAGGCCTCCCGGCCCTGGGACAAGGACCACTCCGGCTTCGTCATGGGCGAGGGCGCCGGCATCGTGGTGCTGGAAGAATATGAGCACGCGAAAGCGCGCGGCGCGACCATCTACGCCGAGGTCGTCGGCTACGGCATGAGCGGCGACGCCTGGCATATCACCGCCCCCGCCGAGGACGGCGACGGCGGCTATCGCGCCATGCAAATGGCGGTGAAGCGCGCCGGCATCACCGCCGCCGACATCGACTACGTCAACGCCCACGGCACCTCGACCATGGCCGACTGGATCGAGGCCGGCGCCATCGAAAAGCTGATGGGTGATCACGCCCCGAACGTCGCCCTGTCCTCGACCAAGTCCATGACGGGCCACCTGCTGGGCGCCGCCGGGGCCATCGAGGCCATCTTCTGCATCCTGGCCATCCGCGACCAGATCGCGCCGCCGACCATCAACCTCGACAACCCCGAGCGCGAGACCGCCCTGAACCTGGTGCGCGGCAAGGGTCAGCCGATGGAGATCGACGTGTCCATGTCCAACAGCTTCGGCTTCGGTGGCACCAACGCCTCCGTCATCTTCCGGAAGGTCGGCTGATGGGGGTGGAGCGTCGCTCGGGCCGCAAGACGGCGTTTCTGGCCGCCACGGCCACCTTCAGCACCTTTCTGATCATCGCCCTCGTCGCGGCCTGGAGCGTCTTCTACGCCCCCGGGCCCTCGGCGCGCGGCGGGGCCGAGCATACGATCGTCACACTGCCCAGCGGCGCCGGCGTGGGCGCCATCGCCGCCACCCTGAAGTCGGCCGGGGTGATCCGCTCGACCGACATGTTCAAGGCCGCCGCCACCCTGACCGGCGCCGACCGCAAACTGCGCGCCGGCGAATATGAGGTGCCGTCAGGGGCTTCGTTGCGCTCCGTCATCGTCCTGCTGGTCGAGGGCCGGGTGGTCCGCCACTACGTCACCCTGCCCGAGGGCTGGTCCTCGGCCCAGGCCGTCGACATTCTCAACAACCAGACCATCCTGACCGGCGCGGTCGAGGCCACGCCCGACGAGGGCACGCTCTGGCCCGAGACCTATGAGATCAGCCGCGGCGAGACCCGCGCCTCGGTCATCGCCCGCATGCGCCGCGCCCATGACGACAACCTCGCCCGCCTGTGGGCGGCTCGCAGCCCCAATACGGTGGTCCGGACTCCGGAGGAGGCGGTCATTCTCGCCTCCATCGTCGAGAAGGAGACCGGCGTCGCCGCCGAACGCCCCCGCGTGGCCGCGGTCTTCACCAACCGGTTGCGCTCCGGCATGCGGCTGGAGAGCGATCCGACCATCGTCTACGGCATAACCAGGGGGCGGCCCCTGGGCCGGGGCATCCGTCGCTCCGAACTGGATCGCCAGACGCCCTGGAACACCTATCAGATCGACGGCCTGCCCCCGACGCCGATCGCCAATCCGGGCCGCGAGGCCATCGCCGCCGTGCTCAATCCACCGGCCAGCAACGAACTGTTCTTCGTCGCCGACGGGACCGGCGGCCACGCCTTCGCCCGGACCTATGACGAGCATTTGGCCAATGTCGCCCGCTGGCGCGCGATCGAACGTCAGCGCGCCGGCCTGCCGCCCGCGCCGGAACCCGCCACGGTCGATCCCGCCGCCGCCGCCGGGGGGACCGCTGTCCCGCCGGGCGTGACGGTCCCGCCGGGCGCCCGGGTCATCAGCATTCCGCCCACGGCCCCCGCTCAATGAGCGCCATCTCGGGCATGACCGGCTTCGGCCGGGCCGATGGCGCGTCGGGCGACTGGACGTGGTCGGTCGAGGCCCGGTCGGTCAACGGCCGCAATCTGGAAGTCCGTTTCCGCGGCCCGCCCGGCTTCGACGGCCTCGAGCGCCATTCCAAGACCTCGGCCCAGGCCCGCCTCAGCCGCGGGCAGGTCACGCTCGGCGTCCAGGCGAAGCGCGCCGAACTCGGGGCCGCCTCGTTGAAGGTCAATCAGGACATCCTCGCCCGCTACCTGGCCCTCGCCAACCAGCTGGCGGAGGAGGGGGCCACGCCGCCATCCGCCGACGGCCTGCTGTCCCTGCGCGGAGTGCTGGAGGCTCCCGAGGAGGTCGACGACCCCGAGGCCCGCGCCGCCGTCGAGGCCGCCATGGCCCTGACCATCGACGCCGCCCTCGACGCCCTGAAGATCTCGCGCGACCGCGAGGGCTCACAGCTCCTGCCCGTGGTCATCGACTTCATCGACCGCATCGCGGCCCTGACCGCCCAGGCCGGGACCGAAGCCATGGCCCAGACCGACGCCATCCGCGACCGATTCACCCGCCGCATGACCGAGCTGGCCCCCGACGCCCCGGGGCTGGAAGACCGCATCTTCCTCGAGGCCGCCTCCCTGGCCACGAAGGCCGACGTGCGCGAGGAGCTGGATCGCCTGACCGCCCACGTCGCCTCGGCCCGCGAACTGTTGCGGCAACCCCCCGCCGGCCGGAAACTCGACTTCCTGATGCAGGAATTCATGAGGGAGGCGAACACCCTCTGCTCGAAATCGGCTACGACCGCGCTCACCGGAATCGGCCTCGAGCTCAAGGCCGTGATCGAACAGCTGCGCGAACAGGTCCAGAATGTCGAATGAACGCCATCCCCGCCGCGGCGTCCTGCTGATCGTGGCCAGCCCCTCGGGGGCCGGAAAGACCAGTTTGTGCCGCCGCCTGATGGCCGACCACGGCGGGCTGGAACTGTCGGTCTCCATGACCACCCGCCCGATCCGCCCGGGCGAGGTCGCCGACCGCGACTATCATTTCGTCGATGACGCCGAATTCCAGCGCCTGATCGACGCCGACGCCTTCCTCGAATGGGCCGACGTTCACGGGGCCCGCTACGGCAGCCCGCGCGCGCCGATCGACCGGGCCCTGTCCGAGGGTCGCGACGTCCTGTTCGACATCGACTGGCAGGGCGCGAGCCAGATCGCCGCCCAATGCCCCGAGGACGCCGTCCGCGTCTTCATCCTGCCGCCCAGCCTCGAGGAACTGCGCCGCCGGCTGGTCACCCGCTCCCAGGACGCCGACGAGGTCATCGAACGCCGCATCCAGAACGCCAAGGGCGAGATCGAGCACTGCGGCGACTTCGACTATGTCTTCGTCAACGACGATTTCGACCGCAGCTACGCCGAACTGGCCCACATCTATCATGCGGAACGCAGCTGCCGTTTCCGCAACATCTGGATCGACGCCTACAAGGACGCCCTGCTGAACGAGGCGGTCTGACGACTGACCGGCGGCTCAGGCCTTCACGATCGCCGCGGTGATCTGATCCGGGGAATGTCCGGTCAGGTCCTTGGCGATTTCGCCGACCACCCGCGCGGCGGTCTCCTTGTGCCAGCCCTTGCGCAGTTGACCCAACGTCTTTGGCGCTGCGATGACCAGCAGGCTTTCAACCTTGTGCTCCAGCACCATCTTGTTGAGTACGTCGGCGACGCCCATGGCGAAGCCGTCCTCGGCCTGGGTGTCATTGTCAGGGTTGGCTCCGCTGGAGATACGCCCGGCGGCGCCCGAGGCGCGCTCCGTGATCGCGGGCGTCGGCCAGGGACTCAGGACGACATTCTGATGCCCCGTGTTGTGGAACAGCGCCAGCTTCTCGCCGTCGACTACGGCCACGAGCGTGCCTGCGGAAAGTAACATCAGGTGGTCTCCGATTGCGTGAGGGCTTGGCTAACGTCTCGCGGGCGGCGCAGTTGCCGGAGCGAGAACAGGGCCGGACCCCCGGTAAGGCGGGCACCGTGGCCGGAACAGCCCGCCGGGACATTGATCGAAAACAAATGCCGGCCAGATTCAGCCCGGCGGCCGAAGGGGCCCGGAAGGCGTTCAACCGCGCTTGCGCCGGAGCATCGTCTCCCCGCCTGTGCCGGGCGTTGTCGGCTGGGCCTGACCCGCTACCGCCCGCGCCAGTCGCAGGAAGCCCGCCAGGTCGATGACCTCGGCCCGATCCTCGGGACTGAGCGCCGCCGCTTCGCACAACGCCGCCCCGCCCAGCGGCTTGAGGCTGGACCTCAGCATCTTCCGCCTCTGACCGAACGCCGCCGCCGTCACCCGCTCCAGTGCATTGAGGAGAGCCTGATCCGGCCGGTCCGCACGCGGGACCAGATGCACCACGGCGCTGGCCACCTTCGGCGGCGGGGTGAAGGCGGCGGCGGGCAGGTGCATGACCAGTTTCGCCTCGCACACCGCCTGGCTGATCACCGCCAGCCGGCCATAGGCGTCGTCTCCCGGGGCGGCGACGATCCGCTCGGCGACCTCCTTCTGGAACATCAGGGTCAGGGCGTGCGGCGTCCACGGGCCGGTCAGCCATTTGATCAGCAGCGGCGTGCCGACATTGTAGGGCAGGTTGGACACCACATGCGCCGGTCCCTCGACCAGTTCGGCCTCGCGCACCTTCAGGGCGTCGGCCTCGACCACGCCCAGCCGCCCCGAACCGTCGTCAAGCTCGGCCAGCAGGGGCAGGAAGCGTGGGTCTTTCTCGACCAGCATCAACTTGCCGGCGTCGCTCTCCAGCAGGGCGCGGGTCAGGCCGCCGGGGCCGGGGCCGACCTCGATCACGGCCCGGCCTTCAAACGGCCCGGCCAGACGCACGATCTTGCGGGTGACGTTGAGGTCCAGCAGGAAATGCTGGCCGAAGCTCTTCCTGGCCAGCAGGCCGTGGGCGTCGAGGGTTTCGCGGAGGGAGGGGAGGTCGGTCACCCCGCTGCTTACCCCGCCGCGCGCGCCGCCGCCATCGCTCCCGCCAGCCGCACCGCCGCGATCAGACTGTCGGCCCGCGCCACCCCCTTGCCGGCGATGTCGAAACCGGTGCCATGGTCGGGCGAAGTGCGGATGACAGGCAGCCCCAGGGTCGTGTTGACCCCGCCCCAGAAGTCCAGCGTCTTGACCGGAATCAGGGCCTGGTCGTGGTACAAACACAGGACAGCATCGTAGGTCGCGCGGGCCGCGTCGTGGAACAGGGTGTCGGCGGGCAGGGGATCGGTGATGGCTATCCCCTCGGCGCGCAGGGTGGCGGCGGCGGGGATCAGCACCTCGACCTCCTCCAGCCCGATCGAACCGCTCTCGCCCGCATGCGGATTCAGCGCCGCCAGCGCCAGCCGCGGCGCGGCGATGCCGAAGTCGCGCCTCATCGCCTCATGGACCACGCGGGCTGTGCGCTGGACCCGCTCGGCCGTGACGAGCTCGGGAACCTCGGCCAGCGGGGCGTGGATGGTCACCAGGCAGGCGCGCAGGTCCTTCGCCGTCAGCATCATCACCGGCCCGCGCGTCCCGGCGAAGGGCGTGTCGGCGGTCAGTTCTGCGATGAATTCCGTATGTCCCGGAAAGCGGAAGCCGGCGGCGTAGAGCGGGGCCTTGGCGATGGGGGCTGTGACCACGCCCGAGGCCTCGCCGGACAAGGCCAGATTGACCGCCTGTTCGATCCAGTCGGCCACGGCGCCGGCGTTGGCCGGCTCGGGACGGCCCGCGCTCACGGGCGCGGGCAGGGGGGTGTCCAGCACGGGGATGGCGCGGCCGAAGAGAGTCGCGGCGTCGGCCGGCGACAGGACCGATTCGACCGGCTGACCCTGGGCCCGCATCAGGGCGGCGTCGCCCACGACGACAAAGGCCGGGCCCTCATCCTTCAGCGCGGCCCAGGCCTTGGCGATGATCTCCGGCCCCACGCCCGCCGGTTCGCCCATGGTCAGGGCCAGCGGCGCGGGGACGGCGGTCATTACCGGTACTCGATAAGGGCGTCCTCGCGCAGGTCGCGCATATAGCGGCGGCCGAGGGTGGCGAGGTTCTGGCGGAACAGCTGGTTCTCGACTTCCCGCGGATCGGGCGCCTCGGTCCCTCCGACGCGACGGCCGCAGACGGCGAGCAGGTGCAGGCCCAGCGGGGTGCGCACGGGGGTGCTGACCGAGCCGACCTCGGCCGACCGGGCGACCTGCTGGAACTGCGGCGCGAGGTTCTGCACATCGGCCTCGCCCAGATCGGCGCCGAGCAGACCCTGCTCCGACGTCGCCCGGGCCAGCATGGTGTCGCAGGTCAGTTGCGGGCGCAGGGTCTCCAGCCGCCGGGTCGCCGCGGCGATCTCGGCTTCAGTGGCCGTGTCCGGCAGTTCGATCATCACCTGTTTGATCTGCACCAGACTGGCCGAGGCCCCGTCCCGCTTGTCGCGCATATAGACGATATAGACCCCGCCATCGACCGGGATCGGCCGCGACAGCTGTCCGATGTCCAGCTGATCCAGCGCCTGCTGCAGGGCGGGTTGCACGGTGCCCTCGACGACCCAGCCGGCGTCCCCGCCGCGCGTCGCGGAAGGCGCGGCCGAGAACTGCTGGGCCACGGCCTGGAAGGGCGCGCCCTGGACCATTTGCTGCACCAGCTGGTTGGCGCCGTTCAGCGCCGCCTGCTGGCCGCCGACCCGCGCGGATTCGATGTAGATCTCGCCGATCAGATATTGCTTCTTCGAGGCGGCCTCGGAGATCTGGCGGATAGCCGCCGCCACGGCGGCGCGGCTGACCCGGGCGCGGCTCTGGAACCGGCCGCCGACCAACCGGGACCAGCCGATCTGCGTCCGCACCTGCTCACGCAGGGTGCTCGGGCGTATGCCGCCCTGCGTCAGGAAGTCGACATAGGCCTGGGGCGTGGCGCCCACTTCCTGGGCCATGGCCGTGATTTCTTCCTCGACCTCCTGATCGCTGACGACCAGATCCTCGTAGTTCGTCAGTTCCTGCCTCTGCAGCCGCTCATCCACCAGGGCGTTCAGGGCCTGCTGCTGGATGGCGGGAATGTTTTCCGGCGTCGGCTGGACCTGGGTCATGGCGATCAGCAGCAACATGCGCTGGCGCAGGTCGAAGCCGGTGATGACGCTGTCGTTGACGGTGGCCAGGATGCCGTCCGACATCTGAAAGGCCGGCGCGGCCGGCCGCGCGGCCGGCGCCGCCTCGGCGGCCGGATTCAGATTGCCGGCGGCGGCCGGCTGCGCCGGAGGCGCGGTCTGGGCCATGACCGAACCGGCCAGGAGGGCGGCGATCGCCACGCCCGTCATGTAACGCTGCAAACCCATGTCAGTCCTGGTTCCTCAAGCGGCGCTGGTCCGGTTTTCGTCCCGGATTTGCGAACCGCGCGCCCCCGGGCCGCGCGGCCGTCAGCGCCCGTCGCTGCGTCAATACCCTGTACCGCCGAAAGTGGCGAGGTTTAGGCGCACATAGACGCCCTCGGACGGTCCGGTCGGGCGCACGCGGGTGTTGTCGCGCCGATAGCCGATCTCGAACCGGAAACAGTCATCGTCGAACAACAGGCCGACTTCGGAGCGGGTGATGATGTCGCGCTCCAGATCGACGATGCCGGACGCGGCCACGCCCCAGTTGCCCAGGATGAACTGCTGGCCCGACAGCTGGACGAACTCGTAGTTGCGGTTCAGCGGTCCCGCCAACGGGTTGGAGCGGTCCACGATATAGCTGACGGTCGCAAGATTGCGCCGACCCCAGCGGCCATCGACCGCGGCCTCCGCCCGCCGGATCTCGCCCGAGGCGTCGAGCGTGGCGTGGCCCCAGCCCCGAATCCGGTCCGAAGGCGAAAAACTGCCCTGAACAACCCAGTCAGAGGACTGGGCGGCCAGGCCGGAGGGGTCATACAGCTGAGCGGGCGAATCGGGCACGGGCGTGAGGAAGGCGGGCTCCTCCTCGGCTCGATAGCTGCGGCCGATGAACAGGCTGGCCTGTCGACCCTCGTCCCAGCGCAGGGTCGCGCGCCCGCCGATGGTCAGGCGCGAGCCGCCTTCGTAGAGGTCGTACCCGGGGAACCGATCCGTCCGGAACAGGGAGCTCTCGTCCAGCTCCAGGGTCTGGCTGTCCTCGATGGGAATGCGCGGATCAAGGTCCGATGTGGTCGACGCCGAAAGCTGCGCGACCGGCTCCAGAATCACATCGGCGCCGGGGCCGACGCGGCGAAACAGGGGGTAGCTGATGTCGAGGCCCGCCGTGGCGCGCCCTCTGGAGATGGCTTCTTCGTCCAGCCCCAACATGGGCGGCAGGTCGCCGACGGAATAGATATCGGCGCGGACGTCGATGAAGGGCTCCCACCGGACGCCAAGCGGAGAGATCAGGGTCCGCCGCCATTCGGCCTGGCCGGAAATCCGACGACTGTCGACGCCCGGGAGGCCGGAGGTCGGTCCCGCCGGGATGATCTGGGGGCGCAACACCGGCCCGCCGACATAGTCGCCCCGATACAGCGATACGGCAGATCCTCGCAGACGCAGACGGCCGCCGAGGATCGGTGCGTTCGGCTCCCAGCGCGCCTCGACGAGGGGCGCGACCACCGGCAGGGCGCCATCGGCCTCGAACTCGTTCAGCGCCGGGGTGACCGGATCGAACCGGGCCACCCGCAGGCTCTGCAGGGTGAAGGCCGCGACCGAGAAGTAGGACCGCGCGGTTTGCCGCTCGGCGTAGAGCTGGCTGATCAGCCGGCGCTGGTCGCCGTAATAGAGGCCGTTGTCCTGATAGGGATCGCGGATGTCATAGCGGTCGAACAAGGTCTTGTCCGACACCCGTTCCGCCGTGAAGCCCCAGCGCCATGGTCCGCCCGGATCGAAGCGGCCATGCCCCAGGAAATAACTGCGGCTGGTCCGGTCGCCGAATTTGACGTTGCTCTCGGCGTCGCCGTCGCCGTCCAGATCGAAGTCGCCGAAACTGCGCTCATGGGTAAAGCCGCCGCGGGCGACGATCATCCCGTCGGCGAACCGGCGCCGCCACTGCAGGTTCAGCAGGGGCGCGACGTCGGTGTTGAGTTGCGGGCTGATCAGCCAGTCCTCGGAGGGCGACACCACCTGCAGATAGGGAACCTCAAGGCTCAGGCCGCGACCCTCGTCATAGCTGGGGATCGGCACCAGAAAGCCTGATGCCCGTTCGACGGTTGGATCGGGGTGGGCGAAAAACGGCAGGTAGAAGACCGGCACGCCGCCGACCCGGAACACGGCGTTGCGATACAGGATCGCGCGCAATTCCTCGTCCTGGACCACCTTCTCCGCCTGGATGGCGATACTGGGCTCCCTGGGATTCCCTTCGGCGTCGCAGATCGGGCAGGGCGTGAACAGGGCATAGTTCAGCTCGTTGACGTTCTCGCTGCGGCGGACGGCCGTGGCGGCCATCAGGCTGGCGCCGTTCTGGAATCGGGTGGCGAAATCGACCGCGACGCCGGCCCTGAGGTCGGAGTCGAGCTCCAGATGACTGGCGAAGACGACATTGCCCTCGGGGTCGGTGAACTCGACCTGCCGGTCCGCCGTGGCGATGCCGAGGCCCAGGTCATAGCTGATCGCCCCGGCCCGGAGCGTCGCATTGCGGAACCGGGCCAGCACGCGGTCGGCGCCGGCCCCCTGCGCGGTTATGACGTCGCCGTCCCGTCCCGCGGAATCAGCTTCGATATAGACGCCGTCCGGAGTCAGCCCATCGGCGCCCGGCGCTTCCTGCGCCCGGACGGCCCCGCCCGACGACGCCAGCGCGATCGCGGCCGCGCCGGCCAGAAGCCGGTAGCGCAAGGCTCCCAAATCGGGCGCACGGCGGTCACGCTGCATGCAAGAATTCACTCTGGAGGGCGTACGATCCGGCACAGCCGGGGAACAGCCGGATCGCTTAGCCGTCTTCGGTATAGAACAGCAAGGTGAAGGCGGCGAGCGCTGTCAGCAAGGGCGGCAACCAGGCCGCCAGCCACGGCGGTATCACCTCCGCCGAGCCGAAGGCCGAAGCCGCCTGGTTGACGAAGAAGAAGCCGAACCCCAGCACCACCGCCGCCACGCTCATCCGCGCCAGATCGCCCAGCCGCATCAGCCGAAGCGAGAAGGCCGCGGCCAGGATCGACATGGCGGCGAACATCAGGGGCGTCGCCAACAGCTGCTGCAACCGCAGCCGATAGGCGGTGGACGAAAAGCCGGCGGCCTCGACGCGGCTGATCTGGGCGGGCAGGGACCAGAAGGATGTCGATTGCGGTCGGGCGAACCGCTCGAACGCTTCCTCGTCCGCCAGGCTGGAGGGCAGATCGAGGGTCGCATAGCGCACCGCGCGCTGCCCGATCTCCGCGCCCGTGGCGTTGAGCAGCCGCCAACTGCCGTTCGACAGCGAGGCCGAATCCGCGTCGATCCGTTCCGAGAAGGTCCGCATGCCGTCGCCGTCGTTGGTGTAGATGAAGAAGGTGACGTCCAGCAGCCGGGCGCTCGCCCGGTCCTGACGCACGGCGCGGATCACCATCTGGCGCGTGTCGTCGCCCTCGCGAATCCACACCGTCGGACTGGCCTCGGCGCCGACCGCCGATCCCGACAGACGCGCCCGCTCGCGCTGGAACAGGCCGTCCGCCGAAGCCGCCAGTGGTCCCAGGGCTGCGACGGTGATCACGCCGAATGCCAGCGCCGCCCCCGCCGCCGGCAGGACGAACCGCCACGCCGAAACGCCCGCCGCCCGCATGGCGATCAGCTCGCTGCGGCGGTTCAGGCCGACGAACGCCGCCAGGGTGCCGAACAGAAAGACGAAGGGCAGCAGCTGGATGATCACCTGCGGGGATTTGAGCAGCATCAGGCCGAGGATGCGAACGCCCGACAGATCGACGTCGGAGCCGACGCCCCGGGACACCTCCACGAAGTCGATCAGCATGATCAGGGCGGCGATGACGCCCAGGGCGATGCCCAGGGACCGTGCCTGCTGGACCAGCACATAGCGTTCGATCCGGCCAAGCCTCAGCCAGGGGACGGGCAGGGAGGTGCGGCTGGTCATGCGAACCGCGCCTTCAGCCGTTCAAAGGGGGGCCAGACGTGACGCCGGCGCGGCTTCAGCGCCCGGAACAGCAGCCTCAGGGCGACGGCCGTCGCCGCGATCGGCAGCAGATACTGGAACACGTTCAGCCAGCCGTTCCACGCGCTGGCCGCGACCACGCCATAGCCGGCGATGCGGATGATCAGGAACAGGCCCGCCGCCTTCGCGATACGGAGGCTGTAGCCTGTGCGGCTGAACTGCCCGCCCATGATCGCCGTCAACGCCATGGCCATGGCCATGAGGGCATAGAGCGGCGCGGACAGCCGCGAATGACCCTCGGCCATCAGTTCGTCGGCTGACCCGACCCGCTCCAGGTCTCCGGGCGAAGGATTGAACAGCTGCGTCAGATACAGGTCCGACGGCTTGTACCGGACCTGCTCGGTCACCTCCGTGTACTGCGCCAGGGGCATGACCTGCCGGTCGAAGGACAGATATTCCAGAACCCCGCGGGACGAGTACCGCTGCCAGGATCCGTTCAGAAGCGTCAGATACGGCTGGCCGTCGATCCGGCTGAACCGGGCCTCGGCGGCGTCCCAGGTGGTGACCTTGTCGTCCTCCGCCAGATAGACGAACAGATTCTTCAGCAGGCCGTTCTGTTCGATCTGCTGAACGTAGACGGTCAGTCCGTTCGGCCCCTGTTTGAACACCCCTTCCTCGACCAGCAGGACGGCGAGGTCGGCGCGGACGGCGAAGGCCTCGGCCCGGGACTGCCGCTGCGCCCAGGGCTGGCCGACCGTGGTGATGACCAGGGTCAGTACGGCCGCTATCGCCGCGATCCTCACCGCGGGGCGAATCGCCGACCAGCGGGTGACGCCCGAAGCGAACACCGCCGTCAGTTCCTGCTCCCGCTGCAGCCGGGTCAGGGCGATCAGGGCGCCGACGAACAGGCCGATGGGAATGATGACCGCCAGCAGCTGCGGCACGGCGAGCAGCGTCAGCTTGACCATGACCCATACGCTCTGGCCGCGCTCGACAATCACTTCCAGCTGGTCAAGGCTCTGGCTCAGAATGCCGATTCCGGCCAGGGCGGCGCACGCGCCGACGACGGGGCGAGCGATCTGCCGGAAAAGATAGCCTTGAATCAGGGTCATATGCGGCAGGAAATCGCCGGTTGCAGGCGGAGGGGAGGGAGAGCATCTAATACACACCCGAATGCGCCGGTGAAACTGCGGGCGCACATCCCATCGACACAGAGCCGGGGCGTATCGCCCGGCGGGAGTAGTAAATGAAGATCGAGTTCATCGCGTCCGCGGGCGCCGCCGAGGTTCTGGCCGTTCTGGTTCACGAAGGCCGGGTCCTGTCGGGGATGGGGTCGCAACTCGACACCGCGACGTCGGGCGCCCTGACCAGGGCGATGACCGCCAGCCGCTTCACCGGCGCGTCGAACAGCACCCTGATCGTCGCCGCCCCGGCCGGGGTCGAGGCCGGGTCGATCCTGCTCAGCGGCGCCGGCGAGGCCGGCGGGTTCGATGATCTGGCGCTGGAGACCGCCGCGGGCGCCGCCTATCAGGCCGTCAAACTGTCGGGCGCGACCGCCCTGACCCTCGACGCCGGCCATCTGACCGCCGACCAGGCCGCCCGGGCCGCCTTCGCCGCCCGCCTGGCGGCCTACCGCTTCCTCAAATACCGCACCACGCTGAAGCCCGAGAAGACGCCGTCGATCGAGACCATCCGCGTCGTGGCCGCCGACCCGAAGGCCGCCCAGGCGGCCTACGGCAAGCTGTCCCCGGTCGCCGACGCCGTGGAATTCTCACGCGATCTGGTCAGCGAGCCGGCCAACATTCTCTACCCCGTCGAGTTCGCCAAACGCGTCAAGGCGCTGGAGAAGCTGGGCCTTGAAGTCGAGATTCTTGGCGAGAAGGAGCTTGAGAAGCTCGGCTTCAACACCCTGCTGGCCGTGGGCATGGGCAGCCGGCGCGAGAGCCAGGTCGTCGTCATGAAATGGAACGGGGGCAAGAAGGGCGACCAGCCCATCGCCTTCATCGGCAAGGGCGTCACCTTCGATACCGGCGGCATCTCCATCAAGCCGGCCGACGGCATGGAGGAGATGAAGTGGGACATGGGCGGCTCCGCCGCCGTCGCCGGCCTGATGCACGCGCTGGCGGGCCGCAAGGCCAAGGTCAATGTGGTCGGTGTCCTCGGCCTGGTCGAAAACATGCCGGACGGAAACGCCCAGCGTCCGGGCGATGTGGTCATGTCCCTGTCAGGCCAGTCGGTCGAGGTGCTGAACACCGACGCCGAGGGCCGTCTCGTTCTGGCGGATTGCCTCTGGTACACCCAGGAGCGGTTCAAGCCGAAATTCATGCTCGATCTGGCCACCCTGACGGGCGCCATGATCGTCGCTCTGGGGCTGGAGTACGCCGGGGTCTTCTCGAACTCGGACGAACTGGCCGGGAACTTCCTCGCCGCCGCGCCCAAGGTCGGTGAGAACGCCTGGCGGATGCCGATCCCGGCCGCCTACGAACGCCACATCGACACGCCGATCGCCGATGTGAAGAACACCGGCAACGGCCGCGCGGGCGGCTCGATCACCGCCGCCCTGTTCCTGCAGCGCTTCACCAACGGCGTGCCGTGGGCGCATATCGACATCGCCCCGACCGCCTGGGTCAAGGACAGCCGCAACCCGACCGTTCCCGACGGCGCCGTGGGCTGGGGCGTGCGCACGCTCGACCGGATGGTAGCCGACAGCTACGAGTCGTAAGTCTCTGAAAAGGTAGAACCGGGTGTCTGACGCCAAGCCGGAAATCTGGTTCTACCACCTCGAGCGGTCGACCCTGGATCAGGTCCTTCCCGGCCTGCTGGAGAAGACGCGCGAGCGGGGCTGGCGGGCGCTGGTCCGCGCCGCTGACCGGCGGTTGCTCGAGGAACTCGACGAGCGGCTGTGGACATATCGCGACGACGGTTTCCTGGCCCACGGCATGGCTTCGGGACCCGAGGCGGCGCGCCAGCCCATCGTGCTGAGCGAATCGCTTGAGAACCCGAACGCCGCTCAGGCGCTGTTCATCGTGGACGGCTCAGAGCTGGGCGATACGAAAGGCTTCGATCGATGCTTCATCATCTTCGACGGACGGGACGAGGCCGCGCTGACGGGCGCGCGGGTCCGCTGGAAGGCGCTGAAGGACCAGGACGCCCAACTGGCCTACTGGAAACAGTCTCCGGAAGGACGCTGGGAAAAGGCGGCCTGATCGCCCTGCTGGCCGTCGCCGCCTGTTCGACACCGGCGTCGGACGCGTCGGCGCCGCGGGCCGTCGAACAGGCCCAGATCAATCTGCCGACGGGCACGCGCCCGACAAATCCGACGGTCGACTATTGCCGCGCGGGCGATCTGCAATGGCTGGTCGGGAAACCGAAGACGGAAATCCCCGTTCCGGTCGATGTGGTGAACCGGCGGGTGACCTGCACGACCTGCCCGGTCACCGAGGAATATTCGCCCCACCGCCTGAACATCTTCTTCAACGAGCGGACCGACATCGTCGAACAGGTCCGCTGCGGCTGACGGTATCAAGGGAGACCACGCCGATGAAAATTCTTTCCATGAGCCTCGCCGCGGCCTCTCTGATGATCGTGGGATGCGCGCCGGTCGCGGATGACGGCCCGGCCCCGACGCCGCCGGGCGAGGGGCCCAACCAGTGCAGGGCCGACCAGTACCAGCGCTACATCGGCCGCAATCGCTCGGAATTGCCGGCGCGTCCGGCCAATGAGGTCTGGCGGGTGACCTGCACCACCTGTCCGGTGACCATGGACTACAATCCCTCCCGGCTGAACATCCTGTTCGAGGAACCGACAGGCGTGATCCGCGAGGTCAAATGCGGATGAGGGCGCTGATCCTCGTCGCGGCCGGATTGGCGCTGTCAGCCTGCGCACCCGTCACTCCGCCGGATCAGACCCCGACTCCGCGGCAATGTGGTGCAGACGCCGCCCGCTCGCTGATCGGGACACACGTAGGCGCGGTGTCCTTCCCGCAGGGCGCCAATGTCCGGGTCGTGTGCACCACCTGTCCGACCACGAAGGATCTGAGGCCCGACCGGCTCAACGTCCGCTTCGACCAGGCGAGCGGAATCATCGAGGCGGTTGACTGCGGCTGATCCTGCCCTTGGCGAACACCCGCTTTCACGACAAGGTGCCGGCGAGGGCAGGGGAGGCCCCGTTCATGCGCACCTTTCTGATGGCCGGCGTCGCCCTGACCGTTTCGCTGTTCGGCCCCGCCGCCGTCGCCGATGCGACGACCGAGCGCGCGGCGCTCGACCGGATCGAACGGCCCCAGGTTTGCGGCCCCGCTGTCTCGGCCAATGCGGGCACACCCGTGGCCGACATGGTCATGGTCGATGGTTTTGGAACTGGCGGCTTCGTGGTCGATACAGCAGTCCCCGAGGCCCAGGCCTGGTTCGACCACGGGGTCCGGCTGCGCTGGGCTTTCGAACATAAGGAATCGGTGCGGGCCTTCCGCAAGGCGCGTCTGCTCGATCCAACCTGTGGCATGTGCGCCTGGGGCGAGGCCTGGGCGCTTGGCCCCAATCTCAACGGCGGCGGCAATGACGACGCCAGCCAGGCCGCGGCCCTGCAGGCGGCGCGCGACGCCCGCCGGCTGGCGCGCCGCGCCACGCCGATGCAGCGTCAGATGATCGACGCCCTGGTCCAGCGATATTCGGGTCTCAAAGGTACGCGCGACCGGCGCTTCGCCCAGGCCATGGACCGCATCGCCCGCCGCGCTCCGTCAGACATCACCGTCGCCGCCATCGCCGCGGACGCCTGGATGCTGAAGGCCGACGAATGGTGGGATGACGACGGCAAGGCGAAGGATCCCGGCATCGCCCGCGCCATGGAGATTCTGGAGCAGACGCTGGCCGCGGCGCCCAACGACCCCGGCGCCATCCACCTCTACATCCATCTGACCGAATGGTCGGACGATCCGCAGAAGGCCATTCCATACGGCGAGCGGCTGGCGGCGCTGGCCCCGGGCGCGAGCCATCTGGTGCATATGCCGTCGCATACCTTCTATCGCGTCGGCCGGTACCGGGACGCGATGATGTCCAACGTCAACGCCGTCGCGCTGGACCTGCGTTACGACGGCCTGGCGCGGCCGCCCGGCGGAGTCCCCGGCATGCCCCTCCATGGCCACAACATCCATTTCGGCATGGGCGGCGCGCTGATGGCGGGCGGCGGCGAGGAAGGCCTGAAGCTGGCGAGCTGGTTCCTGGCCACCTTTCCGGACATTCCGGCGGACAACATGTGGCGGCAGATGGTCGCCAACAACGCCTATGCCAGCTACGGCCGCTTCGGGTCGCCGGATCAGGTCGCGGCCCTGGCCGAACCACCCGCGACCCATCCGATGCTGCGCATCAGCTGGCGCTATGCGCGGGGCGAGGCGGCGGCGCGGGCCGGCGACGCGGTGGCCGTGCGGGCCGAGGCCGAGGCGATCAAGGCGCTCCGCGACGATCCATCCTTCGCCTCGGGTCCGATGGCCAGCGAGCGGCGGGACTTCACCGAGCTGTCCCAACGGGTGCTCGAGGGCCGGGCTGCGATGATCGAGGGGAATGCCGACGCGGCCGTGGCGGCCTTCACCCGCGCCGCCGCCATCCAGGGGCAGGGCGAGGAGGGCGGCGACCCGCCGATCGTCTGGTATCCGACCCGCCGCAGCCTCGCCGCCGCCCTGCTTCTGAAGGGCGATGCGAACGGCGCCCGCGCCAAGGTTCTGGAACTGATCGAGGACTGGCCCGCCGACCCCTACAGCTATTTCGTGCTGGCCGAAGCCGAGACCGCCCTTGGGAATGCAGAGGCCGCCGCCGAGGCGCGCCGGCTCTCACGCATCGAATGGATCGGCGGCGTGATGGACCTGAAACTGGCCTGAGGGTCGCTCAGGACGGGGCGGCGACCGCCAGATTGTCGATCAGCCGCGTCCGGCCCAGCCACGCCGCCGCCAGGACTCGGCCCGGCGCGTCCGCGACGCCGTCGCGGAATGGCGCGAGATCGTCGGCGCGGCGGACCGCGACATAGTCGATCCGCTCGAACCCGGCTTTCAGCAAGGCGGCATGGGCGTCGCGCTCGACCACGGCGAGGGGACGCCGCGCGGTCGCCTGCGCCCCGGCCTCGGCCAGAACACCGTTCAGCCGCCGGGCGATCTCCAGTTCCGCTTCGGACAGATAGGCGTTGCGCGACGACAGGGCCAGGCCGTGGCCGTCCCGCATGGTCGGCGATCCGACGATCTCCGTCGGAATGTCCAGGTCGCGGACCAGCCGCCGCACGACCATCAGCTGCTGCCAGTCCTTCTCGCCGAACACGGCCACATCCGCCTGCACCTGATTCAGCAGTTTGGCGACCACCAGGGCCACGCCGCCGAACATCTGCGGCCGGAACTGGCCCTCCAGCCCCTCGGCCGGCCCGCCCACGCTGATCGTGGTGGTCGCGCCCGCCGGATACATCTCCTCCACCGTCGGCGCGAACAGCAGGTCGCAACCCGCCCCGGCCAGGAGTTCGGCGTCCCGCGCCTCCTGACGGGGATAGGTCCCCAGGTCCTCATGCGCGCCGAACTGGGTCGGGTTGACGAAGACGCTGGCCACGATCCGGTCGGCCCGACGACCCGCCTCCCGCACCAACGTCAGATGGCCTTCGTGCAAGGCGCCCATGGTCGGAACGAAGCCGACGGTGAACCCTTGCCGTCGCCAGCCGCTTACGGTCTCGCGCAGCCCAGCGACGCTGCGGACCACGGGAAGGGCGTCTGTCTCGACCATGATGAACGGATTAACCTTTCGGCTTAAGCCTGCTTGTGAACCGGGCGGCAAATCCTGTCGTGCCAGTATCGGCTTATGACGCCCAGCCTCCTCATTCGTCCAGTCGTGGTGCTTGTCGCGGCCGTCGGCCTCAACGCCTGCGGCATGATCGACAGCGACCCCCACCGGTTCGAGAATCTGGCCAATTCCGTCGCCGCCATCGACCTCGACGGCAAACGCGCCGCGGCCCCTCCGCCCCGCAACGCCGCCGAGGCGGGCCTGCGTCCGGCGCTGCGGGTCGAGGTCATGGAGCCCCACGCGCTCTGGGACGCCCGTGACGGGCTGGACGGCGCCGTCGAACGCGCCGCTCCCCGGCTGGTCGCCGCCGCCGCGCCCGCCGTCGCCGACGCCGTGGTTCAGCAGGTCTCCGACCGCATCGACGCGGCCTCGTCCCGCGCCGGCCTGCGCCCCGCCATGCAGCCTTCCCGCCCGGCGGCGCCCCGCGCCAATCGCGGGCTGGTCCAGCTCGGCGCCTATTCCAGCGAGGCCGCCGCCCGTTCCGCCTGGTCCCGGCTCAAGTCGGGCGAGGCCGCCTGGGCCCTGAACGGCCTGTCGCCAGTCTATGAGGGCGTCGAGGTCGGCGGTCGCCGCCTGACCCGGCTCAAGGTCGCCACGCCCGCCGCCGGCGCCGCCGCCGTCTGCGCCGCCGCCGGCATCGACGATCCCTGGTGCAACCGGGTCGCCTGACCGCCGCATCCACAGCCGTCGCCCATCCTGTCGTTGACGTCTCCGCCGGCGGACGCGAGTCTGTGCCCTCGCGGCCGCGTGTCTGAGTCGGCGGTCGCCAAAGGGGCGTGAACATCCATGGCTGACCCTGCGGTCATCGTCGTCGGCAACGAAAAGGGCGGGGCGGGCAAGTCCACCCTCGCCATCCACATCGTCTGTGGCCTGCTGCACGCGGGCCGTCGGGTGGCCATCATCGATCTGGACCTGCGTCAGCGGTCGATGGCCAAATTCTTCGCCAACCGAGCCGCCTGGATGGCCGGCAACGGTCAGGTCCTGCCCATGCCCGTCGAGCCCGACATGGGCGACGGCAAGGCGCTGGCCAGGGCCGACGAACAGGAACAGCTGGCCCGGTTTGAGGCCGCCATGGCCCAGGCGCGGGCCGAGGCCGACGTCATCCTGATCGATACCCCCGGCGGCGACACCCTGCTGTCGCGCACGGCCCACGGTCTCGCCGACCAGATCGTCACCCCGATGAACGACAGCTTCGTCGATTTCGACCTGCTGGGTCAGGTCGACCCGGTCACCCTCGATCTGCTCAAGCCCTCGATCTATTCCGAGAGTGTCTGGGAGGCGCGCAAGCACCGCGCCATCACCGAGGGCCGCCATGCGACGATCGACTGGATCGTCGTCGTCAACCGCATGGCCGTCGCCGCCGCCCGCAACCGGCAGCGGCTCGAGGAGCGGATGGAGAAGCTGGCCCGCCGCGTCGGCTTCCGCATCGGCCCCGGCCTGCGCGACCGGGTCATCTATCGCGAGCTGTTCCCGTTCGGTCTGACCGTGGCCGACCTGTCCAATGAGGTCCGTCCCGTCGCCGTCTCCCTGGCCCATGTCGCGGCGCGGCAGGAGATGCGCAATCTGATGCTGGC